>JBCCYI010000092.1:0-16342 GCA_039189975.1 Pseudomonadota bacterium
CGATCAGCGACGTGAGCGAGTTCAGCAGGCCAAGGTCGGCCACGATCTTGTAGATCGGGGCGATGATCATCAGCAGCGGGAACATCTGGGTGACGAGCATCGCCGCGATGATGATCTTCTTGCCCGCGAAGACGAAGCGCGAAAAGGCGTAGCCCGCCCCCGCGGCGATCAGCGTCGTCAGGGCGGCCGTGCCGAGCGACACGATGAGCGAGTTGCTGAAATAGGCCAGAAAGTCTGTCGCAAAGAGCACGGCCGAAAAGTTCGACCAGGTGATCGCCGAGGGGAGCATCCGCGTGCCTTCGCTGAAGATCAGCGCATCGGGCGTGACGGCGATCTTCAGCAGCCAATAGAGCGGAAAGAGCGCAAAGATCAGGTAGAACGCGAGGGCGGCATATTTCCCGATCGTAAGAGCCGGGTGGGCGCGGCGAACGGCGGGCATCGGCTCAGATCTTCACCAGCTTGCGGCGCAGCCAGAGCAGCAAAACCGCGTAGACCAAAAGGATCGCCAGCAGCGCCACCGCGATGGTCGAGGCATAGCCGAAGTCGAGCTTTCGAAACGCCGTGGTGAAGATGTACGTCGAGAGGATCTGCGTCGAATTGGCGGGCCCGCCGCCCGTCATCACGTAGATCAGATCGGCGAAATTGGCGATCCAGATGGTGCGGAGCATCACCGTGATCGCGATCATCGGCGCCAGAAACGGCAGGGTGATCTTGGTGAAGCTCTGCCAGGGCGTGGCCCCATCGATCTCGGCGGCCTCGTAGAGCTCTCCGGGGATGGATTGCAGCGCAGCCAGCAGCGTGATGGCGAAAAACGGCACGCCAAACCAGATGTTGGCGGTGATCGGCCCCCACATCGCGAGGGCGGGATCGCCGAGGATGTTGTAGGGCTCCGACAGGACACCGAGGGCCGCCAGCCAATGGGGCAGCGGGCCGATGACGGGGTTAAAGAGCCAGGCCCAGGTCAGCGCGGACAGGAAGGTCGGCACGGCCCAGGGCAGAAAGACGAGGGCCTGAAAGAGGCGCTTGCCGTAGAATTGCGTATTCAAGAGCAGCGCGAGGCCCAATCCGAGCAGGAATTGAAAGGCAATGGACCAGAACGTCCAGAAGACAGTGTTTTCGAGCGCAATCCAGAATTTCCGGTCGCCCCAGAGTTCGGCGTAATTCTCGAAGCCGACCCAGCCGGTCTTGAATGGGTTCAGCAGTTCAATGGATTGGAAGGAATAGGAAATGCCGATGATGAGCGGCATCATCATCACCGCGCCAATCAAGAGAATGGACGGGGCAAGGTAGTAAAACGGCTCGACCATGTATTGCAGGTAGAGCGAGCGTCGTGCCCGGGGATCCCCGGACACGACGGTTTTATGGGTGCGGGCAATCACTGCTTTGCCTGCCACTTGCCGTATTCATCCGTGAGCATTTCGGCCCATTCGTCCGCGACGTCCTGCGCGGAGCGCTGGCCCAGAAGAGCTTCCTGGCTCGTCTCCAAAAGTACGGTGCTCGCGAAATAGCCCCATTGCTCGAGGTAGGTCGGCATGGTCGTCGGCTCGTACTGCTCGCCGTTGAGCTCCTCGAACCAGCCCGCGAATTGCTCGGTCTGGAAGTAGGGATCCTGGTCGGCGCCCTTGTGGATCGGGATCACTCCGACGCGCTTGGCCCAGGTGGCGTTGGCCTCGGGCGAGGAGAGCGCCGCGACGAGGTCGAAGGATTCCGCCTCGTGCTCGGTCGCGCTAAAGACCGACCAGCCCGCGAAGCCGATCGTCGGGAAGGCCTTGCCGGAGGGGCCCACGGGCATCGGGATCACCGCGAAATCCTCCGCCGGCATCCGCTCGGCGATGGCAATGAGCGCGTCGGGGTCCTGATCGAGGAACGCACAGGTGCCGGAGTAGAACCCGGCCACGATCTCGTTAAAGCCCCAGCTCACGGCATCGCGCGGGGCGTAGCCGTTCTTGTACATGTCGATCATGAACTGGATCCCCTCGACGGAGCCCGGCTCGTTGATCCGGCTCTGACCGTCTTCGGTGAAGAACGCATTGGTCCCGTTCATCGCGGCGGCGAACATGATCCAGCCGTTGGTGCCGCCCGGACCGCCCCGCAGGCAATAGCCATACTTGCCCTCCAGCTCGGAGACGGCGGCGGAGGCGGCCATGAATTCTTCCATCGTCGCGGGCGGGCTGTCGACACCGGCCTCGGCCAGGAGCTTCTTGTTGTAGAACATTGCGCGCAGGTAGAAGCCGTAGGGGATCATGTAGAAATCGCCCGCCTGGCTGCCCATGGCGACCGTTTTGTCCGTCAGCGTGGCGCCGTGCTCCCACTCGCCGACATGGCCCGCGAGGCTCGCAAGCTGACCCGACCCGGCATAGAGCGCCGCCCAGGTGTCGGGCATCTCGACAACGTCGGGGATGTCGCCGCCGGCCACCATGGTCGCGAGCTTCTCAAAGGCGCTGCCCCAGGGCAGGGACACGATCTCAACCGACACATCGGGATTGTTGGCTTCGAACGCGGCGACGAGCCCCTCCAGCACCTCGGTGCGTTCGGGGCTGGTGATGACCTCGACCAGTTTCAGATTGGTCTCCGCCAGGGCCGCGTTGGCCAGGAGCGCCGTCGCGGCGGACATTCCCAGAAGCAGTTTTTTCATGGTTCCTTCCCTTTCGTTGTGGTGATGCCGTCCGGTCAGGCGGCACTCTCGTTGAGGGCGGTGGTGAAGTCCGCCCAAAGGTCTTCGGCGTCCTCGAGCCCGAGGCTGAGGCGCACGAGGTTCGGCGATACGCCGAATTTCTGCATGGAGTTCTGCGCGCCGGCCTGCGCGAGGCCGACCCGCGCGGGCAGCACGAGGCTCTCGAAGCCGCCCCAGCTCACCCCCAGACGGAAGTGCCGCAGCGCGTCCGAAAAGCGGGGGATGTCGACCGAGTCGTCGAACTCGACCGACAGCAGCCCGGAGCGCCCGGTCAGCCCCGGCACGTCGTTGGCGCCCGGCGCGTTGACGCGGCGCACCTGCGGCAGGCGGGCGAGCCGGTCGACAAAGAGATTGGCCGTGGCCTCGTGCTGGCGCATCCGGGCAGTGAGCGTGCGCAGGCCGCGCGTGAGCAGGAACGCCTCGAACGGCGCGAGCTTGGCGCCGAGCAGGGGCAGGGTCAGGTCGCGTATCCGGTCGATATGGGCCTGGGAGGACACGACCACACCCGCGACCGTGTCCGAATGGCCGGAGATGTACTTGGAGGCCGAATGCAGCACGAGGTCGATCCCGAGGGTCAGCGGCCGCTGAAAGACCGGGGTGGCCCAGGAATTGTCGATCATCGTCAGCGTGCCGTGGCGGCGCGCATGCTCAGCGACCTTGGGCAGGTTCAGCGGCCGGAAAACCACCGAACTCGGGCTCTCAAGATAGGCGACCGCGACATCCTTGAGCAGATCGGGATCGTCTTCAAAAGCCGCCTGCGGGTGGTAGTCGACCTCAACGCCGAAGGGCCGCAGCATCCGCTCCATGAACCGGTAGGTGTCGGGATAGACATGCTCGACGCAGGCCACCCGGTCCCCCGGTTGCAAGAACGCCAGCAGCGACGAGGAGATCGCGGCCATGCCCGAGGCAAAGCCCACCGCCGCCGCGCCCGCCTCCGCCCGGGCCATCAGCGTCTCGAAGGCCTGCACGGTCGGGTTCTGGACCCGGGTGTAGATGGCCTGATCGGTGCGCGCGGCCATCCTGTCTTCGAAGGCCTGGTAGCTGTCGAAGCTGAAGAGCGACGTCTGCGCGATCGGGGGCGCGATCGCGCCGTAGGGGTCGTCGAGGACGGCCGCGAGGTGGGTCGCGAGATCAAGGTCGTCGGACATTCAGAGCCTCATGATCGTGCGGATTTCGGCTTCGACGCGGTCCAGAATGTCCCGCATGAGCGCGCCGGCCGTCTCCGCGTCGCCCCGAACGACGGCTTCGGCCATCGGCAGGTGCATCGGGATCGACGCCGCGCCAAGATGCGGCTGCCCAAAGGGCGCCTCGTAGACCTCGTTGAAGCCCTGCTGGATCTGGTGAATAAGCTGGCCAAACAGAGGGTTACCCGACGCGGCGTGCAGCGCCTCGTGAAACCGGTGGTCGGCCTGGCGCCAGTCCTCCTCCGCCGCATGGACCGCCATCAACTCGCGTGCGCGCGCCATGATGACCCGCTTGTCCTGCTCCGTCGCCTTCAGCGCGGCCAGCCGCACGGCCTCCACCTCCAGGGGGCGGCGCACGGCGTGGGTCCGCAGCAGGCTCTCGGCCTCCAGTTTCAGCGTGACCGGCAGGTGGATCGCGTTCGACGACACCTCCGCCGCCAGACGCGTGCCCGCCTTCTTGTTGCGCGTCACGATGCCCATGTTCTGCCAGGACGTCAGCGCCTCGCGCACCTTCGCGCGGCTGATGCCGAGGCTGCGGGCGATCTCCACCTCGGGCGGCAGCCTGTCCCCAACGGACAGGCCGTTGGCCTCGACCGCGCGGGTCAGCGCCTCCAGCACATCGCGGCTGGAACACTTCGCCGGAAGGGTCTCGAAGCCGATGTCGGCCATGTCTGGAGCAAGTCGTGTCAAGCGCGGCCCCGTCCGTCGATTGCAGGTGACGGATAGGCTGGCATTAATGTCCGACATAATCAACGATTTTGTCGGACATTATAATGAGCGTGCGGCTGCCAGACGCGGAGGCGCCGTGCCGCACGTCGCCTATCTTGCTGGAATTGCGTCTCTCTTGCCCTGCGAGTGTGGTGCCTTGCCGCATCTTCGCTGGCGGAAACGGCGGCGCGCGTGGCCGTGTGTTGTCGCGCGGCCCGGCGCGATGTAACTGGCCGCGTGCGCGAGACCGGCGCGCGGGCGCTCCAGTGGGATGGGATCAGCCTTTGAACCAGGGTTTGAAGAGAGCAGGACAGCGCCCGCGAGACGTTGTCTTCGTCGTGTGCGACAACCGACGCGGGATCGGCAGTACGGAGAAGCGGTCCGTCCAGATGGCGCGGATCCTCGCGCAGTCGTTTGGCGAGCGGTACCGCTGCCGCCAAACGGCCTTGCCGCACGGCAGGCTGGGCAAGGCGCTGTGGGCGCGCCGGGTGCCACGGGGGGCTGTCGTTTTCTTCACGAAATGGGCGGCACTGCGCGCGGGGCAGGGCTTGCTCGATGCGTTGCGCGCGCGGGGCGCCCTGACGTGTCTGGATTACGTCGATGCCGACCACCGGCGCTGTCTCGACATCCGGCCCGATGTCCATGTTGCGATGTCGTTCGCGGGGGCCGACACGATCCGCGGGCTGCTGGCGACGGCGTCCCGGCCGGACCATGTGGCGCTGATCCACCCGGCGATCGACGATCGCCTGCTTGATGTCCGCCCCGCGCCCGACCGCCCGTTCTCGGCGGCCTATTTCGGCCTGTTGGACAATATGTTCCGCACCGAAGAGATCGGCCGGCATGTTGCGGCGTTCGGCATCGCCAATGTCGCCGAGATGGGCGCGCACCTGCCGGAATTTGCCCGTCACAGCTTTCATTATTGCGTTCGAAATCGGGACATGGCTACGGATGCCGTGATTGCGAAGCCTTTCACCAAGGGGTTTGTGGCGGCCTATTGCGGCTGTCCGGTGCTCTTTGATGCCGGGGAGACGGATGCGCTGAAGATCCTGGGGGCGGATTACCCCTTTATCGTGCGGGAGCGGAGCGAGGCCGCGGTTCTGCAAACGCTCGGTGCGGCGCGGGCGGCGTATGCCGGCCCGGTCTGGACCGACGCGCTGGAGCGGATGAAGGGGATCACGGCGCTTTGCGCGCACGAGGCCATCGCGCATCAGTTCCACGCGATGGTGTCCGATGGGTGAGGGACGGCCCGGCGGCGGGTGTCCCGGGAGCGGTGCCCGCGGGCAAGTACGCCCGGGGTGTCATGGGGAGAGTGCCAGTGTCTGGAGTTGAGCAGTCGCGCGAGAGGGAGCCCTGCGTGGGCCTCCCGGTCGTGGGAGCGATGGGCGCCGCCGTCGGGCGGGCGCTGGTGGGCGCGGGGCGCGACGTGGTGACGTGCGTTGCCGGCCGAAGCGGCGCGACAGAGGCCCGAGCGGCGCGGGCGGGCCTGCGCTGCGTGGACACGCTGGCGGAGCTGGTGGCCGAGGCCGATGTGATCCTGACGATCGCGCCGTCGGATGTGGCGCTGAGCGTGGCGCAGCGTGTCGGAGCGCTGGCGCGCGGACGGGAGACGGGCGTCGTGTACGTCGACGCGAACCCGGTGCCACGCGGTGTCTGTGCCGAGATCGAGGCCCAGTTCGCGGCGGGGCGCGACACGGTGGTGGATGCGTCGATCTTTGGCCTGCCGCCGGGCGACGGGACCTTGCCCCTGCTGTTGGTCGCCGGGGGCTGTGCCGCGCCGTTGGCGTTTCTGGACGGGGTGGCGTTTCGCATACGCGCTCCCGCGGTGCGGTTTGGCGATGCGGCGCAGATCAAATTGCTGCAGATCGCGGCGTCCAAGGTAACCAACGCGAATCTGGCGCTGATGTGCCTGGCCGCACAGCGCGCCGGCCTGTTGCCGGAGGTGCTGGAGGTGCTGTCGGAGGTCAATGCGGATCTGGCCGCGCGCGCCGGCCGCAGCTTGCCCTGGATGCCCGTGGATGCCACGCGCTTTGCGCAGGAAATGGAGGTGCTGCGGGCGGCGTTTGAAGACCTCGACCTGCCGACGTCCTTTCCGCGCGCGGCCGGAGACGTGCTGCGGGGGATCGCGGGCGCGGATCTCGGGCCGAGGCCCGCGGAGGGCCGCGCGGCGACGCACACGGCACCGGAGATTCTGACGGCCTGGGACCGGCATTGGGCCGCGGGAGATCGGGAGCGGGACGCGCGGGCCGGGTTCGCGCTGACGCTGATGACGGATGCGCTGGAGGAGGCACAGGCCGCGGCGCGGGCGGGCGTCGACCGTGTCGGGCCGGACCTGGAGGTGCTGGGCAAATCCGAGCGGCAGCCCAATATGGGGACGCGGGTGTCGGTGCACGATGAGGCCAGCGTTGCGGCGTTTGCGGCACATGTCTCCGGGGCGGAGGTTTTTGCACGAGTGGATCCGATCCACGATGGCAGTGCCCCGCAGATCGAGCGGCTGATCGGGCAGGGCGCGCGGACGCTGATGCTGCCCTACTTCCACAGGGTCGCGGAGGCGGAGGCGTTTGTCGGCCATGTGGCCGGGCGCGCCCGCGTGACGCTGCTCGTGGAGACCGCGGCGGCGTTCTTCCGGGTGCCGGAGTTTCTGGCGCTGGAGGGGGTCGACGAGATTCACTTCGGCCTGACGGATCTGATGTTGTCGAGCGGGGTCGGGAGCCGCTACGACGTCCTCCTGAGCCCGATCTTTGCGCAGACCTGCCGGATGGTCACCGAACGCGGCATGCCGCTGCACATCGCGGGTGTGGGCGCCATCGACGACACGACCCTGCCGATCTCGGCGGATCTGACGCTGGCGCGCTATGTCGATCTTGGCGCGACGGGGTCTCTGCTGACGCGGGCGTTTCTGTCGAGCCAGGCGGCCCAGGCGGACCTGCCGGGCGCGATGGAGACGCTACGCGCGCGCATCGACTATTGGCGCGGCTGCCCGCAGCGCACGCGCGACGCGGCGGAGGCGGAGCTGCGTGCGACGATCCGCACCCTCAAGGCGCAGGGCAGGAAGATCCCCTGAGCCGCAACTCGGGACGCCCGTGCCGCGCGTGCCGGTATCGGGCACGTCTCGCGGGGGCTGCGCCACGCGGAGGCAGTCCCGACCGGACGCACACTAGGTGGCGGCCAGCGGGGTCTTGTGCGGCTGGCACGGCCCGTGGTGAAGGGCCAGCACCGCGGGGCGCAACCGCATTTTTCTGACGTAAGGTCCACACGGGCGCTTGCCGTTCATTCCGCGCTGACCCTATGGTTTGGCTCAGAAAATTGGATCGTGGGGGATTCGAATGACAGCTGTCATTTCCATTACCGATAGTGTGAGTTCCATTGAGGAGTTCAGTAATTTTATTGAGTTTCGGCTCGCGCTCGACGCGCCGTCGAACGTGCCCGTGACGGTCAATTTCCGCACGCTCTATGATGGCACGGCCACCAATTTCGACATCGACAACAGCTTTACCTCCACGAGCAACAACGGGACGGTGACCTTCGATCCGGGGACGACCGCGCTCTCCATTCTCGTGGAGGCGGATCGCGACGGGCTCGACGAGGTGGACGAGCACGTCGTTCTCGAACTTTTCGACCCGACCAACGGCACCTTCACCGGCGACGCGCCCGTGCTGCGCGCGGCGGGGGTGATCCTCGACGATGACGGCGTGACCAACAACGACGCGTTCTTCGTCGGCGATCCGGTGATCATCGAGGGCGACAGCGGCACGAAGGTCGCGCGGTTTGACATCGTGTTGTCCCGGGCCCCGTCCGAGGCGACGCGGTTCGACTATACCACCATCGACGGCAGCGCGCTGGCCGGCCAGGATTACCAGGCGACGTCGGGCACGCTGGTGATGTCCGCCAACCAGACCGCGGCGACGATCGAGGTCCCGATCATTGGCGACACGGTGCCGGAAGCGGCGGAATGGTTCGGGCTGAAGCTCACGGACACCACGGGCCGCTATTCGGACGCCGCCGACAGCGTCGGCTACGCCGAGATCCGCGACACCGACGCCTCGTCCCTGCCGGAGATCTCGGTGCGGGGCAGCGCGAGTGTTGAGGAATTCAGCAATTTCATCCGCTTCACCGTCTCGCTCTCGGAGCCCTTTGCCGATGCCGTGAGCGTGAACTACCGCACGCTCTACGACCAGAGCGCCACCAATTTCGACATCGACAACAATCTGACCTCGACGTCCAACAACGGCGTGCTGGAGTTCAGCCCCGGCCAGACGGAGCTGTCGATCCTCGTCGAGGCCGACCGCGACGGCTTTGACGAGCTCGACGAAGCGGTGACGCTGGAGCTCTTCGACCCGTCGAACGCGACCTTCGGCGCCGGGCAGCCGGCGTTGCGCGCGACCGGGTTCATCCTGGACGACGACGGGCCGGGCGCCAACGTCGCCCTCTTTGTCGGGGATCCCGTGCTCGTTGAGGGCGACGGGGGCACCCTTCTCGCGCAGTTCGACATCGAGCTGTCGCGCCCCGCGCCGCAGCGCACCAGCTTTGACTATACCACGTTCGACGGATCGGCGCTCGCCGGGCAGGATTACCTCGCCCGCAGCGGGACGCTGACGTTCGAGGAAGGTCAGGCCCGCGCCAGTGTGCAGGTGCCCGTGGTGGGCGACCAGATCGCGGAAGCCGCCGAATGGTTCGGGCTGAAGCTGTCGCTCGCGGCGGGCAGCGGCAGTGGCGTGCCGATCGACCTCACGGGGAGCGTCGGCTACGCCGAGATCCGCGACACGGATGCCTCCGCCCTGCCGGAAATCTCCGTCGAGGGCAGCGCGACCATCGAAGAGTTCAGCAATTTCATCCGCTTCACGGTGTCCCTTTCCGAGCCCTTTGCCGATGCGGTGACGGTCAACTACCGCACCATCTTCGACGGCACGGCCACGAACTTCGACATCGATAACAGCCTGACCTCGTCTTCCAACAACGGCACGCTGACCTTCGCCGCGGGAGAGACCACCAAGTCCATCCTCGTCGAGGCCGACCGTGACGGGTTCGACGAAGTCGACGAAGGCGTGACGCTGGAGCTTTACGACCCGTCCAACGCGACCTTCGGCGCGGGCCAGCCGGTGCTGCGGGCCAATGGAATCATCCTCGACGATGACGGCGCGGGCTCGAACCTGGCGCTCTTCGTCGGCGATCCGGTGCTGGTGGAGGGCAATTCCGGCCGGCAGGTTGCGCAGTTCGATATCGAGCTGTCGCGCCCGGCGGCGGAGCGGATGACCTTTGACTTCAGCACGAAGGATGGCACGGCGCTGGCCGGGTCGGATTACATCGCCAAGAGCGGTCAGGTCGTCTTTGAGGCGGGGCAGACACGCGCGAGCGTGCAGGTCGAGGTTGTGGGCGACACGGTCGCGGAAGCGAACGAGTGGTTTGCGCTGCGGCTGACGCCGACCGACGCGACGCCCGTGGGGCTCGACGACAGTGTGGGCTACGCCGAGATCCGCGACACTGAGAGCGCGTCGCAGCCGGAGATCTCGATCCAGGGCGCGTCCACGATCGAAGAATTCAGCAATTTCATGCGGTTCACCGTCTCGCTGTCGGAGCCGAGCAACGATGTGGTGACGGTCGACTATGCCATCGGCCTCGGCACGGCGACGCAACCGGACCTCGACAATTCTCTGGCCAGCTTCGGCTCGGGCACCGTCACCTTCTCCCCCGGCGAGACGAGCGCGGAGATCCTCGTCGAGGCCGACCGAGACGCGCTGGACGAGCGCGACGAATCCGTCTTTGTGAGCCTGTCGAACCCGGTGGGCGGCGTCATCGGCCTGGGCGTCACCTCCACCGCGGCGGGGGCCTTCATCTTCGACGACGATCTCGATGGGGCGCCCCGTGCGCTCTACGCCGCGCCCGTGTGGGTCAACGAAGCGCCGCAGACCGGCGAGCGGGTCGGGATCACGCTGGAGCTGTCGCGCCCCTCGGATCAGAGCCTGACTTTCGCCGTCGACACCCAGACGGCGACGGCGACCGCCGGGCAGGATTACCGCCTGCTGACCAACGAGGTGACGTTTCAGCCCTACGAGACGAGGGCGACCGTCTATGTCGAGGTGCTTGCCGACGGGGCGGAGGAAGCCAGCGAGTTCGTCGAGTTTTCGCTGCGGACGCTCGACCAGGGGCGGTTCTTCGGCGAGATCCCGACGGTGCGGCTGACGATCGAGGACGGGCCGAACGCGCCGGTCATCGAAGGCGGGCCAGGCGGCGAGGTGCTGGTGGGCACCGCTGCGCCCGAGATCCTGCGGGGTCTTGACGGCAACGACACGCTGACGGGCGGCGGCGGGGACGACACGGTCAACGGCGGTGCGGGCGAGGACACGGCGGTCTATCTGGGGCGGCAGGAGAGCTACACGCTGACCTTCTCGCAGAACAATCCGACGCTGCTGAACCGCGCCGATCCCTTCGAGGGGACCGACCGTCTGGTCAATATCGAGACCCTCGATTTCACCCCCGAGATCCCGTTTTTCGCGGGCGATGGCCTCTTTCCGCTGTCGATTTTCGACAATGCGGCCGATGTCGCGCCCGAGCAATTCGGCCGCATCACCGAGCTCTACATCGCCTATTTCGACCGCGCTCCGGACGCCATCGGCCTCTACTATTGGGCCGATCAGTTCACCCTCGGCTTCACGCTCGAACAGATGGCCGAGAGCTTCTTCGTCCAGCCCGAGACGCGCGAGACCTATGCCGATGTGCTTGATAACAATGGCAATCTGACGGATGTCGATGCGTTTGTGACGGCTGTCTACAACAATGTGCTGGGCCGCGCGCCGGACCAGGCGGGCTTCGATTTCTGGGTCAACGAGTTGCAGACGAACGATGCGATCACGGTGCCGATCTTCATCCTGGCGATCATCAACGGCGCGCGCGACCCCTCGGAGCCCAACGCGCAGACGGCGATCGACCAGCAGTATCTGGAGGACAAAAAGGACCTCGGCACGTATTTTGCGGCGACGTTGGGGATGTCGGACGTGGACGATGCGCGCGATCTGGACCTCTTCGACGGCTCGCAGGCGAGCATCGACGCGACGGTCGTTGTGTTCGACGGCCACCATCAGGACGCGCTGGACCCCCAGACGGGCGACTTCCTGGCGCCTCTGGTCGGCGTCGTCGACGACCCCTTCGCCTGACCCGCCCCCCGCCGCCCAGAAGCGGCGGTTTCATGAGACAGGGCGCCCCCGCCGGAGGCGCCCTTTTTCTTTGCTGGTTCTGGGCCTTGTCCCGGGAGAGAGGCCCGCGTGAGCGCCCCGCGCGCGCGTCCTTCTGGCGGGCGCTCCTACTGGCCGAGGGCGACGCCTTCGCGACGTGGATCCGCGGCGCCGATCAAGGTACCGTCCTTGATCAGGATCGCGTGCAGGCCCGAGTTTAGGTCCTGAACGGAGACGTTGTGGCCAAGCTCCGCCAAACGATCCGCGAAGCCGGCGGCGGCGGTGTTCTCCTCAAGGTCCAGCGTGCTGCCGTTGCGGTGCAGGAAGTGGCCCGTTTCAATCGCGTCCTGCGGGTCCATCCCCCAGTCGATCACGGCGACGATCGTTTTGGCCACATAGTTGATGATGCGACTGCCGCCGGGCGATCCGATGATCAGGAACGGCGCGCCATCTTTCATGACGATCGTCGGGGACATCGAGCTGCGGGGCCGCTTGCCGCCCTCGACCCGGTTTGCAACGAGGCGATCGCCGGACTTTGGCTGGCGGTCAAAATCGGTCAGCTCGTTGTTGAGCAGAAAGCCACGCACGAACACCCGACTGCCGAAGGAGGTCTCGATGGTCGTCGTCATCGACAAGGCGTTGCCGTATTGGTCGCGGATCGAGATGTGGCTGGTGCCGGGGCGGTCCGGGTTCTGCGACGGGGCGTAGAGCAGCGTCTCGTCGTGCGGCGGCTCTCCGGCGTCGCGCTTTTCGCTGGCACCCTCGGGGTCGATCAGGCTGGCGCGGTCGGCCAGGTACCCCTCGTCGAGCAGACCTTGCGTCGGGACATCGACGAAATCGGAATCGGCGATGTAGAGCCCACGGTCGGCATAGGCCAGCTTTGCGGCCTCCGCGTAGAGATGGGCGAATTCCGCGTTCCAGCCGATGGACGTGACGTCGAAGCTGTTGAGCATCCCGAGGATCTGCCCAACGGTCAGGCCACCGGAGGTCGGCGGACCCATGCCACAGACGTCGTAGCCGCGGTAATCGGCGCAGACAGCGGGGCGGACCTTGACGCGATAGTCGGCCATGTCCTGCACGGTGATGTTGTTTTCGACGATCGAGGTCGACGCGACGGCGGCCACGATATCCTCGGCGATCGGACCGTTGTAGAAGGCCTCCGCCCCCTCGCGCGCCAGAATGCGCAGGGTCTCCGCAAATTCGGGGTTCTTGAGCAGCGTTCCGGCGGCCAGGGGGCTGCCGTCCTCATTGAAGAAATACGCCTTGGCGCCGGGGAAGACATCGAGCGGGCGCTCGCGGTCCACCGTGCTCTGGATCGAGTTCGCCATGCGCGGCGACACGTCGAAGCCCTGGTCCGCCTGGCGGATGGTGGAGGCGAAGAGAGACGCCCAGTCCTGATTGCCATAGAGCGCATGGGTCACTTCCATGAGGCGCAGGATGCCCGGCACGCCGACAGCCTGCCCGCCCGAGATCGCGACGGAGAACGGCATGCGCTCGCCGTTTTCATCAAGGAACCGCTCCGGCACGGCGGCCGCGGGGGCCTTTTCGCGCGCGTCGAAGGTGTTGAGCGTTTTGGACGAGGCGTCCCAGTAGAGCATGAACGCGCCGCCGCCGATGCCGGACGATTGCGGCTCGACGAGGTTCAGCATGAGCTGGACGGCGATCATCGCGTCGACGGCTGTGCCGCCCTCGGCCAGCACATCGTAGCCCGCCTGGGCCGCGATCGGGTTGGCCGCAGACACCATGAACTTCGATCCGGTGACGGAATCCTTGTTTTCCCACCCGTATCCGACCTCTGGCGCGGGATCCTGTGCCGCCGCGCTGCTGGCGAGCAGACCCGCGGCGATGGTCGCGCCGATGCGTTTCAACATGGTTGTGTCCTTTCCCGTAGTGACCCTTGATGGTTGAGTCGCGTTGCCCCTCAGCGTTACCCAGTGCCGACGGTCGCGCAATGCGGGCGCGCTGCGTTCTTTCGGCCCATGGGCCGTGGGTGTCCCTGCGCCGTGGGTGCCCGAGGGGCCGGGGTGCGGCGCCGGGGCGTGCGTCGATCTATAGCGTTTCGAGTTCATATTGCATCGCTTGTTCGCGGCCTCTCCCTTCGGTCGAACGCGAAACGCGATCTCGGGTGTTTCAACGAAAACTCGAAACGCTTTAGGGGCTGGCAGCGGGTGCGTCGGCAAAGGCGATCTGCACCTTGATCGCGCTTGTCCGGTCACCGGCCTTCTCGAAGGCAGTGAGGGCGTTGTCCATCGGATGGGTTTCCGTGATCAGGGGGCGGACGTCGATCTGTCCGCGCTGCATCGCTTCGACGGCCAGCGCAAATTCGTGGTGGAACCGGAAGGACCCGCGCAGCGTCAGCTCCTTGGCCGTCATCGCCTGGACCGGCAGCGTCATATCGCCCCCGAGCCCGAGCTGCACGATGGTGCCGCCGGGGCGCATCGCGGGAACCGCGCTCGCCAAAGCGGCGGCGACCCCGCTGCACTCGAAGAGGACGTCGAACTGCCCCTTGTCGGCGCCGTAGGGCGCGAGCGCGTCCGGCGTGTCGGCAACGTTGAACACCCTGTGGGCGCCGACGGACTGCGCCTTTTGCAGGGTGAAGGCGGCGATGTCGGTCGCCACGATCTCCAGCGCGCCGGCGGTTTTGGCGACGAGGACGCTGAGCAGGCCGATGGGGCCGCAGCCCGTCACCAGCACGCGCTTGCCCGCGAGGCTGCCCGCCTGTTTTGCCGCGTGCAGGACGACGGAGAGGGGTTCCGCCATCGCGGCCTCGCCCGCGCTCAGCGTCGTGGGGACGCATTGGCTGGCATCGGCGACAAGGAGTTGCCGGAAGGCGCCCTGGATGTGCGGAAATGGCATGGCGGAGCCGTAAAAGCGCATGTTCAGGCAATGGTTCTGTGCGCCGGTCTGGCAGAACGTGCAGGTCCCGCAGGGCCGCGACGGGGAGACCGCGACGCGCTGGCCGACCTCCAGCCCGCGCACTCCGTCGCCAAGCGCCTCGACCCGTCCGGCGACCTCGTGGCCCAGGATCATGGGCTCGCGCAGGCGGACGGTGCCAAAGCCGCCGTGGTTGAAGTAATGCAGGTCGGAGCCGCAGATGCCGCCCGCCTCCAGACGCACGAGGACCTCGCCGGGTCCGGCGGTGGGGTCGGGGTGCTCCTCAAGGCGGAGGTCTTTGGCGGCGTGGATCGACAGGGCTTTCATCGCGGCCTCACACAACCTGGGAGGGCAGGGGCTGACCGGCGAAATGCGCGGTCAGGTTGTCGCGCATGAGCTGCCCCATCGCCTTGCGCGTTTCGATCGTGCCGCTGGCGTGATGCGGCTGCAGCAGGACGTTGGGCAGGTCGAGGAAACGGGGGTCGAGCGCGGGCTCACCCTCGAACACATCAAGCGCGGCGGCACCGAGCGCGCCGGAGGAGAGCGCCGTGATCAGCGCGTCTTCGTCGATGTTCGGGGCGCGGGAGATGTTGATGATCATGCCGTCGGGGCCGACCGCCTCGATGATCTCCCGGTTGACGATGTGGCGCGTTTCCGCGCTGGCGGCGAGCGTGACGAAGAGGAAATCGGCGTGCTTGGCCAGCGCTTTGGCGTCGGGCAGGTAGGTCCAGTCGCCAGCGTAGTCCTTGGCGGCGATGTCGGTATAGGCGATGTCCATGTCGAAGCCGGTGAGCCGCTTGCCCACTTCGAACCCGATCCGCCCGAGGCCGAGGATCCCCGCCTTGCGCCCGAAGACCCGGCGCTTGAGGTCGTAGAGCCCGTGGGCGGCCCAATCGCCAGTGCGCACCCAGGCCTCCGCGCCGATCATCCCCCGCGACTGGCAGAGCATCATCGCCACGCCAAGGTCGGCGACATCGCCCGTCAGCACATCGGGGGTATTCGTCACGCGGATGCCCTTCTCGCGGCAAAGCGCGATGTCCACCGCGTCATAGCCGACGCCGTAGACGCTGATGATCTCCAGGTTCGGACAGGCCGTGATGAGCGCGGCATCGGCGCCAATCTCGCCGCGCGTGGCGATGCCGCGCGCCTGAGGGCCAAACTCTGCGATCACCGCGGCGGGGTCCGGAACGTCGAAGAGACGCTTGGCGTCAAACGCCGCGTCCAGCGGGGTTTGGTCCCAGTCCGGGTAGGGCCCGGCCTGCAAGATGATCGGTTTGGACATGGTCTGCGATTCCCGGTTGACAACTTGTGATACCGGTAACATGGTATCGGTAACGCTGCCACGGTTCAAGGTCGCAGTTCACGTCGCAATAGAAATCCCGGAACGCCGGGTGAATTCCAGGGAAGATCGGAATGTCGGACTTATTCTCCCTCGCGGGCAAACGCGCTTTGGTCACGGGGTCGAGCCAGGGGATCGGCTTTGCTCTGGCGCGCGGGCTGGCTGCCGCCGGGGCCGAGGTCGTGCTGAACGGGCGCGATGCGGCGAAGCTGGCGGCGGCCGCGCAGGAGCTGCGGGACACGGGCGCGCGCGTTCATGAGCTCGTCTTTGACGTGACGGACCACGGGGCCGTCCGCGCCGCCGTCGACGCGTTCGAGGCGGAGACGGGCGCCATCGACATTCTGGTCAACAACGCCGGGATGCAGCACCGTACCGCGCTGGAGGATTTCCCGGCCGA
>JBCCYI010000093.1:0-16264 GCA_039189975.1 Pseudomonadota bacterium
CCGGACACCACCTTGTGACAGCTGACGTGGCGGCACAAGGCCTGCATTGCTTCACCCGACCGGGTGAGTGCCTCTGCTCCGGCGGCGGGGGGGGCGACCGCACGCGCCAATACACCCGCCCCGGCGTCTTCAGCTGTGGCTCGGGCGCGCTTCTGCACCGGCATGCCGCCGGATCGCGCCGCGTGCATCGCTCGCGCGGTCCGTCGGGCGAATGGCCCTTGGCCGCGCGCGTGGCCCGGCTACGTCCCTCGGTATGACACTGTTGCTCTGGTACAAACGCGATCTGCGCATCACGGATCACCCGGCGCTGACCCATGCCGCGCACCTTGTGGCGGAGACCGGTGCGGTTGTCCTGCCGGTCTATATCGTCGAGCCAGAGTATTGGGCGCTGCCCGACACCTCGGCGCGGCACTACGCCTTTACGGCCGAGTGCCTCGAGGCGCTCCGCACAGATCTCGCCGAGATCGGCCTTCCTCTGACTGTGCGTGTGGGCGACGCGGTCCGGGTGTTTCAGAAGCTGGCGCAGGAGACCGGCGCGACCCGCCTGATCAGCCATGAGGAGACGGGCAACCTGTGGACCTTTGCGCGCGACCGCCGCGTCGCGGCCTGGGCGCGGGAGGCGGGCCTGCCCTGGGACGAGCTCGCGCAATCCGGCGTGGTGCGCCGCCTGGGCAGTCGCGATGGCTGGGCCGGCCGCCGCGAGCGCCTCTTCCGATCGCCAGCCTTGCCCGCGCCGCAAGCGCTTTCCGCGCCCGGCGGGGTTGACCCCGGCCGGCTGCCCACCGCTGCCGCGCTCGGCCTGGCCCATGATCCGATCCGTGCGCGTCAGCCCGGCGGGCGCCCCGCTGCCCTGACGCTTCTTGGTTCGTTCCTCACCGAGCGCGGCCGCACCTATCGGCGCGACATGTCTTCGCCCCTTACGGGCGAGTGGGCTTGCTCGCGGCTCTCCGCGCATCTGGCCCTGGGCACGCTCTCTGGCCGCGAGGCGCATCAGGCCGCCCTTGGCCGTCTGGCGGAAGTGAAGGGCACGCGGGAGGGGTGGTCCGGCGCCTTGCGGTCGTTCCTGTCCCGGCTCGCCTGGCGCGATCACTTCACGCAGAAGCTCGAAGATGCGCCCCGGATCGAGACCCATTGCCTGCACTCCGCCTATGAGGATCTGCGCCCCGCCACGCCCGACGCAGCGCGGCTCTCGGCCTGGAGCAGCGGTCAGACTGGTCTGCCCTTCGTCGACGCCTGCATGCGAGCGCTCTGGGCCACGGGGTGGATGAACTTTCGCATGCGGTCCATGCTGATGGCGGTCGCCTCCTATCACCTGTGGCTCGATTGGCGCGCGACGGGACCGGTGCTGGCCCGGGCCTTCACCGATTATGAGCCGGGCATCCACTGGCCCCAGACCCAGATGCAATCCGGGACCACGGGCATGAACACCGTGCGCGTCTACAACCCCGTCAAGCAGGGCCGCGATCAGGATCCGACGGGCGTCTTCACCCGCCGCTGGGTTCCCGAGCTCGCGGAGGTCCCGGACGCGCATTTGCAGGAGCCGTGGCGCTGGGACGGGGCCGCACGTCTCCTCGGACGGCAATACCCCGAGCCGATCGTCGACGTGGCGTCCTCCGCCAAGGAGGCCTCCGTCCGTGTCTGGGCCGTTCGGCGCGGCCCTGCGTTCCGTGCCGAAGCCGATCGCCTCGTCGCGCGCCACGCCAGTCGCAAGGAGCCCGGTGTGCCGATGCGGTTTCAGCGCGATCCCACGCCCTCCGCCACCGATCCCGCGCCCTCCGCCGCCGATGCCGGGGCGTCCGCTGCCGTCCCATCCCCGGCCCGACCCGCCACTCAACTCAAGTTCGACCTCTGATGCCAAAGCACCGCAAGAAGGGCGACCTTCCCGAGAAGATTTGCGTCACCTGTGGCAAGCCGTTCAGCTGGCGCAAGAAATGGGCCGCCGTCTGGGACGAGGTCCGCTATTGCTCGGAGCGCTGCCGGCGCGCGCGCGATCCGCGTACCGGCCGCACGACGTCTGTGCAGGGTGGCGCATAAAACAGCATGTGATGCGAATGAGAGCGTTTGCACCGGAGGGGTCATTGTTTTTATACGCCTGCCCTGCGACAAAGGCGGCAACCTAGGAGGATCACATGGCGCGTCCGGTCGTCGGAATCATCGGCAACCATCACCTGATCAACGACGAGTACCCTGCCCACGCGGGCGGTACTATGAATTCCGAGGCGATCTCGCTCGTGTCGGACGCCACGCCTCTGCTCGTTCCGCCGGATCCCCGTTTCGTGCGTATCGACGACTTGCTGGAGACATGCGACGGATTTCTTTTCACCGGCGGGCGCCCCAATATACATCCCGAGGAATATGGCGAAGCCGAAACCGATGCCCACGGCACCTTCGATCGCGCGCGCGACGCAGTCACATTGCCGCTGATCCGAGCGCTCGTGGCGCGCGGTCAGCCCTTCCTCGGCGTGTGCCGCGTGTTTCAGGAGGTCAACGTTGCCATGGGCGGCACCCTCTATCCCGAAATCCGGGATCTGCCCGGGCGCATGAACCATCGTATGCCGCCCGACGGGACTCTGGAGGAGAAATTTGCCCTGCGCCACAAGGTGCGCCTGACCGAGGGAGGACCCTTCAACCAGGTGTTTGGCGCGACGGAGGTCCTGACGAACACGCTGCACGGGCAGGGCATCAAGGCGCCGGGCCGCGGGATTGTGATCGACGGGACCGCACCGGACGGCACGCCGGAAGCCATCTATGTCGAGGGAGCGCCGGGGTTCACCCTTTCTGTCCAGTGGCATCCGGAATATAGAGCGGCTGAGGATCCGGTCTCGCGGCCACTCTTTTCCGCGTTCGGGCGGGCGGTGGCGGCATGGCAGGCGTCGGGTCCCAAGCAGGTATTGCGCTCGGCCTGACACGCTGGGCCCGACGGAAGGAACGCACCATGAAGCGGTCGGAGATCAACGCCATCATGGCGTCGGCACAGGAGATGATTGCTGCCCACGGTTTTGTTCTTCCTCCTTTTTCTGCTTGGACACCGGACGAGTTCCAGGCCCGCCGCCATGAGGCGAAAGGGATCATCGACGCACGCCTGGGTTGGGATATCACAGACTATGGAGCCGGTGATTTCGATGCGATGGGGCTCTTTCTCTTCACGCTGCGCAATGGACGGCTCGAAGACCTCAAGCGAGGAGGAGGGATGTGCTATGCCGAGAAGCTCCTCATCTCGAGACAGGACCAGCTGAGCCCGATGCATACGCATATCGTCAAGGCTGAAGATATCATCAATCGTGGCGGCGCAACGCTGGTCGTAGAGCTCTTCGGGTCCGACGCGGCGGGCGGTTTCGCAGAGGACCGCGGTGGGCACGTCTTTTGCGATGGCCTACAGCACGCCTATGCCCCCGGTGAGAAGCTACGTCTCGCTCCAGGAGAGAGTGTGACTCTCATGCCTGGCGACTGGCATGCGTTCTGGGGCGAAGGTGGAGACGTGCTCATCGGAGAGGTGTCCACTGTCAATGATGATGTGACCGACAACGTGTTTCATGAGCCGATCGGACGCTTTGCAAAGGTTGTCGAGGACGAGGCCCCGCACCGTCTTCTTGTCTCCGACTACGATCATCGTTTGGTCTGACGAAAATCTCTTGAAGCAAGAGATTTGCAAAAGTCTTTGAAAAGACTTTTGCGTTGCGCCGTAGGGTTATCCTTGCGGATTGGCTGGAGCGCTGAGGACGATGCCAGTGCGCCCTGCGAGATCGATAAAAAACTGCCAGGCGACCCGACCGGATCGGGCCCCTCGTGTCGCCTGCCATTCAATGGCTTCCGCGCGGAGCTCGCTGTCCTTCACTTTGACACCATAGGCCCTGCAATAGCCTTGGATCATTGTGAGGTATTCGTCTTGACTGCAGGGATGAAAGCCCAGCCAGAGGCCAAACCGGTCCGAAAGTGAAACCTTCTCCTCGGTCGCCTCGGAAGGGCTGATCGAGGTGCTCCGTTCGTTTTCGACCATGTCACGGGGCATCAGGTGGCGCCGGTTGGATGTGGCGTAGAAGAGGACATTCTCTGGACGTCCTTCGATCCCACCATCCAGGATCGCCTTCAACGACTTGTAGTGTTCGTCGTCATGCGAAAAGGACAGATCATCGCAGAAAAGCAAAAACCTGAATGATTGCGCGCCGAGGTGGCTGAGCAGCCGGCCGAACGAGGGCAGGTCCTCTCGCTGGACTTCGATGAGTTTCAGCGTGGGCGCGTCAGCGCAGATCGCCGCGTGAACGGATTTTACCAGCGAGGATTTGCCCATGCCGCGCGCGCCCCAGAGCAGTGCGTTGTTCGCAGGAAGGCCGTGGGCAAACTGGCGGGTGTTGGCCAGGAGTGTGTCGCGTGTCCGGTCGATCCCAACCAGCAGGCTGATGTCGACCCGCGATACATCCGGGACAGGCGCCAGCCTGTCCGGTTCCGTGTGCCAGACAAACGCCGAGGCGGTCTCGAAGCTCGGTGGGTCGGCATCGGGCGGCGCCAGGCGCTCCAGCGCTGCGGCGATCCTCAGGAGCGCCGTTTCGGTCGTGGCTGCCGTCTCGTGGGTCACGCAGTCTCTTCGTCTTCGTCGAGGAGACCCTGGGCCTTCAGTTCCGCGTTGCGCGTCTTCTCGACGCGCACCACCAGCAGGATCGAGATCTCGTAGAGGGCGTAGACCACGGTGAACAGGATCACCTGGGTGATCACATCCGGCGGTGTGATCAAGGCGGCGAGTGTGAGGATCCCGACGATCGCGTATTTGCGCATCTGGCGCAGTCCATCGGCCGAGACAAGCCCCGCCTTGCCCATAAGCGTCAGCAGAACAGGCAACTGAAAGCACAGGCCGAACGCGAAGATGAACTTGAGTGACAGATCCAGGCTGTCCTGCATGCGGGCCTGGAACGTAATCGTCGGCTCGCTGCGTGTCGCCTCGCCCTGGGCGGCGTCTCCGGCCACCGTGTCCACAACCTGGGGGGCAAAATCGGCGAAGCCGATCAGGAACTGCATCGCAAGAGGCGTGACGACGTAATGCGTAAAGGCGGCCCCCGCCAGAAACAGGGCCGGCGACGCAACAAGAAAGGGCAGGAAAGCGTTGCGTTCAGAGCGGTAGAGGCCCGGCGCCACGAACCGCCACATCTGGAACCCGATAATCGGAAAGGCCATCGCAAAGCCGAAGATCAGGGAGATACGGATCAGCAGGAAGAAATATTCCGTCGGTGCCAGGAAGACGAGGTTGCACGTCTGACCATTGGCCTCAAGGATCGAGCACACCGGCTGCAGCACGAAGTACAGCACCTTCGTCGCCAGGAAATCCCCCCCGCCGACAGGGATGAAGAAGACACACATCGCCAGGAAAAACGCCAGGACAGAGCGGATCAGGCGCGTCCGCAGCTCAGCGAGATGTTCGATCAGGGGCGCCGAGGAGTCTTCGATCTCATCGGTGGCATTGGCATCCGTGGTGCGGTCGCTGCTCATGCTTTGCCCCCGGTCGCCTCGTCGCTGGTGGCGCTCGCGTCGGCCTCTGGCGCCGCCGAGGTTGCCGCTTCAGGCTGATCGAAGCCCTTGAAGCTCGCAGAGCGCTCATTGGCGCGTCGGACTGCGTCGTCACGACGGGCCTGGGCCTGCGCGGCGCGCTCCTCGGCCAGCGCCTGAGTGTGCTTCCCGTAGGCTTTCTCCGGCGCGTCGGACGACGCTGCCGCCTTCGACGCAGCCGCAGACCCCCCCTTGGCGTCTTCATCGACCAGATCGTCGAGCGAGGTCGGGATATCGTCGAGACCGGCCGCCTTCTTGAAGGATTGCGTGGCCGCGGAGCGCGGATTTGACAGGCCGCGCAGGTCCCGCGCGAGATCCTTGGCGCCTGCCTGGTCGGCGGCGTCATCCATCGCGCGACTAAACTCGCGCGCCATACCGCGCAACCGGCCCGTGAAACGCCCGAGCGAGCGAAACATAACGGGCAGGTCTTTCGGGCCCACGACGATCAACGCCACGATCCCGATTATCATCAGTTCGGTCCAACCGATGTCGAACATATGCGGTCAGCGCCGGGGCAGGGAGCGCAAGGCTCCCCGCGCCTCAGGCTTTGTCCTTGTCGTCCGCCGTCACATCGCGTGCGGCGGCCGGCTCAGCCGATTGGTCTTCGATCTCGGTTTTGCTCTCGTTCACGCCCTTCTTGAAGGCGGTGATGCCCTTGCCGACTTCGCCCATCAGCGAGGCCACTTTGCCGCGCCCAAAGAGCACAAGCACAACGACAGCTATCAGAATGAGGCCGGGGATGCCGATCTGTCCTAAACCCATGGGTCTCTCCCTCGCTTGCACGGCGCCCGGCGCACAGGCCTGGCGCGCGGCGGTCCACGCATGTCTAGCGCGTTACTTATGAGGTATGGCGGGCGGTTCAAAGGGCAAATCGTGCCACAGGATGAATTCCCCGCGTCAACGGACGGCGCGGGAGCCGGCGCGCAACCCGTCGCTTCGCGGCCAGAGGGCGTGCACCGGTGCTCCGCCGCACCAGGTTCGTCACCCGTTGGCAGACGTCCTTCCCATCGTCGGATCGGTCTCCTCTTCGGCGGGCATAACCTGAGGGGCAGAATTTGGGGGGCAGATCTTAGGGGCGGTCGATCCTGGGACGGGCCGAGCCTGGGCGAAGGGCCAACTGTGCCGGTCCGGCGGGCCTATTCAGCAGCGTTGCGCAGCGCTGCATCCGCCCGCGCCTCTGCCGGAAAGACCAGGCATTTGTCGCGGCGCAATGCCAGCCACAGCTTTGTGCCGGGTTTGGGCAGAAACACGCTGGGGATCGTCGCGCGCAATTGCGTGGCATTGTCCTCGCAGACAAGCTCCACCAGGCTCTCGCGTCCCTTGAAGCGGGCGCGCTGAACGGTGGCGCGCGCCGCGATCCCATCGGTCGGCGTGGGCCGCGGACCCTTCCCGTTGCGGTCGAAGTCGATCCGGAGGTGCTGTGGCCGGATCGCGATCTGCACAGGCTGTCCGTCGGCCACGCCGGGAGTGTCGAAATCCCCGAACACGGTCTTGGTGAGCGCGCCATGCGACACACCTTGCACCACGTTGACGTCAGAGAAAAAAGCAGCGGCTTCAAGATCTACCGGGGCGTTGTAAAGGTCGTACGGCGCGCCGCGCTGGACAATCCGCCCCGCGCGCATCAGCGCGATCTCGTCTGCCATATGCATGGCCTCGTCGGGCTCGTGCGTCACGAGCAGGACCGCCGTCCCCTCTTCCTTGAGGATGTCGAGTGTGGCGTCGCGCACGCCGTCCCGGAGCCGCTCGTCGAGCCCGGAGAAGGGTTCGTCCATCAGCATGATGGCGGGGCGCGGCGCCAGCGCGCGCACCAGCGCCACCCGTTGCTGCTCGCCCCCCGAGAGTTGGTGCGGATAGGCGGCCACGTAGTCCGACAGCCCGACCCGCTCCAGCAGCGCGCCGACCCTGTCGCGATTGGCGCGCAGCCCGCCCTTGAGACCGAAGGCCACGTTCTCGCCGACCGACAGGTGCGGAAAGAGCGCGAAGTCCTGAAACATCAGGCCAATGTTGCGCGCTTCGGGCGGCGCATGGCCCCGAGCGTCGGAGATCGGCGCACCGTCGACGAGGATCGTGCCCGCATCCTGCTGGTCCACTCCCGCGATCAGGCGCAGCGTCGTGGATTTGCCACAGCCGGACGGCCCCAAGAGGCACGTCACCTCGCCGGGATGAATGTCGAAGGACACCCCGTCCACAACCCTGCGACCCTCAAACTGACGCACCAGCCCCTCGGCCGACAGGCGCGGCGCGGTGTCACGGGCGGGGGGGAGGCTCTTTTGCGTCACGGCGGCGTGTTATCCCGCTTTCGCGATTGTTTCACTCAGGGGACGCACCTAGCAGCGTGGCCCCGGCCCTTCAAGCTCGGCCGCGCCCACGGACCGCTCCGGCTCGTCGTACGACAATCGCAGCCCGCCTCGCTGTCTGCGGCACGCGCGGGGCGAGGGCTGCTGGTTGTGGGCCCGGGATTGCGGGCGCGCGCGCCCCGCCTCTGTCCGCCCGCCCTTTCCAACCGACACGCGAGGGCCTAGGCTCGGAGGTCCACCAACCATGCGCGCGCCGCCCAAGCCTGCCGCCCGGGAGCCCATGACAGACGCCACGCCCGACGCCACACCCGACACCGCAGAGGCCGAAGCCCAGCGCCGTGCGGAGGAACGCGCCCGCAGCGCCCGTGTCCTGCGCGATGTGCTGCCCTATCTGTGGCCCAGCGGTCGTCGGGGCGAGCCGCGCGCGCGCAAGATCCGCGTGGTCGCGGCGCTGTCGCTTATGGTCGTGGCCAAGATTGTCGCCGTCGGGATCCCCGCGGTCTACAAGCAAGCGGTCGACACTCTGGCCGGTGACACCACCGATGCCGCGACGCTGCTCGGCCTCGGCGCCATCGGGCTGACGGTAGCCTACGGCGGCGCCCGGCTGCTCAACATCGCATTCCAGGAGCTGCGCGACGTTGTCTTCGCGGCCGTCGCACAGCGGGCCCTGCGCGAGCTGGCATTGCGCACGTTCAACCACATTCACGCCCTGTCCCTGCGCTACCATATCGCGCGCAAGACGGGCGCGCTCAGCCGGATCATGGAGCGGGGCGTCAAGGGCGTGCAGTTCCTTCTGCGCTTCGTCCTCTTTTCCATCGTCCCGATGCTTCTGGAACTGGTGCTCGTCGCGATCATCCTGACGACCCTCTTCGATGCGTGGTTCCTCGTCGTTCTGGCGGTGACGGTCGTGGCCTATGTCGTCTTTACCTTCCGCGTGACGGAGTGGCGCCTGCAGATCCAGCGCGAGATGAACGAAAAGGACAACCTCGCCAACCAGCGCGCCATCGACTCGCTCCTGAACTTCGAGACCGTCAAGTATTTCGACGCCGACCGCCGCGAAGCCGTGCGCTACGACGCGGCCATGGCGGGGTTCGAGGCTGCCTCGGTGCGCACGACCTCCTCGCTGGCCTGGCTCAACATCGGACAGACGCTGATCATCAACGCCGGCCTCGTGCTCGTCATGGCGATGGCCGCACAGGGCGTGGCCGCCGGCCGCTATACCGTGGGCGATTTCGTTATGGTCAACGCGTATATGCTCCAGATCATCGCGCCCCTCAATCTGCTGGGGTGGGTCTACCGCGAGATCCGCCAGAGCCTGCTCAACATGGGGGAACTCTTCGATCTTCTCGAACAGGCGCCCGAAGTGGTCGACAAGCCCGACGCGCCGGATCTCGACGTGCGCGGCGGTGAGGTCGTGCTGCGCGACGTCCACTTTGCCTACGATCCGGATCGCGAAATCCTCAAGGGCGTCGATGTGCGCGCCGGTCCCGGTGAAACGCTTGCCATCGTGGGGCCCACCGGCTCCGGCAAGTCAACCATCGGGCGGCTGCTCTTCCGGTTCTACGATGTGACCGGGGGTGCTCTTGAGATCGACGGTCAGGATCTGCGCGATGTCACTCGTCAGAGCCTGCACGCGGCCATTGGCGTTGTCCCGCAGGACACCGTCCTTTTCAATGACACGATCCGGTACAACATCTGCTACGGTCGCCCGCAGGCGACGCTGGAGGAGATCGAAGCCGCCGCCCGCGCCGCCGAAATCCACGACTTCGTCGTGACCCTCCCCCAGGGCTACGACACGATGGTGGGCGAACGGGGCCTGAAGCTCTCGGGCGGGGAAAAGCAACGCGTCGGCATTGCGCGCACCATTCTCAAGGATCCGCCCATTCTGCTCCTCGACGAGGCCACCTCTGCCCTCGACACGGCGACCGAACAGGCGATTCAGGCCTCGCTCGCCCGGATGGGGCAGGGCCGCACCGTGATCGCGATCGCGCATCGCCTCTCGACGATCATCGACGCCGACCGCATCGTCGTGCTGGAGGCGGGTGTGGTGGTCGAGCAGGGCACGCACGCCGAGCTCCTGGCCCGGGACGGGCGCTATGCCGGACTATGGGCGCGCCAGGCCTCCGAAAGCCCCGCGGCCTGACCCGTCTTCGAACGGTACACGCGTCCCCAGAGCCCACAGCCTGTATCCCTGACACAGGCGCTCCCCCTGCGACTCCCGCCGTGCAGCGGTCCCCTTGCTCAGACTGCAACCGCCGCACAAAGGGTCAGCGCCGCCGGAGCGCCCGCCCAATACGTCCGTCCGACCGAGGCGGCCTGCCACACAGTCCCGCTTCCCCCGCCAGCGTCAGTCGCCAATCCAATAGGGCAGGGGGCCGCGGTGGTTCGGAGTGATCTGCAAGGCACGTTCCAGCGGCGGCACCGCCCGCTGATGACAGGCGCGCCGCTCGCAGATCCGGCAAGAGACGCCGATCGGCTCAAACGCCTCCGCCGTCTCGACGGCCAGCCCATCTGCGTAGACCAGAGCCCCCGCATGCGCCACCTCACAGCCCAAGGCGATGGCAAACCGCCGGTCGGGCTCGCCCCATGCGCCGCCCGCCTTGGTAATGTCACGCGCCAGCAAAATGTAGCGCGCGCCATCCGGCGTCTCCGCCAGCTGCCGCAAGAACCGGCCAGGCGTCTCAAAGGCCCGATGCACGTTCCACAGCGGACAGGCCCCGCCAAACCGCGCAAACTGCAGCCGCGTCGCCGAATGCCGCTTGGTGATCGTGCCCGCCTGATCCACCCGCGCAAAAAAGAACGGCACGCCCTTGGCGCCCTGGCGCTGCAAGGTCGCCAACCGATGCGCCACCTGCTCAAGCGAGGCGTCAAACCGGAGCGCCAACCGTTCCAGATCGTGGCGCATCTCGGTCGCTGCGGCCAGAAAAGCCCCATAGGGCATGAGCGCCGCGCCCGCGAAATAGTTGGCCAGACCGATCTTCGCAATCCCGCGCGCCTCCTCCGTGCGAAACCGCGCCAGATCCAACGTCGCCTCCAAAAGCTCGTCCTGTGTCAGCAACGCCACCTGGTGCAGCATCTGAAAGTTCCGTGTCGCCCGCCCGACCTGCGCCGACAGCACCAATCGCCCGGCCTCCGCGTCAAACCGCCGAAGCGGCGCATCCTCCGACACCAACACCGAAATCCCGCGCTGCGCCAGGGCCGTGCGCGCCGCCGTCAAGGGCCCCGACGCGGCAAACCGCTCCGCCGCCCGGTCGATCGCATCGAAGTGATTGTCGGTGTAGTGAAAGAAGTCCCGCACCTCCTCCCAGGCCGACAACACCGCCCCCCCAGCCTCGCGCCCCAGCGCCTCATCGAGCGAGGCCAGCCGCTCATGGGTCTGCCGATAGGCCCGGTGCAGCTGCAAGAACGCCCGCGCCAGAGCCGGTGCATTCGCCGCCGCCAGCCGCAGATCCGCCAGCACCGGCCGCTCCGCAAAAACGTCGTCCGCCAACACCTCCCGCATGTCCGACACCAGCCGCTCGCTGTCGCCCGCCGACAATTCCGTCACGTCCTGGCCAAACTCCGAGGCCAAAGCCAACACCACTGTCGTCGAGACCGGCCGGTTGTTGTTCTCCATCTGGTTGAGATACGGCAGCGACACGCCCAGCTTCGCCGCAAAGGCCTTCTGGGTCAGCCCAAGCCGCACGCGAATATCGCGGAGCTTGGCGCCAGCGTAGATCTTTTGCACGGCCATCCCGACCCTCTTCGCAGCTTCGCAAGGGCAAGACTGCACTTTGCAAACTCGGCGCGCAACCGCCGCTTCTTCTTGCGTCAAATACCGCGGGGGAGCCGCCCAAGGCGGCGGGGGCGGCGCCCCCTCGACGGGTGCCGCTTGCCATCAGCCCCGTCCGTCGTTGTGAGCTCCCGCCCTACCGCCGCGCCAGCTGACGCGCGCGCCACAGCACCAGCGCCACGCAGGCCGCGCACATCAGCGACGTGGCCAGCATCAGCAGCTGCAACGGCAAACTCGTCGTCTGATCCTCCAGCAGCACCCCCGCCAGAACAGAGAGCGCCGCCCCCCCTCCGATCATGATCGCCGCCCCCAGTCCGCTGGCCGTGCCCGCCAGATGCGGCCGCACCGACAAAAGGCCCGAGGTAGCGTTCGGGATCACCATGCCGTTGCCCAGCCCGACAAAGCAGACAAATCCGAAGAAGAGCGCAGGATGCGACGCGCCTGACAGGCCCACCAGCACCATCAGCGTCATGCCAAAGCACAGCGCCGCCGCGCCCCAGGTCATCATTCGGTCAGTTCCGACCCGGGCAGAGAGGCGGCCCGACAAGAAATTGCCCGTCGCATAGCCGATGGCGGGCGCGCCCATGGCGGTACCCGTCCAAAAGGGTGACATCCCGTAGATCTCCGCCGCCGCATAGGGCCCGCCCCCAAGAAACGCAAAGAAGGCCCCCGAGGCGAACGCGGCCGCCAGGGCATAGCCCCAAAACCGCGGCGAGGCGAAGAGCTCCGGATAGTCCCGCACCTGCGCGGCAAAGGAGGCCGAGGTGTTGCGCGCCGTTTCGCCCTGGTCCGCCCACATCAGCCAGGTCACACCCGCGCCGACGATCAGCAGAAAGACGAAGACCGCCTGCCATCCGAACAGCACGTCGAGCCCGCCGCCGATCGCGGGTCCGACCATCGGCACCATGGCCATCCCCATGGTGACATAGCCGATCATCGACGCTGCCTCATTCTGTGGCACCATGTCGCGCACGATGGCGCGCGACAGCACGATCCCCACCGCCACGCTCGCCTGGATCATCCGACAGACCAGAAACACCGTCACGTTCGGCGCCAGAAGGCATCCGGCTGTCGCGACCAGAAAGATCCCCATCGCCGCCAGCGAGACCGGCCGTCGGCCGTAGCGGTCCGAGAGGGGCCCCATCACCAGTTGCAGCGCCGCCGTTGTCGCCAGATAGAGCGACACCGAAAGCTGCATCACCGCATAGTCGGTGCCGAAATGTCGTGCCATTTCAGGCAGCGAGGGCAGAAAGACGCTCATGTTCATCGCCCCCACCCCGGCCATGAGGACAAGGGTCAGAATGTGTGGGGGCGTCGTCCGGTCCAGAAACCGGACGGTTGGGGGAGAAGTCATGCAAGCGCAGTAGGACGGCCCGCTCCGAATGTCTATCGGCCTTGGCGCGGCGCGCACGGTGCCGCTCTCGGGTGGGTTTGCAGATTTGCGATTTTGCAAAGAGCTGCCATCATAGATTTGCAAATTTTCTGCTTTTCCCTTCACCCCGTGCGGCGATCCGGGCTACACCCGCGCAGCATCAGCGACCTAGGAGGGGACGGATGAAGGACATCCTGGCAGAACTCGAAGAGCGGCGCACGCAGGCGCGGGCCGGCGGGGGCGCCAGACGCGTCGACAGTCAGCACGCCAAGGGCAAGCTGACCGCGCGCGAGCGCATCGAGCTGCTGCTGGATGAGGACTCGTTTGAAGAGTTCGACATGTTCGTCGCCCATCGCTGCCACGATTTCGGGATGGAAAAGACCAAGTCCCCCGGCGACGGCGTGATCACTGGCTGGGGCACGATCAACGGCCGGATGGTCTATGTCTTCGCGCAGGATTTCACCGTGCTCGGCGGCTCTGTCTCCGAGACCCACGCTGCCAAGATCTGTAAGATCATGGACATGGCCATGCAGAATGGCGCCCCTCTGATCGGCATGAACGACTCGGGCGGCGCCCGTATTCAGGAGGGTGTCGGCTCGCTTGCAGCCTATGGCGAGGTCTTCCAGCGCAACATCGAGGCCTCGGGGGTCATCCCGCAGATCTCCATGATCATGGGGCCCTGCGCGGGGGGGGCGGTCTATTCTCCCGCGATGACCGACTTCATCTTCATGGTGAAGGAAAGCTCCTACATGTTCGTGACGGGCCCGGATGTCGTGAAGACGGTCACCAACGAGCATGTCACCGCCGAGGAGCTGGGCGGGGCGACCACCCACACGCGCAAATCCTCCGTCGCGGACGGCGCTTTCGAGAACGATCTCGAAGCCATCGCCGAGGTGCGCCGCCTCGTCGATTTCCTGCCGCTGAACAACCGCGAAAAGCCCCCCGTCCGTCCGTTCTTCGACGATGTCGACCGGGTGGAGCCCTCGCTCGACACGCTCGTGCCGGACAATCCGAATCTGCCCTACGACATGAAGGAGCTGATCCTGAAGGTCGCCGACGAGGGCGATTTCTTCGAGATCCAGGCTGATTTCGCGGGCAACATCCTCACTGGTTTCATCCGGCTGGAAGGCCAGACCGTCGGCGTCGTGGCCAACCAGCCGATGATGCTCGCCGGCGTGCTCGACATCGATTCCGCCCGCAAGGCCGCCCGGTTCGTCCGCTTCTGTGACTGTTTCGAGATCCCGATCCTGACGCTCGTGGACGTGCCCGGCTTCCTGCCCGGCACCAGCCAGGAGTACAACGGTGTCATCAAGCACGGCGCCAAGCTCCTCTTTGCCTATGGCGAAGCGACGGTGCCGAAGGTGACGGTCATCACCCGCAAGGCCTATGGCGGCGCCTATGTCGTGATGGCCTCCAAGCATCTGCGCGCGGACTTCAATTACGCCTGGCCGACCTCCGAGGTGGCCGTGATGGGCGCCAAGGGCGCCGTCGAGATCCTCCACCGGGCTGATCTTGACAATCCTGACAGGATCGCCGCGCACACGACGGAGTACGAGGATCGCTTCGCCAATCCCTTCGTGGCCGCCGAGCGCGGGTTCATCGACGAGGTGATCCAACCGCGCTCGACCCGGCGCCGCGTCGCACGCGCCTTTGCGAGCTTGCGGTCCAAGCGTCGCGCGATGCCCTGGAAGAAACACGATAACATCCCGCTTTAAGCAGAGCCCGGGGGCGGCGGTGCACCTTAGATCGTCAGGCGCGGCGCGGCAGTCGGCGCGGGGAGGTCGCGCAGAGGGCAGGCGCCCGCAGCACGGGCGCGCGTGCGAAGCGGCGGCTCAGGACAGACCCGAGGGAGGACAGAACGCAGTGGCGCAAAACACCTGGCATATCCTGCGGGAGGGCGACACGCTCACACTGGCCCGCCGCCTGCCGGTACGGTGGGATGTCGCCTGCCGGACGGAGCTGCCCCGCGCCGGGCGCCTGCGCGTGGCGCAGCAGATCCGGCAGGATCTGTGGCGTGCGTTGCGGGGGCAGCGCGGCTTCTCCCCCTGCATCGAGCTGCGCGATATGGGCAGGCACTTGAATGTCCGCGCCGGAGGACAGGTTGACGGGCCGCACGTGAGAGGGCACACAGAAGGAGTGATTGCTCAGGTTTTGAGCGATGAGAGGGCGCGGCGCCGCTGGATGGCCTGCGCACAGCATCGTCAGAACCCTGACCAGGGACCACGACTGGGGCAAAGCGCATGAGCGCGGCCTCACGTCATAGCCCGAACGTGCGCGTTCGGCTGACGCGCGCCGGGGAGGGGAGGCCCCGGCGCGCGTTTCCGGTCCCGGAGCCGCGTGTGGCCAAAAGCTCGATGCACGATCCATCCCGGTGCCCGCCCCTGTCCTGGCGCGGAGAGCCGTGGGCGTCGTCGGGCCGCGACGCGCCCCCTCGCCGCCGGGCACGTACGGGCTGGCGACCTGTGCTCTGCGGCATTTTCGCGCTCTTCTGTACTGTGGCCCATGCCGAGCAGGGGCGCCCGCCTGCCGTCGCGGCCCTGCCCAGCGGCCAGGATGTGACCCCCCTCGACATGGCGTTCGAAATACAGCCCGACGGACAGACCTGGCTGATCCTGCGGTACCTCGCCCCGCGCATCGCGCGAGACACCGGCGACCTCGGCTACGCCGCCGTTGCGCCCGATCTCGACGCCCTGTGTGACGCGGTCGGGCGGCCTGCCGTCGCCGACGCCGCGTCGGCCGGCCAGGCGGTCGATCAGGTGGTTGTCATTCTACGGGATCGTCCCGGAGAGCGCGGGGTCTTCGATCCCGCAGCTACAGCCTTCATCTCCGCCTACCGCCTCGGCCAGACCGGATGCATGTGGCAATGAAGATCTGGCCTGTCCTTTGTCCAAGCGGCCGCAGTGGCACGGTCCAATGCGCGCGAAGGCCCGCTGACAGGAGCAAACCATGCTGAAGCATCGCGGGTTCCCGGGCCGGCTTCCAGGCACGGATTACCAGTTTACCATCCGGCGCGCCGCCAAAGCGGGCGCCACCCCGCTTGCCGCGCGTGCGCGCTACGCGGACCGTCGCGCGGCAGACCGGCGAGCGGACGAAGGGTTTCTCGCGGCGCTGATCGCGCACTTTGGCGACGCCCCCTTCGAACGCGGCAATCTCGATGCCGGGCGTCTGTCGTGGCTCCTGGGGCGCGAAGTGCGCGCCGCCGAAGACCCCTTCGATCCGGCCAGCTACGAGGCGCTTCTGCAAGTTGACCTAAAGGCAGCCGCACGCAGCTTTCCGCAACTCTTCGAG
>JBCCYI010000094.1:0-15915 GCA_039189975.1 Pseudomonadota bacterium
GCGGACAACGGCTCGCCTCGAAACGAGGCTGTGCGCGCATCCAAATACCTCGGCCGCGCCCTATGGCGACGATGGAGTGGATACCACCGCCGAAGCCGCGTCGAAACGAAGATGCACTGTGTGAAACTGTTGGGACAGAGCCTCATGGCGCGGGACTTCGACCGTCAGGTTGCGCAGCTCCAGGTCCGTATCGCCGTGCTCGACGGCTACACAGCGCTCGGCATACCCGTCACGGAAGCTGCGGGATAAGTCCGACAGGGGAAAGCGGAGCCACAGCGTTCAGCCGATGTGTGTAACAGAGCCGAGTAGAATTGAGTTAATCCCAAACCACTCAATTAAATCAATGATTGATGGCGGAGAGACAGGGATTCGAACCCTGGGTGGGCTTGCACCCACAACGGTTTTCGAGACCGCCCCGTTCGACCACTCCGGCACCTCTCCGCGCCCCTGGTCAGGGTGAGACGCGACATACGAAGGTCGGGGACGCGATGCAACCCCTGACCGGCGTCCAAACGTGTCGCGAAAAGCGGGTGGAGGGGACGCGATCAAAGAACCTTTTCGTGGACACCTTGGAAAAGCCCGGTCGCGGCACTACGCCTTAAGGGGTCAGCTTGGAGACGAGAGAGCCATGGTTCTACGCCCGATATTCGCCGCAACGTTGGGAGCCGCGCTTGCTGTCCTGCCGCTCTCCGCGCCTGCGCAGCCCGTTGTCGTCAAGGATGCGGCGAGCGCCGCCGAAATTGCGCAAGTCGCGCCGCTTCTCGATGCGCTGGGGCTCAATGAGCTCTTGCCGGTCATGCGGTCCGAAGGGCTGAGCTACGCACAGGAGCTATCCTCGGACATGTTCCCGGGCCGCGGCGGGCCACGTTGGGAGGATCTGGTGGACCGGATCTACGCCGTGGATCGGATGGTGGACATCATGACCCGCGAGATGGCGGCGGACCTGCCGCCGGAGACGCTAGAGCCGCTCTTGGCGTTTTTCACCTCCGAACTGGGGCGACGCATCGTGCGGCTCGAAGTGTCGGCGCGCGAAGCGCTGCTGGACGAGTCGGTCGAGGAGGCGTCCGAAGCCTCGCTGAGGGCTATGCGCGCAGACGACGACCCGCGCCTTGAGGTCTTGTCCGACTTCATTGAGGCGAATGATCTGGTGGAGAGCAACGTCGTTGGCGCGCTCAATTCGAATTGGGCGTTTTACCAGGGGCTCGACGCGGGCGGTGCCTTCCAGGGCACCCTGACCGAAGAGGAGATGCTCTCGGATGTCTGGGGGCAGGAGGCCGAGATCCGCGCCGACACAACCGATTGGGTGTTTTCCTACCTCGCGATGGCCTATCAGCCGCTGACCGACGCGGAAATCGGCGCTTATACCGAGCTGTCCCGCTCCGACGCGGGAGAGGCGCTGAACACCGCCCTCTTTGCCGCGTTCGATGTGCTTTTCACAACGATCAGCCGCGATCTCGGGCTTGCCGCCGCGACCTTCATGGCCGGGGAAGACATCTAGGTTGTCCGCCCGGCACGCCGCCTTCGCCTGCGCGACGGGCGCTCTGGCGATCGTCTCTTGACAGAAAGGTCGGCGCGGATCATAGGGCATGCTCCCGTGGAGACGGGAACCCGATAGACCACGCTCCAACTGGGGCGCGCTGTCCGAGGCGCGGGGGCCAACAGCCACCGCACGAACACCCGCACGGGGGCCACAAGGACGCGGAACACAAAGGAAGAGCTCATGTTTGCGGTCCTAAAGACCGGCGGCAAGCAGTATCGCGTTCAATCAGGCGATCTTCTGCGCGTCGAAAAGCTGGCGGCCACAGCCGGCGAAACCATCCAGTTCAACGAGATCCTTATGGTCGGAGCGACTGTCGGAACGCCGCTTGTTGATGGGGCAGGTGTGCAAGCCGAGGTGATCGACCAGATCAAGGGCGAAAAGCTGATCCATTTCGTCAAGCGTCGCCGGAAGCACTCCTCGCAGCGCAAAAAGGGGCATCGCCAGCAGCTCACCCTGCTGCGCGTGACGGAGATCTTGGAAAGCGGCGCGGCGTCGACAGGCGTGAAGGCCGCCATCGGGGCCGGCTCTGCGCCGGCCGAGGCAAGTGCTGCGCCCGCTCCCAAGGCTGCGCCCAAGAAAGCGCCCGCCGCCGCGGCTCCCAAAGCCAAATCGGCTGAGCCTGCCGCAGAGGCCGCGCCGACGGCCGAGGTCTCGGGTGCACGCCCGGCCAACCTCCTGACGGAAGCGCGCGAGGGCGGCGCGGACGATCTCAAGAAGATTTCGGGCGTCGGTCCGAAGCTGGAAGCGTTGCTGAACACCAACGGCGTCTTCCATTTTGACCAGATCGCCGCTTGGAATGACGCGGAAGTCGCGTATATGGACGACCAATTGTCGTTCAAGGGCCGCATCGCCCGCGACGGCTGGATCGAACAGGCGGCCGGTTTCGCCGCCGAAAAGGAGTAAAGCCAGATGGCACACAAAAAAGCAGGCGGCTCCTCGCGCAACGGACGCGACTCCGCCGGTCGCCGCCTCGGCGTCAAGAAATTCGGAGGCGAGCGCGTCATTCCGGGCAACATCATCGCGCGTCAGCGCGGCAACAAATGGTGGCCGGGTGAGGGCGTTGGCCAGGGCAAGGACCACACGCTCTTCGCGCTTGTCGAAGGGGCCGTGTCGTTCCGCAAAGGTCTCAAGGGCCGAACGTTCATCTCCGTCACACCGGTCGCAGAAGCGGCCGAATAAGCCGAACCCGACCGCGTAACGCTTTCGTAAGGGGGATCGGCGAAACAGCCGGTCCCCCTTACCCGTTCCGGCAGCAGGACAGGAACGACCCAGATGACCAACCCCTCCTTCGCCCAAGCCCCCGCCCCCACGCCCGAGAGCACCGATGCCGTGACGCCCATCGCCACGGACCGGCTGGACCTGCGCGCCCCGCGCCCCTCCGACGCGGGCCTCATCGAGCACTATGCGTCCGACGAGCGTGTGGCGCGCATGACCCGCTCGATCCCGCACCCGCTCCCCCCCGGCGCCACGGAGGCGTTCGTCGCCGGCGCCATGTCGCGTCAGCGGCGGGAGGACATCTGGGTCATGGACGGGATGCGCGCGGGCCTTGGCGAGGTCGTGGGCGTCATCGGTCTGGAGCCGATGGAGGGCGCGCCCGATCAGTCCGAGATCGGCTATTGGGTCGCGCCCGCGCTCTGGAACGCGGGGCTCGCTTCCGAGGCGGTGACGGCGCTCCTGGACGCCAACCCCCACGGATCCAAGACGATCTTCGCATCGGTCTTCCAGGACAACCCGATCTCGGCGCGGGTGCTGACGCGGGCGGGCTTCGACTACCTCGGCGATGCGGAGGCCTTCTCCGTCTCGCGCGGCTCCACCGTAGCCACCTGGACCTATCTGTTGCGCCTGCGCGGCTAGGCCCCCCCGTCGACCAAGCGCGCGCCGCCGAGACACGCGGCGCCACGCCGCTTGTTCGATCCCAAGGCTTCAGGTACCGCTCCCCGCTATGAAATTCCTCGATCTCGCCCGCGTCACCATTCGATCGGGCTCCGGCGGCGCCGGGGCCGTCTCGTTCCGTCGTGAGAAGTTCATCGAATATGGCGGGCCCAATGGCGGCGATGGCGGGCGCGGCGGCGACGTGGTGGCCGAGGCGGTCGAGGGGCTGAACACGCTGATCGACTTTCGCTACCAGCAGCACTTCTTTGCCAAGAACGGGCAGGGCGGCATGGGGCAGGGGCGCACCGGCGCCTCCGGTGACCACATCGTGCTGAAGGTGCCCGCGGGGACGGAGATCCTGGAGGACGACGAGGAGACCGTGATCGCCGACCTCACGGAGGTCGGTCAACGCGTGGTGCTGGCCAAGGGCGGCAATGGCGGCTTCGGCAACCTCCATTTCAAGACCTCGACCAACCAGGCGCCCCGCCGCGCCAACCCCGGCCAGCCGGGCATCGAGCGCGAGGTCTGGCTGCGGCTGAAGCTGATCGCGGATGCCGGGCTCCTCGGCCTGCCCAACGCGGGCAAGTCGACCTTTCTGGCGGCAACGTCCAATGCCCGGCCCAAGATCGCGGATTATCCCTTCACGACGCTGCATCCCAACCTCGGTATTGTTGGCGTCGACGGGGCGGAGTTCGTGGTTGCGGACATTCCCGGCCTGATCGAAGGCGCGTCCGAGGGGCGGGGCCTGGGGGACAGGTTTCTCGGCCATGTCGAGCGCTGCGCGGTGCTGCTGCATCTTGTGGATGGCACTGCGGAAGACCCCGTCGCAGATTGGCAGACGATCATGGGTGAGCTGGAGGCCTACGGCGGCGCGCTCGCGGAAAAGCCGCGCGTCACGGCGCTGAACAAGGTCGACGCCATGACGGAGGAGGCGCGCGCCGCGGGGATGGCGCAGCTTGCGGAGGCCACGGGGGGGCCGGTTCTGCCCATGTCGGGCGTCTCCGGCGCCGGGGTGGAGGATGTGCTGCGCGCCCTTCGGCGCGAGGTCGACGCGATGCGTGCGCCCGCCTCAGAGGAGGCCGCTCTACGATGGGAACCGTAGTGGCGGATCGCGCAGAGACCGCGCCGACTTTGGGGGCGAGCAAGCGTCTTGTGGTCAAGATCGGGTCCGCGCTTCTCGCGGACCGCGAGACGGGCGCCTTGCGCGCCACGTGGCTGACCGCGCTGGCCGAGGATCTGGCGGCAGCGCGGGCGCGCGGGACGGATGTGGTCGTCGTTTCGTCAGGGTCGATCGCGCTCGGGCGGAGCGCGCTTGGGCTCGCACCCGGACCGCTGGCGCTGGAGCAAAGCCAGGCCGCCGCGGCCGTTGGCCAGATCCGGCTGGCGCGGGCCTATGAGGCCGCGCTTGCGCCCCATGGCCTCACCACGGCACAAGTGCTTGTGACGCTCGAGGATTCCGAGGATCGGAGGCGTTACCTCAACACCCGCGCGACACTCGCGACGCTGCTCACGCACGGTGCGCTGCCCATTGTCAACGAAAACGACACGATCGCGACGGACGAGATCCGCTTTGGCGACAATGATAGGCTCGCCGCTCAGATCGCAGTCACCATCGGGGCGGATGCGCTGGTTTTGCTGTCGGACATTGATGGGCTCTATACCGCGCCGCCGGGGCAAGACAGCAGCGCCACCCGGCTCGATCTGGTCACCCAGATCACGCCGGAGATTGAGGCGATGGCGGGCGATGCGGGCTCCGGCCTGTCGCGCGGGGGCATGAAGACAAAGCTGATGGCAGCGAAGACGGCGACAGCGGCGGGATGCGCCATGGCGATCACGCAAGGGGCGCCGCTCCGCCCACTTGCCGCGCTGGAGAACGGCGCGGCGGCGACGTGGTTTCTGGCGGATGGCACGCCACAACTGGCCCGGCGGCGCTGGATCGCCTCGATGAAGCCGCGCGGTGTGCTCCACATCGATGCGGGCGCGGCGCGGGCGCTCGGCACGGGCAAGTCGCTGCTGCCGGCGGGCGTGACCCGCGTCGAGGGCGCGTTTGGGCGCGGCGACCCGGTTCGCATCGCGGGGCCCGACGGGGTGTTGGGGCAGGGGCTCAGCCGCTACACCGAGGCCGAAGCACATGCGATTGCCGGACACCGTTCGGGCGAGATCGAAGAGATTTTGGGCTATCCGGGCCGCGCCGCCCTTGTCCACCGCGACGATATGGCCCTTTAGTCCGCTCGGGGCATCCCCCCACCTTCCGACCGTCAACCGAAAGCCGTTTCCATGAAGGACCACACGACCGACATTCCCGCGCTGATGGCAGAGCTCGGCCAGAACGCCAAGGCCGCCGCTCAGGAACTGGCGACGGCGCCAGCCGAGACACGCGCCCGGGCCCTCACGGAGGCGGCGCGTGCACTTGAGGCGCAGGTCCCAGAGGTACTGGCGGCGAACGCGGAAGATATGGCGTTTGGCCGCGACAAGGGCCTGTCACCCGCGATGTTGGACCGTTTGATGCTCGACAAACCGCGCATCGACGGGATCGCCGAGGGGCTGCGTGCGGTGGCGGCTCAGCCCGATCCGCTCGGGCAGGTGATGGCGGCGTGGGACAGGCCCAACGGCCTGCACATCCAGCGTGTGCGGACGCCGCTCGGCGTCATCGGTGTGATCTACGAGAGTCGCCCGAATGTGACAGCCGATGCCGGGGCGCTCTGTCTTAAGGCGGGCAATGCCGTGATCCTGCGTGGCGGGTCCGAGAGCTTTCATTCCTCTGGCGCGCTCCATGCCTGCCTGCAGCAGGGGCTGCGCGTCGCGGGCCTGCCGGAAACCGCGATCCAGCGCGTGCCGACGCGGGATCGTGCCGCTGTCTCTGAAATGCTGCGCATGACCGGCGCGATCGACGTGATCGTGCCGCGCGGCGGCAAGGGGCTTGTCGGCCTCGTGCAATCCGAAGCGCGTGTGCCCGTGTTCGCTCACCTGGAGGGCATCTGCCACGTCTACGTGGACGCCGCCGCCGACCCGGAAAAGGCGCGCGCCGTTGTCCTGAACGCCAAGACGCGGCGCACCGGGATTTGTGGCGCGGCCGAGTGCCTGCTGGTCCATCAGAGCGCGCGTGCGCTGGGACAGGAGATTGTCGACGCATTGATATCCGCCGGTGTTGAGGTCTACGCCGAGGGGCTGGACGGCACACGTGCGGCGACGCGTGAGGATTTCGGAACGGAATTTCTCGACATGAAGATCGCCGCACGGGTCGTCGAGGATACCGATGCTGCCATTGCCCATATCCGAACCTATGGCTCATCTCATACCGACGCGATCCTGACGGAGGATGATGCTGCCGCGGCGCGGTTCTTCAACGGGCTCGATTCCGCGATCCTGATGCGCAACGCCTCGACCCAATTCGCGGACGGCGGCGAGTTTGGCATGGGCGCTGAGATTGGCATTGCGACAGGAAAGATGCATGCGCGCGGCCCCGTGGGCGCCGAGCAACTGACGAGCTTTAAGTATCTCGTCACCGGAGACGGCACCACGCGGCCGTAGCTGCGGGCCGCCTCCGGCGTGGGACGGTCCCCTGTTGGGGAGGGGGGCCGACCGTTCGTGGGGCACGGCGCTCAGCGCCGTCCCGCGAGAGTTATGCGGTGATGATAAGCGACGTTTTCCCCGTCGTGACACTCGCGTCTCGGCTGAGCGATCGCAGCGCCTGGGGCACGAGCGCGAAGTGCACTTGGCTGGGGCGCAGCGGAGAGGGGATCACGCCGCTCTCCAGAGCTTCCCAGAGGATCGGGTCAAGCCGGAGCTTGTCGGCCTCGCCCTGGACGCACCAGGAGCTCTTGTCCTTGCGCAAACGCACTTGGCCGCCGAAGGGCATCGCGCTTTCCATGCATTGCAGCAGCAAGAAGGCGAGCTTGACCTCCTGGCGGGGCAAGCTTTCATCCACCCCCCAATGCACGCGCAGGCGCCCGCCCTTGTAAAGGTCGGTCAGGATGCTCAGAACCTCAGCCCGTCCGACATCCTGCTCCTCACCCGCTTGCCCATAGGCGATGCGAAAAAACCGCAGGCGCGTCTGGGCGTTGCCGACGCTCTCGCGGACAAGCTCCAACTCGGGCGATTCCGGCGTATGCTCAATCTCGGCCGCGCCCATGCTCAACAACTCCACGCCATTGCCGATGGCCCCGACGGGGCTGACAAGGTCGTGACAGATCCGGGAGCCAATCAGCGCGCACAGATCGAGCTCAGTTCTTGGAAACTCGGCATTCATGCGCCATCTCCTTTATGAAATGAGGGAGCCGACATGAAAGACATCAATGCGATCTTTGAGCCGGGTATGCTGGTGCGCCATCCGGACGCCCCGGAGTGGGGGCTTGGACAGGTGCAATCCCGGATCGAACATCGCATCACGGTGAATTTTGAACATGCTGGTAAAGTTGTGGTGGACGGCCGCTCCATCGCGCTCCTCCCAGTCTTCGAATAATCCCCAACGCGCAGCTACGCTTGCGCATCATCCCAACCCCAGACGGGGCGTGTGCCGGAGCTCGTGGCCATCGGCACCACGGGTTAAGCCCTAGCCCAAATCTGGTTAACTCAACCTTAACGGGAAGCGACGGGCAAACAACCCGCTGAAATTGGGGAGGCTGGCGACAGTGCTGATCCGGCACGGTGTTGTCTCCCTGGCCCGGAGCGCCTAAAGCGCGTGCATGACACCAACGCTTCGCAACTTGCCGCGCCTGCTGGACGGGCACGTCGTGCGTTTGGCAGAAACCGAGGCCGATGTGCTCGGCGCCAAACGGCTGCGCTACGACGTTTTCGTGCGGGAAATGGGCGGGGACGGGGCCTTGGTAGACCATGTTGCCGGTCTGGAGCAGGATGCTTTTGATCCCGTGTGCGATCACATCGTGCTCGTCGACACGGCGCGCAGCGACCGGGTGCTGAGCCATGTGGTCGGCGCTTACCGGGTTTTGCCCCAAGAACGGGCGCATCAGCGCGGCTATTACTGTGCTGCAGAGTATGATCTGACGCCGCTCTTGAAGAGCGGACGGCCGATTCTGGAACTCGGCCGATCCTGTCTGCACCCGGAGCGCCGCGGTGGCGCGGGGCTCTACCATCTTTGGACCGGGCTGGCGGACTACATTGCCGAGCGCGGCGTTGAAATCCTGTTTGGCGTTGCCAGCTTCCACGGGACGGACATCGCCGCCCTCGCGCAGCCGCTCTCCTATTTGCATCACCGTCACCTTGCGCCGCCCGAGCTGCGGGTGCGGGCGCGGCCCCCCGAGGGCGTTGGCATGGACCGTCTTCCGCCCGAGGCGCTGGATCGACGCGCGGCCGCCAAAGCCTTGCCATCCCTTCTGAAATCCTACCTTCGGATGGGCGGATATGTGGGCGAGGGGGCTTGGATCGACCGGCCGTTCAACACGACGGATGTGTGCATCGTTCTCGACGTCTCGCGCGTCGACGCGCGCACGCGCGCGCTTTACGGCGGCCTGTCGTCCTGAACCGGCCCATGAACCGCCCGCCCTCAGCCTCGCGCGCCGCCGCCTCCATGACCTGGCACGGTGCGCCCGAACCGACGCCCGAGCCTCTGACGCCATGGGATTGGGTCCGCGTGATCCGGCGCGGCGTTCCGCTGGGGATCACGGTGTTCGGGGGGCTTGCGGTGCTCTTGGCGCTCCGGCTTGTCGAGAGGCCGGTCTTTGGGATGTCGCGTCCGGTCACTCCATGGATTACGCGCGGCGTGTGTCGCGCGGCGTTTTTTTGGCTTGGCATGGCGCGGCATGTGCGCGGACAGCCGATGCGTGGCCCTGGCGCTGCGGTTGCCAACCATGCGAGCTGGCTCGATATCTTCGCGCTCAACGCCGGTGATTGCCTCTACTTCGTGGCGAAGGCCGAAGTCGCTCGCTGGCCCGGCATCGGCTGGTTGGCGCGGGCGACGGGAACGGTGTTTGTCCGGCGCGCGCCGCGGGAGGCACGGTCGCAGGCAGATTTGCTCTCGGCCCGTTTGACCGCAGGGCACAGGCTGCTTTTCTTCCCCGAAGGAACATCAACGGACGGCCAACGTGTTTTGCAATTTAAAACAACGCTTTTCGCCCCGCTTCTAAGTGATGACTTGAATAATGATTGGCAAGTGCAGCCTATTACGTTGAAATACGTCGCACCAGAAGTCTCAGATGCCGCTTTCTATGGCTGGTGGGGCGACATGGCGTTCGCGGGCGACCTGCTGAAAGTGCTGGCCACGCCGAAGCAGGGCCATGTGGAAGTGATCTATCACCCGGCGGTGAGAACCTCCCAAATGCGCGACCGCAAGGCGTTGGCTGCCTGGTGCGAAGCGCGGGTGCGAGAGGGCCTGGAGGGCTAGCGTGTCAGAAGCCTATCGAGCGCGGCGAGCGGGTCCTCCGCCTGCCAGATTTCCTCCCCGAAGGCAAAGAAATCAGCGATTTCCCATAGGGTTTTGACGCGCTCTTGATCCAATCCACCCTCGGCCACGACAGGCAGCTCGATCATCTCGGACCACCAGGCAAATGTCTCCGGCTCGGCGACCTGACCGTCCCCGAGCGCAGTTCCGGTGAGTGGGCCGAAGGCAACGTAATCCGCGCCAGCTTCGCCTGCGGTAATGCCATCGTGCCGTGATGCGCCACAGTAGGATCCGACAATCGCGTCGGCCCCGAGCGCTTTGCGCGCAGAGCGCACGCTGCGTGTGCCATCGAGATGAACGCCGTCGAGCCCAAGTCGCTCGGCGAGGCCAACATGGTCCGCAATCACGAGGGCCACGTCCCGCTCCGTGGTCACATCGCGCAGCGCATCGGCGGCCCGTGTGAGGCGGTCGGTGTCGCGCGTGGTGAGCGCGAGGCGTACGCAGGCAACGGGTCTTGCATCAAGAATGCGAGACAACATCTTGGTAAAAGAAGAAAGTTCGAATTCGGGCGGGGTGATGAGATAGGTCTGCGGGGCCAAGGTGTCGGCCATGGGGGTCTCCTGCTCATTCCGCGCGCAGCGGAGGCTGGCCCTCTTTAGCGCGGCTGGCCGAGAAGGGCGAGCACTGCGTGGGGCAACGGCAGTTGCAGCAGGCCGGAGCGCATCGTAACAGGCAGGCGAAGCGGAGGGAGTGTCATGTCGGAGCCTGCTTTCATCCTCGTCCGCCCGCAAATGGGCGAGAACATCGGCTCGGCCGCGCGCGCGATGTGGAACTTCGAGCTGAGCCGCATGCGGCTGGTGGACCCGCGTGACGGTTGGCCCAACCCGCGCGCCGTGGCGCTGGCCTCCGGTGCGGCGGGGCGCGTTTTGGATCAGGCGGGCATTTTTGGAACGGTGGCCGAGGCGGTGGCCGATTGCACTCATATCTACGCCACGACAGCCCGGCAGCGCGGGCTGACGCTGCCTGTAATGACACCCGAAGAGGCGATGGCGGAGGCGCGGGGCCTGGCCGCGGAGGGCGCGCGTCCAGCGGTGCTCTTTGGGCCCGAGCGCGCCGGGCTGGAGAACGACGACATCGCGCGCGCCTCGAGGATCGTGACGGTGCCCGTCAATCCTGCGTTCTTTTCGCTCAACCTGGCGCAATGCGTCCTCTTGATGGCCTATGAGTTTCGCCGCGCCGGCACTGCCGAGGTCGCGCGCTCCGAGACTGAGCGCGCGGCGGCCATCGAAACGGAAAAGCTGGCGGAGCACTTTGAGGAAAAGCTGGACAAGGCCGGGTTCTTCTTTCCCGAACAGAAGGCCGAGGGCATGAAGCTCAACCTGCGCGCCATGTTCGGGCGGCTGCCTCTGACGCGCGGCGATGTGCAGATCCTGCACGGCGCGCTGCGTCAGCTGACCCGGCGGCGCGACGCGGGCGCGCAGGACGTTGACCAGAGGTCGGGAGGGGCATAGGTCGTCTGCCCGAAGGAGACAGACGTGGCCACGAAGAAACGTAGCATTTTCGAAGAGGTGAGCGCCGAGGCACCGGACCGGTCGGCACCGCTTCAAACGGGTGTCATCGACAAGGCGGCCCGGAGGGGCGCGCGCGGCGCGATCCGGGTTTGGCTCATGATGCTCTTCGCGCTTGTCGTTGTGATGATCGCGGTGGGCGGGCTGACGCGGCTCACGGATTCCGGCCTCTCGATCACCGAGTGGGCGCCGCTTTCGGGCGCGATCCCGCCGCTGACGGCGGAGGCGTGGCAGCAAGAGTTTGATGCCTACAAGCAGATCCCTGAATACCAGCTCCAGAACCGCGGCATGACGATGGCCGAGTTCCAGGTGATCTACTGGTGGGAGTGGGGGCATCGGCAACTGGGCCGAGTCATCGGGCTTGTCTGGGCCATTGGCTTTGCCGGGTTTCTGGTGTTTCGCCAGATCCCGCAGGGGTGGACAGGGCGTTTGCTGCTGCTCGGCGTGCTGGGCGGCGTACAAGGGGCGATTGGCTGGTGGATGGTGTCCTCAGGCCTTGAGGACGGGATGCTCGACGTCGCGTCCTACCGTCTCGCGATCCACCTGGGCCTGGCCTTCTTCATCCTTGGCCTGCTGGCCTGGTACGCAATGCTCCTTGGTCGGACGCAGACCGAGCTGCTCCAAGCGCGGCGCTCGAAGGAGCGGGCGTTGTGGGGCATGTCGACCGGGCTCTTGCACCTGTCGTTCGTCCAGATCCTGCTGGGAGCCCTAGTGGCCGGGATCGACGCGGGCCGCAGCTACACGGACTGGCCGCTTATGGCCGGGGGTCTCCTGCCACCGGAGCTCTTCTACATTGAGCCGCTCTGGCGCAACTTCTTCGAGAATGAGGGCCTTGTGCAGTTCATGCACCGGGTGACCGGCTACCTCCTCTTTCTCTTTGCGATCGGCGTTTGGTTTGCAGGGCGGAGATCGGCCCACAGCGCGACGCGGCGGGCCTTTGGGCTCGTGATGGTGCTGATGGTGGCGCAGATCGTGCTGGGGGTCTTCACCGTGCTGAATGCCGCGCCTTGGCACCTTGCGATCCTGCATCAATTCACGGCCGTGGTGCTGTGGGTGGCGATCCTGCGGGCGCGCCTCCTGGCGGGCTACCCACGGGTCGACAGCATACGAGGGCACGCATGACCGCTTCGTCTTTCTCCGAACTCATGGCGTTTGAGCGGCGCACACGCGCGCTTGCAGCAGTGGCCGGTCGCACGGGCTGGGATCAGGAGACGATGATGCCACGTCATGCCGCCCCGCAGCGGGCCGAGGAGATGGCCGCGCTCGAGGCTGTGCTGCACGCGCGGCGCACCGACCCGAGGATCGGAGACTGGCTGGAGGCGGCGGAGCCGAAGGGCGACGTCGAGGTCGCGCAGCTGCGCCATCTGAAACGCGATTATGCGCGCAACGTGAAGGTCCCCGCGGATCTGGCGGAGGAGATTGCGCGACAGACGTCGCTGGCGCAGGGCATCTGGGCCGATGCACGGGCCGCACGGGATTTCAACGCGTTCGCGCCCAGCCTGGACACGGTGCTTGGTTTGCGGCGCCAGGAGGCAGATGCGCTCTCGGGGGGCGAGGATCGGTACGACGCCCTGCTGCAGGACTATGAACCGGGCATGCGAGCGACGGATCTCGACACGATGTTCGGCGCGCTGCGGCCTCGCCTGGTGGATCTGCGTGCCCGCATCCTCGCGTCGGGCCGGACGGCACCACGGCTCCAGGGGCCCTTTGACGAAGCCGTGCAGATGGCGCTGACCACGCGGATCGCCGAGGTATTCGGCTACGATTTCGACCATGGCCGGATCGACAAGGCGGTACATCCGTTCTCCTCGGGCTCGGGGCTGGACGTGCGGATCACGACGCGGACGGACCCGGACGAGCCCCTCGGCTCGATCTACTCGACGATCCACGAGGTGGGGCACGCCGCCTATGAGCAGGGGATCGATGCGGCGTATCTGCTGACACCGCTGGGGCAGGGTGTGTCGATGGGCGTTCATGAGAGCCAGAGCCGGATTTACGAGAACCAGCTCGGGCGATCTGCGGCTTTCACGGGCTGGCTCTATGGTGAGATGCGTGCGCAGTTTGGCGATATGGGCGTGGGTTCGGCGGAGGCGTTCACGCGGGCCGTCAACGCGGTCGAGACCGGGTACATCCGGACGGAAGCGGATGAGGTGCACTACAATCTGCATGTGCTGCTGCGCTTCGATCTGGAACGTGCACTGATCTCGGGTGACCTGCAAGTCGGGGACCTGGAAGCTGCCTGGAACGACCGGTTTGTTGAGGATTTCGGGCTTAAGGTCGACCATGCAGCCAACGGCGTGTTGCAGGACGTGCATTGGTCGGTCGGGCTCTTTGGGTACTTTCCGACCTACACGCTGGGCAATGTCTATGCCGGGTGTCTCTTTGAGGCGCTCAAGACGGCAGTCCCGGACTGGGAAACACACCTGGCGGCCGGTCACGCGGCCTCCGTGACGGCATGGTTGCGCAACGCCTTGCAGCGCCACGGCGGCCTGCGCCCCCCGCGTGAGACCATCGAGGCGGCGACGGGCGCGCCGGTTGGGGAAGGCCCGTTGCTGGATTACCTCGACGCAAAGTGTGGGGCGCTCTACGGGGTTTGACGCGCGTTTCTCGGGACGCGGCTTGGCTCGACCCGCGGGAGGCCTCCGGCGGGGATATTTCGGGCACAATGAAGCTGCAGGGTCGTGCCTTATCCGACGTTCGGAACGTGTGGGGGCCCGGTGGTGGATGCGGTGATACGCGTTAGCGCTCGGGCAGGAGGCCGCGGGGACTGAACCGGAGCACAAGCAAGAGCACGATCCCCATGGTAAAGAGGCGCATGTACTGGACGGATCCGAGGAGATGGTCTTTCAGCCCGGACCCGTCGGGGAGTGGGAAGGTGACCGCCCGCATGAAGAGCTCGCCCAGCGGCTCGACCTGAACCCAGAGCCACCAGATCAGGAAGCCGCCCAGCACGGCGCCGAGGTTGTTGCCGGAGCCGCCGACGATCACCATCACCCAGATAAGGAACGTAAAGCGCAGGGGTTGGTAGGAGCCGGGCGTGAGCTGGCCGTCGAGCGTCGTCATCATGGCGCCCGCGAGGCCGCAGACGGCGGAGCCCAGGATGAAGATCTGCAGGTGGCGCGCGGTAACGTCTTTGCCCATGGCTTCGGCGGCGGTCTCGTTGTCGCGGATGGCGCGCATCATGCGGCCCCAGGGCGAGTTGAGCGCGGCCTGGCTGAGCCAGATGAGAGCGACCAGCACCAGGATGAAGAGACCGGCATAGGCGAGCTTGACGGCGATGGAGGAGGCGGTGACGGGGTCGAGCCCCCAGCCTTGGACACGGGCGACGAAGCCGGGGTCGTTCTGCAGGTCGATCTCGTAAGGGACGGGGCGGGGCAGACCGGCGACGTTCTTGACGCCGCTGGCCAGCCAATCCTCGTTCTTCAGGATGGCGATGATGATCTCGGCGATGCCGAGGGTGGCGATGGCGAGATAGTCGGACCGCAGGCCGAGCGCGGTTTTGCCGATGATCCAGGCCGTGCCCGCGGCGATGAGGGCGCCGACTGGCCAGGCGAAGACGATGGGCAGGCCGAGGCCGCCGAGATGGCCGCTGACGGCGGGGTCGATGGCCTCGATGGCGTCACGGGCGGGGTCGAAGAGGGTGCGGTAGAGCACAAAGCCCGCCACGATCACGGCCGCTACGGCGAGGGCGCGTGTGCGGCCGGGGGGCATGCGGCCGGAGATGAGGATCGCGATGGAGATGGTTGCGGCCCCGGCGGTGAGCGCCAGCGCCATGCCGCCGCCTCCCGCGGCCCAGGCCGCGCCAACCGGCGGCATGGAGACCAGCACCGCCGCCAGCCCGCCGAGCGCCACGAACCCCATGACGCCGACGTTGAAGAGCCCGGCATAGCCCCATTGCATGTTGACCCCGAGCGCCATGATGGCGCTCACCAACCCCATGTTGAAGATCGCGAGCGCCGTGTTCCAGGATTGCACCATCCCGGTCCCGACAAAGAGCAGCGCGACGAAGCCGAAGAGAAGAACCGCTCTCATACCGCTTTCCCCCGAAAGAGGCCGGTGGGCCGATAGAGCAGCACGATCACGAGGATCACGAAGGAGACCGCGAATTTGTAGTCCGTGCTGAGGAGTTGCAGCAGGCTCTCGGGCGCCCAGTCCGGCGGGCCGAGATACGCGACAACGCGGCGGAACGCGTAGGTGAATGTCACCTCTGAGAACGCGATAATGAAGCCGCCCGCGATGGCGCCGATGGGGCTGCCGAGCCCGCCGACGATGGCCGCGGCAAAGATCGGCAGCAGAAGCTGGAAATAGGTGAAGGGTTTGAACGATTTGTCGAGCCCGTATAGCACCCCCGCAACCGTCGCCAGCGTGGCGGTGATGAGCCAGGCGACCAGGACGACCCGTTCGGGGTTGATCCCCGACAGAAGGGCTAGGTCCTCATTGTCAGAGAAGGCGCGCATGGATTTCCCGGTGCGCGTGCGGTTGAGGAACCAAAAGAGCAGTGCGACGGCGATGGCGGCCACGACGATCGTCAGGCCCTGGCTGGTACGAAAGGCGAGGCCCTCGTCCAGCCCCGTCATCTCGCGAAAGGTGCGCGCGGA
>JBCCYI010000095.1:0-15782 GCA_039189975.1 Pseudomonadota bacterium
GCCTTCCATCAGCTTGAGCAACGCCTGTTGCACGCCCTCGCCCGACACATCCCGCGTGATCGACGGATTGTCGGATTTACGGGTGATCTTGTCGACCTCGTCGATGTAGACGATGCCACGTTGTGCGCGCTCGACATTGTACTCAGAGGCCTGAAGCAGCTTCAGGATGATGTTCTCAACGTCCTCGCCGACATACCCAGCTTCCGTGAGCGTCGTTGCATCAGCCATCGTAAAGGGCACATCGAGGATACGACGCTCACCGAAGCCGGCTATGTCGGCGAGGACGTTGAGAACATCATCCTGAAGTTGCTTCAGGCCTCTGAGTACAATGTCGAGCGCGCGCAACGTGGCATCGTCTACATCGACGAGGTCGACAAGATCACCCGTAAATCCGACAATCCGTCGATCACGCGCGATGTGTCGGGCGAGGGCGTGCAGCAGGCGTTGCTCAAGCTGATGGAAGGCACTGTCGCGAGCGTTCCGCCGCAGGGCGGACGTAAGCACCCGCAGCAAGAGTTTCTGCAGGTGGACACGACCAACATTCTCTTCATTTGTGGCGGGGCGTTCGCGGGGCTCGACAAGGTTATCGCGCAACGCGGCAAAGGCTCGGCCATCGGGTTCGGCGCAGACGTAAAGGACGATACGAACCAGGATCTCGGAGAGCTCTTCGCGAAGCTTGAGCCGGAGGATCTGCTCAAATTCGGGCTGATCCCGGAGTTTGTCGGCCGTCTGCCCGTTATTGCCACGCTGGAGAATCTCGACGAAGCGGCGCTGGTGACGATCCTGACCGAGCCCAAGAATGCGATCGTCAAGCAGTATCAACGGCTCTTCGAGCTGGAAGACGCCAAGTTGACGTTCACGGAAGACGCGCTCTCGGCCATCGCCAACAAAGCCATCGAGCGCAAGACCGGCGCACGGGGGCTGCGCTCGATCATGGAGAATATCCTGCTCGATACGATGTTCGACCTGCCTTCCATGGAAGGGGTGGATGAAGTGGTTGTCAACGACGAGGTCGTTCTGACAGATGCTGCGCCGCTGCTGATCTACGCCGATCAAAACGCAGGAAATGCAACGGCGAGCTGATAGCGCCCGCTTCCCCTGAGCAGACACGATCCGAGACGTGGATCGCGTATCGCCGCTCCAGGAAGGGTGAGTTGGCGGGCGCTATGGACCTTCGGGCGCGTCGCGGTTCGTCTCCATGTCCTCCGCCATCTTGTCGAGAAGATGGGTGACGTGGTTGCGCGCATGCTTGAGCAGGGCAACGTCTCGGTGGAACCGCGCTTCGATACGCTTTGTGACCTCCTGGTCAGGGCAACCACGCGACGTATCGGAGTGCCCGACCGTGCCGGACGTGGCCTCCGTACGATCCGGAGCGTCTGCGCTCTCGGCCACCTGCGCACTGACGTTCATCCGCGGTAGGAGGATCTCCCGTAGGCCGTATCGCGGGGCAACGAGCGGTAGGGCGTCGTGCAGCATGTCGTAGGGCAGCAAGAGATCGAGGCCGTACCGACCCTGCGCGGTCATAAACCGGTCGCTCTGGGGGCGGCATTGGTCGGAGTTCAACTCGGTCCATTCATCGAGGAATGTGTCGAAATCCATACCACCGGTGTAGAGGGTTGGCTCGGCTGCAAAATCCTCGCGCTTGTGCGACCAGTAGAGGCTGCGCATCATATCGATGGGGTCACGGATCACGGCCCAGGCAAAGAAGGTCTCCCAGGGCTCTTCGAGAAAGAGCCAATCGAACTTGGCTTGGATTTGCGCCACCGAGTCGTGCTTGCCCCATTCTGATCGCGTCAGACGAATGTCGGCATGGGGAGAGAGCAGGTGCTCGATGCTCGTCGAAGCGGTTTTCAGCCCGGCGACAAAGATCGTCTTGCGCTTGATATCGATCAGCATGCCGCGAAATAAGGCAGTTGCGCAATCCGGCGCAATTGAAAACTTCGCAGCGGCGCGTCTCCCTGCCGCTGGACGCGGGGGGCGCACTACGTCATAGGTGCATTGCATTGTTGGAGCGATGAGATGGGCCTACTCGACACACTGACGCGCGCCGTGACGTGGTGGAACGGGCAGACGATCGGCACCCAAATCTTCACGTCCCGCCACGGCCAGAGAGTGGGCGAGGACGCGCAGGGCAACGTCTTTTACCAAACCGCTGATGGTCGCCGCCGCTGGGTGATCTACAACGGCGAGGCTGAGGCGAGCCGCGTGTCGCCCGAGTGGCACGGTTGGTTGCATCACACCTTCGCCGAGCCGCCGACCGAGCGTCCGCTCGCGCGCAAACCCTGGGAGGCGCCCCATCAGGAGAACCTGACGGGCACGACGATGGCCTACGCGCCCCCGGGGTCTATCCGCCGCCCGGCGCCTGTTGAGCGGAACGATTACGACGCCTGGTCGCCCGACTGACGTGAACGGCACACGCGGCTCTCGGCGCGTGGGCGCCGGTTTGAGCTGGCTGCAGGTGCGGGGCAAGTTGAGCCAAACGGCGCCGCACAGCAGGGACAAGGGAGCACGTTGGAATGGCCGAGAACCCGGTGGAGCTGGCAGCCGGTGGGATTACGATCGCCGTGGCCGCCGTGTTCGCCGTCTATGCCGCGTCGGTCTCGGGCGTGGCCCGTGGCAGCGGCGAGGTCTATCCCCTCATGGGCAGCTTCCGCTCCGCGCAGGGGGTCGGCGTTGGTACGGATGTACGCCTGGCGGGCCTACGAGTGGGGCATGTTACAGCGTTGAGCCTCAACCCGGACACCTACCGCGCGGACCTCGCCTTCGCGATAAAGCGCGATGTGCGGGTGCCGGAGGACAGCAGCGTCGCGATCTCGACGGAGGGGCTCCTGGGCGGCACCTATGTCGAGATTCTGCCGGGTGACTCCCCGTTCGAGCTTGCGCCAGGGGACGCGTTCCCACAAACACAAGGCGCGCGCAGCCTGATCAGCCTGTTGGCCCAGGTGATCGCGAACGCAACGTCGGAGTGACCCCCTTTGCCGCGGCTCCTCAGTGCTCTGCTGTGTTGTTCTCTGGTCGGCCAGGCCGCCGGGGCGGAAAGCGTGTCGTCGGCCCCTGCTGCGGTGTTGCGAGCGCTCGACAAGCTGTCGGGCGAGACGCAGGACATCGAGCTTGTCCGCGGCCAGAGCACGACCTATGGCAAGCTCCAGATCGTCCTGGGCGACTGCCGGTTTCCGACCGATGACCCGAGTTCCGAAGCCTATGCTTGGCTCGAAGTGCGCGATCCGGATCTGGGACGCCCTGCGTTTTCGGGCTGGATGCTGGCGTCGTCGCCGGCGCTCCACGCGATGGACCACCCGCGCTACGACCTTTGGGTGCTGCGCTGCAAGAGATCCTGAGGGGCGGGCGCCGGACCCGGCGCGGCGAAATCAGCCGCTTGGGTCAGTGCGGTGTTGAGCCGCCGATGGTACTGAGCGCGGCTGATCTCCTGGCCACCAAGTGAGCGCAGGTGGTCGGTGACGAATTGTGTGTCAAAGAGGGAAAAGCCGGCGAGGCGCAAACGGTCGACCAGATAGGCCAGCGCGATCTTGGACGCGTCCCTGCGGCGCGAAAACATGCTTTCGCCGAAGAATGCGCCGCCGAGCGCTACGCCATAGACACCGCCAGCAAGCTCCGTTCCGTCCCAGATTTCGAGGGAATGCGCGAAGCCCATTTCAAAAAGGGCGCTATAGAGATCGGTGATCTGCGCGTTGATCCATGTTTCTGGCCGGTCGGCACAGCCGCCGACGACGCCGTCAAAGTCGGTGTCGGTGCTGATCTCGAACGGGTGCTGGCGCAGCCGGCGACGCAACGAACGCGAGATATGGAAGCCATCGAGAGGGAGAATCCCACGGCGCCGCGGATCGACCCAGAAGATATCCGTGCTGTCGCGATCCTCGGCCATCGGAAAGACGCCGATGGCGTAGGCGCGGAGCAGCGTCTCTGGGGTGAGCGGGTCGTCGGTGGACAAAGGTGAGCTTTCGAAAGGCAAAATGCACCAGCGCAGACTGCATCCACGAGGGCAAATGACAAGTGTTGCGGCAAAAGTCGCTAAGATCCTATTCAGATCGTCTCTGGCTGCGACACCCTGGGGGACGGGTCGAACCGGTCGCGCAGTCCGGGCGCAGGCACATTGGCGCGGTACGCGGCGGGCCTGGTTCTGACGTGCGCTACGCGCGCCCCAACCATTTCTCCAACCAATGGATGTCGTAGTCGCCGGATAGGATTTGCGGCTCCTCCAGCAGGGCGTCGAAGAGCGGAATGGTCGTGTCGACCCCGTCGATGACCAGCTCGATCAGCGCGCGGTGCAGCCGGGCGAGAGCCTCCTCGCGGGAGCGGCCGTGCACGATGAGCTTGCCGATGAGACTGTCGTAATGCGGGGGGATGACGTAGCCGGAGTAGAGTGCGGAATCCATGCGCACACCGAGCCCGCCAGGCGCGTGATAGGTCGTCACGCAGCCGGGGGAGGGGGCGAACTGTGGCACCTTTTCCGCGTTGAGCCGCACCTCGATGGCGTGGCCGTTCACGGTCAGCTCGTCCTGCGTGAACGAGAGGGGCAGTCCCTGAGCGACGCGGATCTGCTCGCGCACGAGGTCCACGCCAAAGATCGCCTCCGTGACGGGGTGCTCGACCTGCAAGCGCGTGTTCATCTCGATGAAGTAGAACGCGCCGTTCTCTTAGAGAAACTCGATCGTGCCCGCGCCGCGGTAGCCGATGCGGGCTACGGCCTCGGCACAGGTCTGCCCGATGCGGGCGCGCGTCTCCGCGTCGATCGTAGGCCCGGGGGCCTCCTCCAGCACCTTTTGGTGGCGCCGCTGGAGCGAGCAATCCCGCTCGCCGAGGTGCACCGCGCCGCCTTTGCCATCGCCAAAGATCTGGATCTCGATGTGGCGCGGCTGGCCGAGGTACTTTTCAAGATAGACCTCGTCGTTGCCAAAGGCCGCCTTGGCCTCGGACCGGGCAGTTGAGAACGCGGCGTCGAATCCAGCCGGGTCCTGTGCGAGCTTCATGCCCCGCCCGCCGCCGCCCGCCGTGGCCTTGACGAGCACAGGATAACCGATCTCTTCGGCTACTTTGCGCGCGGTTGCGAGGTCGGGCACGCCGCCGTCGGAGCCTGGCACGCAGGGCACTCCGAGGTCGATCATCGTCTGTTTGGCGGTGATTTTGTCGCCCATCATGCGGATGTGCTCGGCCGTGGGGCCGATGAACGTGATACCGTGATCCTCGACGACCTGCACGAAATCCGCGTTCTCCGAAAGAAAGCCGTAGCCCGGGTGGATCGCATCTGCGCCGGTGATCTCGCAGGCAGAGATGATCGCTGGGACCGACAGATAGCTTCGCGCTGCGGCGGGCGGGCCGATGCACACTGTCTCGTCCGCGAGCCGGACATGCATGGCATCGGAATCAGCGGTCGAGTGCACGGCGACGGAGGCGATGCCCATTTCCCGGCAGGCACGAATCACGCGCAGCGCGATCTCCCCGCGGTTGGCGATCAGGACCTTGCTGACCATCACTCGACGATCATCAGCGGCGCGCCAAACTCGACCGGTGCCCCGTTCTCCACGAGAATCCGGGCGATCTTGCCCGCGCGCGGGGCGGGGATCTGGTTCATCGTCTTCATGGCTTCGACGATGAGCAGCGTCTGCCCTTCGCTCACCGTGTCGCCCACCGACACGAAGTTCGACGCGCCGGGCTCCGGTGCAAGGTAGATCGTGCCGACCATCGGAGAGGTGACTGCGCCGGGCAATTGTGCCGGATCTTCGACCGTTGGGGCAGGCGCCGCAGCTTCCGCCGCCGGGGCCGGCGCGGGCGCCACCGCGGGCACGTTGACGGCCGTTGCGACGGGGGCAGGCGCGGCCATCATCTGACGGGAGACACGGACGTTGAGCGTTTCTTCCTCGCCGTAGTCGCGTTTGACCTGCAGCTCGGTGAGATCGTTCTCGCGCAGAAGCTCGGCCAAGGCGCGGATGAAGGCGATATCGCGCTGCTGACGGTCGTCCGAACCCTCTGTCCCGGAACCTTCTGCCATGCCTGCCCCCATTTGCTGTGTTGCTGCTCCCCTCTAGCGGATGCCTGACCCGGAGAAAAGCCGCCGCGGGCTTGCTCCGCAGCGCTTTTGTCTTGCCCATGTGGCGAGCAGAACGCGCAATGGCAAGGCAAATCAGGCGGCCAGAGCACAGCGCGCAGCCGCGAAAAATTTTCTCTTTGGTCAAAAACCGGATTTGTGGCAGCGTGCTGTGGATTCAGTGCGCCAGCCAGGGAGGCCAGCCTCGATGCCCAATTCGCCCCGCACACCCGGTGTGGCGGCCGCGCGTCTCGACGTGGACGCCTATTCCGCCAATTTCGATGACGTCGCCCCGCCATTCGACAGCCATGAGGCCCGTGTCGCCGCGGACCGGTGCTACTTTTGCCATGATGCGCCCTGCATCATGGCCTGTCCGACGGCGATCGACATTCCGCTCTTTATTCGTCAGATCCAGACCGGCCAGCCGGAGGGCGCGGCCCGAACGATCTTTGAGCAGAACATTCTGGGCGGTATGTGCGCCCGTGTCTGCCCGACCGAGACGCTCTGCGAAGAGGCTTGCGTGCGCGAGGCCGCGGAGGGCAAGCCTGTCGAAATCGGACGGCTCCAGCGCTACGCGACCGATACGGTAATGGCCGGGGGCGCGCATCCGTTTGAACGCGCAGCCACCACCGGCAAGCGCGTTGCCGTTGTCGGAGCGGGCCCTGCGGGGCTTGCCTGCGCGCATCGCCTGGCGATGCACGGCCATGACGTCGCGCTGCTTGACGCGCACGAGAAAGCTGGCGGGCTCAATGAGTACGGAATAGCAGCCTACAAGACGGTCGACGGCTTTGCGGAAGACGAGGTCGCGTGGCTGATGAAGATCGGTGGGATCAGTCTGAAGACGCAGCAGCGGCTTGGGCGGGAGCTGTCGCTGGAGGCGCTGCAATCGGAGTACGACGCCGTCTTTCTTGCAATTGGTCTCGCAGGGGTGAATGCGCTGCGCGCGGAGGGCGAGGCCCATGCCCATGTCGAGGATGCGGTCGACTTCATTGCCGCGTTGCGCCAGGCGCCCGACCTGTCGAAGGTCGCGGTGGGGCGCGATGTCGTCGTGATCGGCGGTGGGATGACGGCGGTGGACGCCGCCGTGCAGTCCAAGCTCCTCGGTGCCGAGAACGTCACCATCGTCTATCGGCGCGGGCAGGACCGGATGTCCGCCTCGACCCACGAGCAGGACCTCGCCGCCTCCAAGGGCGTGCGGATCGTCACCGGGGCGGCTCCGGTGCGGATCCTGGGGGGCGATCACCTCGACGCGGTCGAGTTCGCCTATACCGAGGAGGGGCCCGAGGGGCTGCGCACCACGCAAGAGACGTTCCGGCTGAAGGCGGACCAGGTCTTCAAGGCGATCGGACAGAGGCTAGCGGGCGCGCCGGAGGACGTGCATGTCGAGAGCGGCAAGATCGCCGTGACGGGACCGGGCCGCACCAGTCGCGCCGGGGTCTGGGCCGGGGGCGATTGTGCTACGGGCGGCGACGATCTGACGGTGACCGCCGTTGCCGAGGGGCGTGATGCCGCCGAGGACATTCACGCAACGCTGATGGGCGCCGCGCGGCTTGCCGCCGAGTGAGGGAGAAAGAGCATGTCTGATCTGACGTCCGACTTCGTGGGGATCAAGTCTCCCAACCCGTTTTGGCTGGCCTCCGCGCCGCCGACGGACAAGGAGTACAACGTGCGCCGCGCCTTCGAGGCGGGCTGGGGCGGTGTCGTCTGGAAGACGCTAGGGGAGGCGGGCCCACCCGTCGTCAACGTCAACGGGCCGCGCTATGGCGTGGTCTACGGCGCCGACCGGCGGGTGCTGGGGATCAACAATATCGAGTTGATCACAGACCGTCCGCTCGACGTGAATCTGCGCGAAATCAAGGCGGTGAAGCGCGACTACCCCGATCGCGCGATGGTCGTGTCGCTGATGGTGCCCTGTGAGGAGCAGGCGTGGAAGGCGATCCTGCCGCTCGTCGAGGAAACGGGCGCGGACGGGATCGAGCTGAACTTCGGCTGCCCGCACGGGATGAGCGAGCGCGGCATGGGCTCGGCCGTGGGCCAGGTGCCCGAGTACATCGAGATGGTGACGCGCTGGTGCAAGCAGAACACCCGCATGCCCGTGATCGTGAAGCTTACGCCCAACATCACCGACATCCGCTACCCTGCGCGCGCCGCCAAAGCGGGCGGGGCGGACGCGGTGTCGCTCATCAACACGGTGAACTCGATCACGAGCGTAAACCTCGACACGATGTCGCCCGAGCCGATGATCGACGGCAAAGGCACCCACGGCGGCTATTGCGGCCCCGCGGTGAAGCCGCTGGCGCTCAACATGGTGGCCGAGATCGCGCGCGACCCTGACACGGCCGGGCTGCCGATTTCCGGCATCGGCGGGGTGACGACGTGGCGCGACGCGGCGGAGTTCCTCGCGCTCGGCGCGGGCAATGTGCAGGTCTGCACGGCGGCGATGACCTATGGGTTCAAGATCGTCGAGGAGATGAAGGCGGGGCTTTCGGGCTGGATGGACGAGAAGGGGTACACGTCCGTCGATGCCGTCTCGGGCCGCGCGGTGCCGAACGTGACCGATTGGCAGTACCTCAACCTCAACTACGTCACCAAGGCGCGGATTGACCAGGAGAGCTGCATCAAATGCGGGCGCTGCTATGCCGCCTGCGAGGACACCAGCCACCAGGCAATCTCGATGAGCGCCGAGAGGGTCTTTGAGGTGATCGACGCGGAATGCGTGGCCTGCAACCTCTGCGTCGACGTCTGCCCGGTGGAGGCCTGCATCACGATGGAGCGACTGGAGGCGGGCACGGTCGATCCCCGGACAGGGCTCACAGTATCTGACGACCATGCGGACTGGACGGCCCATCCCAACAACCCTGCTACGCCGAAAGAGGCCGCAGAATAGGTGAGAGGGGCTCGGCGTCCGGTTGACGTGTCACCGGACGTAAAACAAGCTCGGCGGCGCGCCTTGGCCTCTGAATTTGCTGCGGCCTCCCGGGCTTCGCTTACCCACCGGCCGTCAACGCCTGGCGTTCTGCTGGCGACGTGAGCGTGCCGTCTCGTTTCGTGGCCACATCAACCAGCATTTCGGCCGTCTCTCCCTTCGGTCGGCCGCCGAGGGCAATGCCCGATGTCTCAACCAAACTCGTAGCGCGCTAGCGGGGGGCGAGCCCGTCGATGAGCAGCCGTTCGAGGGTGGCGGCGGCGTCGGCGAAACGGGTCTCTGCCCTCGGGCCGAGGACGGCGGTGACCTGGGCGTCGAAATCGGCGTAGTGCTGGGTGACGGCCCACATCGCGAAGATCAGATGGTGCGGGTCAACCGGCGCGATCCGACCGTCCGAGGCCCACCCGGCGATGATGGCGGCCTTGTCGTCCACAAGGCGGCGCAGATCCTCGCCCAAGGTCGGGCCGATCACCCCCGCACCTCCCATGACCTCATTGGCAAAGAGCCGGCTCTCGCGCGGCATCGCGCGGCTCATGTCGAGCTTGCGGCCAAGGTAGCGGCGCAGTTCGGTCAAGGGATCGCCCTCCGCGTCGATCTCGCGCAAGGGAGCCAGCCACTTGTCGAGCAACCCGTCGAGGAGGGCGGCGTAGATCGCGGCTTTGCTGGGGAAGTAGTAGAGCAGGTTCGGCTTGGAGAGGCCGGAGGCGGTGGCAATCTCATCGAGCGTGGCGCCGCGAAACCCATGCTCGGAGAAGACCGTGAGCGCGGCTTCGAGGATCGCCGCGCGGTTGCGTGTCTGGATCCGGGTTTCCGTTTTTGCGCCCGTTTTTGCGCCCGATCTCGCGCTGGTCCTTGCGTCCGTCTTCGTTTCTGCGCTTGGCGCAGGTTTGGCGGGAGGAGCGCTGTCCATGGTAGCCCTTTCCGTGACGCGCCTCGCTTGTGACCCGGCGCGGCTGCGTGTAGCGTTTCGCGCGAAGATAGCCCCGATCCAACCCAAGCGCGAGAGCGCGTCTTAGCCCCGGAGTGTGCCATGGCCCTCGATCGTCGCCCCGCCCCGAACGACCTGTCCGCGTTCTGGATGCCCTTTACCGCGAACCGTCAGTTCAAGTCCGCCCCGCGGATGATGGTCGCGGCCGAGGGCATGCACTACACCACGTCGGACGGGCGGCAGGTGCTCGATGGGACGGCGGGGCTGTGGTGCTGCAACGCGGGCCACAAGCGGCCCAGGATCGTCGAGGCGATCCAGCGCCAGGCCGAAGAGTTGGACTATGCGCCCGCGTTCCAGATGGGCCACCCCAAGGCGTTTAAGCTGGCCAGCAGCCTGCGCGACATGGCACCGGAGCCCTTCGAACACGTGTTTTTCACGAACTCCGGCTCGGAAGCCGTTGAATCCGCGCTCAAAATCGCTCTCGCCTATCACCGGGCCCGCGGCGACGGCGCGCGCACGCGGCTCGTCGGGCGGGAGCGCGGCTACCACGGGGTGAACTTCGGCGGCATCTCCGTCGGCGGGATCGTCAACAACCGCAAGGTCTTTGGCACGCTGCTGACGGGGGTCGACCACCTGCCGCACACGCATCTGCCGGTGGAGAACGCGTTCAGCCGGGGCCAGCCGGAGCATGGCGCGCATCTGGCCGACGAGCTGGATCGGATCGTCGCGCTGCACGGGGCGGAGACGGTGGCGGCCGTGATCGTCGAGCCGATGGCGGGGTCGACCGGCGTGCTGCTGCCGCCCAAGGGCTACCTGCAGCGGCTGCGCGAGATCTGCACGCGCCACGGGATCCTGCTGATCTTCGACGAGGTGATCACCGGGTTCGGCCGGCTCGGCGCCAGCTTCGCGGCGGAGCATTTCGGCGTCATGCCGGACATGATCACCTGCGCCAAGGGCCTGACCAACGGCGTCATCCCCATGGGGGCGGTGCTGGCGACCGGGGCGATCCACGACGCGTTCATGCAGGGGCCCGAGCACCTCATTGAGCTCTTCCACGGCTACACCTATTCGGGCAACCCCATCGCCTCGGCGGCGGGGCTCGCGACGCTGGAGACCTACCGTGAGGACGGTCTTTTCCAGCGCGCCGCCGATCTCGCCGACTACTGGGAGGAGGGGCTCCACAGCCTGCGCGATTGCCCGCATGTGATCGACATCCGCAACATGGGCCTCATCGGCGCGGTCGAGCTGGAGCCGATCGCGGGCGAGCCGACGAAGCGCGCCTTCTCCGCCTTCCTCGATGCTTACGAGAGCGGCATCCTGATCCGCACGACGGGGGACATCATCGCCATGTCGCCGCCGCTCATCATCGAGAAGGCCCAGATCGACCAGCTCTTCGGCACGCTGCGCGACGTCCTGCACCGCATCGACTAAGCGCGCGCCGTGCCGGGGCTGCTGATCTATCAGACGGGCGACTACCGCACGGCGTTTGAGCGGTTCGCGGAAGGCGGCGCGGAGACGTATCACGACCAGCGCCGCTCGGTAGACTTTGTGGCGGAGATCGCGCGGACCTGTCCGGTGACCGTGGCGCATCTGTCCGGGCCGGAGGGCGGCCCCCGGACGCAGGAGCTTGCCCCGGGGCTGACGAGCATCGCCGTGCCGCCGCCAGAATTCCACAGCCGGGGCTTCGGGCGCAGGCTCGTGGCCGAGGTGGCGCCGGACATGGCGTTGCCGCGCAGCCCGAATGTCGGGCTCATTGACGCGGCGACGGCGCGCGGTTGCCCCACGTTCCCCTGCCTGGCCGATACCTTCGCGCCAGTGGAACCGGCGGAGCTTCTGCGGCGGTCGGGCATACAGCGGCTGCGGCTCAACACGGCGCTGCGGCGGGTGGCGCGGCGGCCCGCCTTGGTGGCGATGGGCAACCATTCGCTCGGCGCAACCCTGTCGCTGCACCGGGTGCTGGGCCTGCCGCTGGAGCGGGCCGTGCCCTGGGAATGGACCCGGCTGGCGATCCGCGAGACGACGCGCAGCCTGCCACAAGACCGGCTGCCGGAGGTGCTCTTTGTCGGGACCTTGTCCGAGGCGAAGGGGGCGGGCGACCTTGCCGATGCGGTCGCCTGCGTCAACGCGGGACAGCCGCGGCTGCGCCTGACGCTCATCGGCGACGGTCCGCTGCGCCCGGCGCTTGCGGCCCGCGCGCAATCGTCACCACAGACGCTCCAAGTCACCGGCCCGCTGCCTAAGGCGGAGGTGCGCGCGCGGATGGCGGCGGCGGACATCGCCTGCATCCCCTCCCGGCTCGACTACGCCGAAGGGCTGCCCAACGCGCTGGTCGAGGGGCTGGCGATGCGGCTGCCGGTCGTCGCCTCGGCGCACCCGGCCTACACGGCGCGCTTCCGCGACGGGCAGGATTGCCTATTCGCCGCACCCTCAAACCCGGCCGCGCTGGCGGCATGTCTCTTGCGGCTGGCCGATGACCCGCTACTCTTCGCGCACTTGTCGGAGCGAGCGGCCACGGCCTATCGGTCTCTTTTCGTTGGCGCATCCTGGTACGATGTGGTCGGCGCCTTCGTGGCCGACCCAGTGGACCGCACGGGATGGGTGGCGCGGCACGCGCTGTCGAGCCTGGCGCCGGGGGAGGAGGGGCACGACGTCGTCGCCGCGCGACGCACACCACGCCCGACGCCAGACACAGAGGAGGCCCCATGCCCGCACCCGGAGAGAACCTGAAGATTGACGGCACCCGCCTGTGGGACAGCCTGATGGAGATGGCCAAGATCGGCCCCGGGATCGCGGGCGGCAACAATCGGCAAACCGTGACGGACGCCGACGCCGAGGGGCGCGCGCTGTTTCAGAGCTGGTGCGACGCGGCGGGCTGCACGATGGGCGTCGATCAGATGGGGACCATGTTCGCCCGCCGCGAGGGGACGGACCCGGACGCGCTGCCGGTCTACGTCGGATCCCATCTCGACACGCAGCCGACGGGCGGCAAGTACGACGGCGTTCTGGGCGTGCTCGGGGGGCTTGAGATCCTGCGCTCGCTTAACGACCTCGGCATCAAGACGAAGCACCCGATTGTTGTGACCAACTGGACCAACGAAGAGGGCGCGCGCTACGCCCCGGCCATGCTGGCCTCGGGCGTTTTCGCCGGTATCCACGACCTCGACTGGGCCTATGCGCGCGAAGATGCCGAGGGCAAGCGCTTTGGCGAGGAGCTGGAGCGGATCGGCTGGAAGGGCGAAGAGACGGTTGGCGACCGCAAGATGCATGCCTTCTTCGAGCTGCACATCGAACAGGGGCCGATCCTGGAGGCCGAGGAAAAGGAAATCGGCGTGGTCACGCATGGCCAGGGTCTTTGGTGGCTGGAGGTGACGCTGACGGGCAAGGACGCCCACACCGGCTCCACGCCGATGAACATGCGCGTCAACGCCGGGCTCGGAATGGCACGGGTCACGGAAGCGGTGCACCGGATCGCGATGGCGCACCAGCCCGACGCGGTCGGTGCGGTCGGGCAGGCGAACGTCTACCCCAATTCGCGCAACGTGATCCCGGGCAAGACCGTCTTCACCATCGACATCCGCTCGCCCGACCTCGAAAAGCTCACGTCGATGCGCACGCAGATCGAGGCGGAGGCGGGCAAGATCGCTGAGGAGCTGGGGCTTGGCCTCTCCATCGAGCCAGTCGGCCACTTCGATCCGGTGACCTTTGACGACGGTTGTGTCGGAGCAGTGCGGGCGGCCGCGGAGCGGCTGGGCTACAGCCATCGCGACCTCGTGTCGGGGGCGGGCCACGATGCCTGCTGGATCAACCGCGTTGCGCCGACGGCGATGGTCATGTGTCCCTGCGTCGACGGGCTGTCGCACAATGAAGGCGAAGAGATCACACCCGAATGGGCGGAGAAGGGGACCAATGTGCTCTTCCATGCCGTGGTGGAAACGGCGGAGATCGTGGAGTGAAACCCACGGGCGCGCTGGTGTGGGCGACCCTGGCCGTCGCGGCGGCGATCCTCGCCCATGGCTGGCTAAGCTGGCTTGGCCACCGCTACAGCTTTCGCGTCCTGGACGACAATTCCGTCATTCGAATGAATACGCAGACGGGGGACTTCGCCGTCTGTACACTCCGCGGAGCGTTTCTCAGCGGAGATCGCACGATCCAATGCGCGCCGGAGGTACCTGCCCGTGAATAAGCTCGTTTTTGCAGCGCTCTACGGGGCGATGTTCACCTTGTCGCCCGGCGTTTTGGAAGCGGAAGTCAAGTCAACCGGCGCCTATTGGGATTGGCAGCTCGACAGCCCCGTCGATTACTCGGTGGATGTCGAGGTGCTCGTGATGGACCTGATGGAGACGACCCCGTGGGACATCGCCGATCTTAAGGCGCGCTACGTCAAGACGGTGTGCTACGTGTCGATCGGCTCGGCCGAGAACTTTCGCGACGATTACGAGACCTTCCCCGCCGCCGTTCTGGGCGCGGATTACTACGGCTGGCCGGACGAGAAATACATCGACATCCGCGCGCTCGACGTGGTGATGCCGATCATGCAGGCGCGCATCGATGACTGCGCCGCCCGCGGCTTCGACGCGATCGAGCCGGACAATATGAGCACCTGGGACAACGACACGGGCTTTCCGCTCACCCGCGCCGATCAGATCGCCTACATCACCGCCATCGCGGAATATGCCCGCAGCCAGGGCCTCGAAGTTGCGCAAAAGAACGCGCCGGAGTTTGTTGACGAGCTGCACGGGCTCTTCGATTTCGCCATTGTCGAGGCGTGCTTCCAGTGGGACTTTTGCGACATGTACGGGCCCTACCTGGCGGCGGGCAAGGACGTGCTCGCGGCGGAATATCCGGAGACGGGGATCGACATGGCCGAAGTCTGCCGGTTTGCACAGACGAGCGATATCAAGTTCATCTTCAAGGCCCGCGAACTGGCTGCCGGCTACCTGACCTGCTGAGGTCCTGTGCATCTTGGCGCGGGCGGCGCGGGGCGTGGCCATTTCGCTTGAACCGGCCCCCCAAACTTGCCACGCTGCCGTAGAAATTTGACCAAATGGACGAGGCGACAGCGCGCCTCGCCGCAGCGGGGACAAGACCATGTCGAAAGTGATCAAGGGCGGGACCGTGGTGACGGCGGATCGGCAGTGGACGGCCGATGTGCTGATCGAGGGCGAAAAGATCGCCGCCTTGGGCGAGAACCTGACGGGCGACGAGGTGATCGACGCCTCCGAGGCCTATGTCATCCCCGGCGGGATCGACCCGCACACGCATCTCGAAATGCCCTTCATGGGCACGACCGCCGCAGAGACCTTCGAATCCGGTACGTTCGCGGCGGCGGCCGGGGGCACGACGATGCTCGTCGATTTCTGCCTGCCGGGGGACGGCTCGCTCCTCGATGCCGTGGATGAGTGGGACCGCAAGTCCAAGGATCAGATCTGCGTCGACATCTCGTATCACATGGCGATCACCGGCTGGTCGCAGCAGATCTTCGAGGACATGGAGAAGGTCGTTAAGGAGCGGGGGATCAACACCTTCAAGCACTTCATGGCCTACAAGGGCGCGCTGATGATCGAGGACGACGAGATGTACGCGTCCTTCAAGCGCTGCGCGGAGCTTGGCGCGATGCCGCTCGTGCATGCCGAGAACGGCGATATCGTCCAGGAACTGCAACAGAAATACATGGCCGAGGGCGTGACGGGCCCCGAGGGCCACGCCTATTCACGCCCCCCCGAGGTGGAGGGTGAGGCGGCGAACCGCGCGATCATGATCGCCGATGCGGCGGGCGTGCCGCTCTACATCGTGCATGTCTCCTGCGAGCAGGCGCATGAGGCCATCCGGCGGGCCCGGCAAAAGGGCATGCGCGTCTATGGCGAGCCGTTGATCCAGCACCTGAC
>JBCCYI010000096.1:0-15775 GCA_039189975.1 Pseudomonadota bacterium
CGCCCATTGCAATCTGTGACTGGGTGGCAATTTCAGGCTCTGGATCGCGTAGAACGTATCCCCTGCCCCACAAGGTTTCGATGTAATTTTCGCCACTCGTCGCGGCGGAGAGCTTCTTGCGTAGTTTGCAGATGAAGACGTCGATGATCTTGAGCTCCGGCTCATCCATCCCGCCATAGAGATGGTTTAGAAACATCTCCTTCGTCAGAGTTGTGCCCTTGCGTAACGAAAGAAGCTCCAGCATCTGGTATTCCTTGCCCGTCAAATGAACGGCACGCCCGTCTACTTCGACGGTCTTGGCATCAAGGTTGACCACCACCTTGCCGGTCCGAATGATAGATTGCGCATGGCCTTTTGACCGGCGGATGATCGCATGGATACGTGCGACAAGCTCTTCGCGGTGGAAGGGTTTCGTCAGATAATCATCTGCGCCGAAACCGAACCCCTTGATTTTGTTGTCCGTATCATCCGCCCCGGACAAGATGAGGATCGGCGTTTCGATCCGAGCAAGACGCAAGTTCCGGAGCACTTCATGACCCGTCATATCGGGCAAGCCGAGATCGAGCAGGATGAGATCGTAGTCATAGAGCTTCGCGAGGTCGATCCCTTCCTCCCCAAGATCCGTCGTGTAAACGTTTAGGTTGGCGTGGGTCAGCATCATCTCGATGCTTTTCGACGTAGCTGGGTCATCCTCTACGAGAAGAACGCGCATCGCAAATTATCTCCAATGAACCTCGTTGATCGACACAATCACCGCAAATGGTTAATTGCCCGTTACTACAGACCTGCACTCAGTTACTTACAACCAAAGGTTGCACAGGTTTCCACGTTCACCTACTGATCCGATAAAAATGCGACGAAATGACACACATTCGAGTTACTCAGGCGTTTGACCTGCCTGCCGATATCTTTGAAGGGCTGTGGCTTTGAGAGCCTGTTCGCCATGTTCCGAAACGGCGCTTTCCCAACTCTCCAACTCTTCGTCGGAAAGGCCGTAACGGTCCTTGGCTTCCTCAATCGACATCAGACCGTACCGCACAGCGCGCACGACCGCCGCCTTGCGGCTGGCAACCCAGCGGCTCGTGTCTTTCGGGGGAAGGTCTGCCCGCGTCATGATCGAACCGTCGGGTAATGTGACAGCTCGGGGGCCATCGATCTTCTTGATAAACATCACGCGCTCTCCCAACTCGCGGGGTTGATATCTCTCAGATGCCGCTTAAGGAGTGATGAAGTCCGGCCTTGAGAGTCCGAGCAATTTTCCTATATTTCACCCTCCCGCGCCTGAGCGCGCGCTTTACCCTCCCATGGTGTGTCCAATGGCGCTTGATCGCGACGTGTCACTTAACTCGCTTGGCTTCGCCAAAGCGCCTTCGGAAACACGGGTCGTCGTGGCAATGTCCGGCGGGGTGGATAGCTCCGTTGTTGCGGCTGAGCTCGCGCGCAACGGCTACGACGTCGTTGGGGTGACCTTGCAGCTCTATGATCACGGTGCCGCTCTGGCCAAGAAGGGCGCGTGCTGCGCCGGGCGCGACATCCACGATGCGCGCCGTGTTGCGGAAAAAATGGGGTTTCCGCACTATGTCCTCGATTACGAGAACCAGTTTCGCGAAGCGGTGATCGACGAGTTTGCGGACAGCTACCTTGGCGGGGCCACGCCCGTGCCGTGCATCCGGTGCAATGAGCGCGTGAAGTTCCGGGATCTGCTGGAAACGGCCAAAGACCTTGACGCAGATTGCATGGCAACGGGGCATTACATTCAGCGCAGAATGGGTGCAGCGGGAGCGGAGCTGCACATGGCCGCAGATCCGGTTCGCGACCAGAGTTACTTTCTGTTTTCGACCACGGCAGAACAGCTCGACTACCTCAGGTTTCCGTTGGGGCATCTCGCGAGCAAAGCAGAGACCCGCGCCTTGGCGACCAAGCATGACCTCGTCGTAGCCGACAAGCCCGACAGCCAGGACATATGTTTCGTGCCGAACGGGGATTATGCCGCCGTGATCGAGAAACTCAGACCCGGCGCGGGCGAGCCTGGTGAGATCGTGCATCTCGACGGACGTGTCCTCGGCCAGCATGGCGGTGTGATTCATTACACGATCGGCCAGCGTCGCGGCCTGGGGATCGGCGGGCTGTCAGAGCCGCTCTACGTCGTCCGGCTCGACGCGGACGCACGTCGGGTCGTTGTCGGCCCGAAGGAGGCGCTCTCGACCCGCACGGTCCCGGTGCGAGAGGTCAACTGGCTTGGGGACGCGCCGTTCGACAGTCGGCCCGAATGGCATCTCTCTGCGAAGATCCGCTCGACCCGTCCACCGCGCGACGCGATCCTGCGCCCGACCGGACCGACCTCGGGCGAGGTCGAGTTGATCGTGGCCGAAGAGGGGGTGAGCCCGGGGCAGGCCTGTGTGCTCTACGAAACGGATGGGACGCGCGTCCTTGGCGGCGGCTGGATACACCGCTGACGCGCCGTGTTCGCCCGCTTGAGGCGCGGCCTAATGCTCCGTTAGAGACCAGGGATTTCCTGCCTGGCCGACGCAAGCCTTCGCGTGCCTGAGCGCTGAATCGCCGAAAATGACAGAGCGCGAGAGGTCAGCAGCCGCGGGCTTGCGCCGCGAGGCCCTCCAGCACAGCCCGTGCCGCGCGGCGTCCGGGAGCTTCAGCGCCGCGTCCAAGCAGATCCATGGCCTGGGCCAAGGCGGCCTGCTGGACGCCTGGCGCGTCGAGCACCTCAGCGAGGGTCCGTGCGATAGTGTCCGGCGTACAGGCTTTGCCCATACATTCGGGGACGGTGCGGGTCTCGGTGATCAGGTTCACAAGCGTGAAGGTGTCGATCTTGAGCAGCCGTGCCGCGATGGCCCGGGTGAGCGGGTTTACATCGTAGGCGATGGCCATCGGCGTCCCGGCTGCCGCCAGTTCGAGGCTGACCGTGCCGGACGCCGCGAGCGCCGCCGTCGCGGCACCGAATGCCGCGCGCTTTTCCGCCTCGTCGAGCACGAGCACCTGCGTCGCGCCGGGCCAGCGTGCTACTTCGGCGGAGAGGCGCCCCTCCAGGTTGGGCAGTGTCGGGACCACAACCGGCAGATCACGACCCAAGAGCCGCAACGCCGCCCCAAAGCGCGGCGCGAGCCGCGCGATCTCTCCCTGGCGTGATCCGGGCAGGACGACGAGAAAGGGCGCCTCTCCCAAGCCCGCACGGTCGCGAAATGCTTGTCTCTCCGCCGCGGTGGCCACGGGTGCGGCAGCCACCGGATGCCCCACGAAGTCGCACCGCATCCCGGCGGCCTCCATATAGGGCGGCTCAAAGGGCAGGAGTGCGAGCACCTGGTCTACGATGGGCGCCATCTTCGCCGCGCGTCCCGGCCGCCATGCCCAGACGGAAGGCGCCACATAATGCACGACCCTCTGAGACGGACGCTCTGCCCGCACCGTTTTCGCCACCCTCAGACAAAAGTCCGGGCTGTCGATGGTGATAAGTACATCCGGCGCCATCTCCAGCACCGCTCGTGCGGTTTCCGCGATCCGACGTTTGAGATGCCGATACTTCGGCAAGACCTCCACCAGACCCATGATCGAAAGCTCCGACATGGGAAAGAGGCTCTCTAGCCCCTCCGAGACCATGCCCCCACCGCCCACACCGGCGAAGACAACGCCTGGCTCCAGCTCCCGCAGCCCGGCCATCAACGCAGCGCCCAATCGGTCGCCGGACGGCTCTCCGGCGATGAAGAACACGCGCGTCATCCGGTGTCTTGCGCCCCGCGCCGGATCCAAAGGAACAGCCCCGCTGCGTCAGCTTCCGCCACGGTTGCAGGCAGATCAAGCACCATGACGCCACCAAGCGCAATCGCGATCCCGTCAAGGCCAGCGGCCTGCGCGCCCCTCACGGTCGCCGGCCCGATGGCGGGCAGGTCCACACGGCGATCCTGTCCTGGCTTGGGCGCCTTGTAGAGCAGGCCTCCCTGACCCGCAGGTGCATGGGCCGCAAGGCTCTGCAACATCCAATCGGTGCCCGGCGCTGCCTCCACCGCGAGAACGCGGCCCTGCCGCACGACACAGCCCTGGCCAATGTCGAGCGCGCCGAGCCCCGCAACCACCGCAGCAGCACGGCCCGCGTCGGCGCCGTGGGCATCGGACGGCCGCGCCTGGCTGGGCACACCCTCGGCGGGCAAAAGATCCGGCACGAGATCCGTCGCCGCACGGACATAGAAGCCCGCGTCTTCAAAGAGCTCGATGGCAATGCGCAACGCGGCGTCATCGCCTCCTGCCGCCACTGCGCCGACCATCCGCTCCACGAGCGGTGCCGTTGCGGCATCGATCAGCGCGGGGTCGATCCGGGGGGGCTGCACCGCGCCGCAAAAGCAAACCTCGGCCACGCCGTGGGCCTTGAGCTCATCAAGGGTTGTGCCGAGCGTTTCAAGACGGAGGGGCATGTCGTTTCGCGGCAGATCCCGGTCATGGCCAAAAACCCCGCAAACGATAACCCGACGCCCCTGCGCCGCGCAGACCTGCAGGAGGCGGACGGGCAAAGCCCCCTCGCCTGCGATCAGAGCAATGGGTGCCGCCATGGCCTAGTCCTGCCGCACAGGCGTGAGGAAGTGCCGGTCCGACGCGCCAGTCACGAAGTCGATAATCTCCTGAATATGGGCGTTGGCCACGTCGCCGTCTGCCAGCGCTCTGGTCCGCTCCAGGAACGATCCCTCGCCGTCGCGCAGCGTCTCGAATGCGCCGCGCAGCGCGGCAATATCCGCACGCGACACGCCCCGCCGCTTCAGCCCCACAAGGTTCAAGCCATCGAGGCGGCCGCGGGGCGCCTGGACAAGGCCATAGGGGATCACATCGTGAGCGACCATTGTCACCGCGCCGATGATCGCGCCGCGCCCCACACGCACCCACTGGTGCACGCCCGAGAGCCCGCCGACGATGACATCATCCTCGACGACCGCATGCCCCGCCAGGCCCGCGTTGTTGACAAGGATGACCCGGTCTCCGACCTGGCAATCATGCGCGACATGAACACCCGCCATCAGCAGGCAATCGTCGCCCAGGCGTGTGACCCCGCCGCCCCCTTCGGTGCCGGTATTCATCGTCACATGTTCGCGGATGCGGTTGCGCGCGCCGATCTCCAGCCGTGTCTTCTCGCCCTTGTATTTGAGATCTTGCGGCACCTCGCCCAGGACCGTGAAGGGAAACACCTCCGTCCCCTCGCCGATCGTCGTCACTCCCGTGATCACACAATGGGAATGGATGCGTACGTCGGGACCGATATCGACATCGGCCCCGATGACGCAAAACGGACCGATCCGCGCACCGCGGGCGATGCTGGCCCCGGCTTCGACGCGCGCGGTCGGGTCGACTTCCGCATCGGTATGGATCGTCATCCGTCGGCCTGCTCGTCGGATTTGTCCTGCAACATTGCCGTGAACTCCGCCTGCGCGGCGAGTTGACCCTCCACGTAGGCCTTGCCTTCGAACTTGCCGACCCGACTGCCACCCCGCTTGATCTCGACCTTCATCTCCAAAACGTCGCCGGGCACGACCGTGCGGCGGAACTTCACTTTGTCGATGGTGGTGAAATAGATCATTAGCGTCGTGTCGAGCCCCCGCGAGACCCCCATCAGCACGCCGCAGGTCTGCGCCATCGCCTCGATGATGAGCACGCCAGGCATGATCGGATCATCCGGGAAATGGCCGGTAAACTGTGGTTCGTTGGCCGTCACGCATTTTATGCCCGTCGCCGATACATCCGGGATGATGTCGCGCACCTTGTCGACCAGAAGGAACGGGTAGCGGTGCGGCAGGATGGCTCGGATCACATCCGATCCGACCTCGGTGATCGGGCTCTCGGCGGCAGGCGCAGTGGCGTCGGATGCGGTCATGATGGTAGTCTTTCGGAAGTCTCTTGTGGGGTCTGCTGGGGCCTCACGGCTATCGCGACCGTCTAACACCGTGAGCTGCGGCGCGGCAAGCGCTAGGCCGTTACTGCCCCTCGGAGCCCGGGGCAGCGCCCTCTCCCGTTGGCACCTCCGATGCCCCGCCGTCGAGGTTCAGCCCCATGCCGTCACCCTCCTGCGATTGCGGTGCAGCGGGCAAGACCGGCACCTCCGGGATGATGGGACCGGGCGGAGAGAGCGCCTCTCCCGCGCCGATGCGCGCGTCGATCCGGGCGATGGCGCGGTTGGTGACATCAATGCTCTGCGCCGCGAAGAGGACCGCGCGGGTGTCGAGAATAGCGACCGCGCCCAGTTCGTCGATCAGCTCACGCAAGATCGGCAGAGCCGCGCGCAAGAACGCTTGCCGCTCCGCCTCGTCGCGCCGTTGCAGAGCAAGCGCCTTGCTGTCCTGTGCCCGGCGCAAGGCCACGACGCGGCCGTCGAAGGCGGCGGCCAGCGCGCGAAACTCTTCGATGGGCAGGCTGGGGCGCCGCTCCGTCAGGTCTCGCTCCTCGGCCGTCAGCTCCGCCTCGATCCGGCGGTTCTCCGCCGCCAAACTCCGAGAGGCTTCGGCCAAAGCCGATCCGACGCGCCGCCCGAACTGCGAGCCTGTAAAAACGCGCTCCTGGTCCAGCGTAACGACCGGGCTTGGCCGTTGCGCCAGCGGAAACTCCGCGATGATCCCACCCAGGGCTTCGAAGCCGGGAGGCGGGCTCGCGGGGGCGTCGGCGGGGAGCCTGTGCATGGACGACCTCGGCGCGCAGGCAAGCAAGCACCAGGCACACGGCTAGGACAACTGCCGGCCGTCCCCCCAGACGCGCGCGTCCAGACAGACCGCTGCCCCACCGACCCGCCATCAGAAGCGCGTCGAGACAGTGAACTCGAAGTTCTGCTCCTCGTCGAAATCCTCTTTCTGCAGCGCCCGCGAGAAGTTGAACCGCAGCGGCCCGAGAATCGTGTCCCAGAAAAGTGAGACCCCGGCCGAAGAACGCAAGGCGAAGTCATCGTCGACCGGGTCCTCCCCCGTTGGCCCACCGTTGGTGTTGTCGAGGCTCCAGACCGAGCCGACGTCGTAGAAGATACCGCCGGTGATCCCGTATTCCTCCGGGATCCCGATCGGGAAATCCGCCTCAAAGCGGGCGACGGCGAAGAAGTTACCGCCCAGAACATCCTCGTTGTCGACATTAAGATCCCTTGGCCCAACGCCGTTGGGTGCAAAACCGCGCATCCGGTTGGACAGTGAGAAGCGGTCGGTCACTCGGCTGTCGCCGCCGCTGAAGGCGATCGCACCGGCGTCGAACTCGGCGCGAAGCGTCACATCCTCGTTAAAGATGGTGCGACGCGCGCGGGCCTGGATCTCCGAACGCACGAACGTCGCGTCGTCGCTGCGGTAGCCGACGTCCTGGCTGAAGCGGAGCGAGACACCAGCCGTCGGATCGAGGCCGATGCGACGGCTGTCGTAGGAGAGCGCGTAACCGACGGAATAGGTGTAGAGACCGCCGAGGTCTTCCTCGTCGCGCAGGATTGCCGAAGAGCCGTTGTCGCTCTCATCGTCGGAGAAGTCGGGAAAGCCGGTGTCGACGTCGAACACCTCCCCAAACCCGAGCGCCGTGCGCACCTCTAGGCGTGTCGCCTCCGACAGCGGGAACGCAAGGCGCGGCGCGATCAGCGCCCGACGCGTGTCGAAGCGTGCGTTGTCCCGGATCGCCTCGCGATAGAACGCGTTCAGGCCAAAGGTCAGATCGCGCCCCAGGAACGCAGGTTCGACAAAGTTGAACCCGAAGTTCGACGTGTCTTCCGTCACGCTGAGATCGGCGGAAAGCCGCTGACCGCGGCCCAAGAAATTCGCCTCCGCGAAGCTGACACTGAAGCCGAGCCCGGCATTGGTCGAGAGACTTGCGCCAAAGCCGAGCGATCCCGTGGGCTGTTCTTCGACATCGACGTCGATGATGACCTGGTCCGGGGCCGTTCCCTCGCGCGGCTGCACGTCGGAGGCCGTGAAATAGCCGAGCGCTTCAATCCGCTCCGCGCTGGCGCGGATGGCCCGCGGATTGAACGGGTCTCCCTCCACAACGTTGAACTGCCGCCGGATGACCCGGTCGAGCGTGGTGGTGTTGCCCTCGATGTCGATCCGCTCGACAAAGACGCGCGGGCCACGCGTCAGCACGAACTCGATGTCGAGCGTCAGATCCCGGTCGTTTCTGGCCACGCGCGGCTCAACGCGTACGAAATCCCTCCCCTCACGGACGGCCAAACGCTCCAGCCGGGCGATGTCGCGTTCCACCAAGGTCGGCGAATAGACCACCCCCTCGCGCAGTTTGAGCGCATCCACATAGGGCTGCGGATCTATCTCGGGCAGATCACTCGTCACGCCGACCGTGCCGACGCGGAATTGCTGACCCTCGCGGATGTTAAAGACGAGCGTGACCGAGTCGCGATTGCGGTCGATCTGGGGCGTGGCCGACAGCACCTGAAAATCGACAAAGCCGCGCGACTGATAGAAGTCGCTCAACAGCTGCCGATCAAAGGCGATACGGTCTTCGATCAGCGTGTCGGATCGCACAAACTGCCGGAAGATCCCGGCCTGTTTCGATTCCACTACGCCCCGCAAGCGCCGCTCCGAATAGGTGCGATTGCCGACAAAGGAGACGCGTTCGACCTCCGTCACACGCCCTTCGACAATCTCGAAGACCAGATCGACACGGTTGTCCGTGCGCCGGATGATCCGTGGCGTAACCGTCGCCGCGATGCGCCCCTGCTGTCGGTACCCTTCGGTGATGATGGCGGCGTCCGTCTCCGCCTGAGCGGGCGAGTAGACCCGTCGCACGCGCGATTGGATCACCGTCTGAAGGTCCTCATCGCTGAGACGGCGGTTGCCCTCAAAAGCGATGCGGTTGATCGTCGGGAATTCCTCCACGCGGATTACGAGCGTGCTGCCGCGGGGCACGACCTCGACTGTCTCGAAGAGGCCGCTGTTTTGCAGATTCTGCAGCGCCTGGTTGATCTGACCCGCGCCAACAGCCGTGCCGCGTGCGATCCCGGCGATTTCGGCCACAGTCGCATCGTCGACACGCTGTGTGCCCTGGATGTCCAAGGTGTTGAACGTAAAGGACTGTGCGAGCGAAAGCGCGGGCGCCCCGAGGATCAACACTGCGGCAAGGAGGCCTCTGCCCAGCCAGAGCCGCCATCCTGATTTGCCGCTCGCATGGCCCATGATCGACACCCCCTAAGTGACACGTTAGCACGGTGCTACCGGGCTTCGCGGGGGTTGTCAAAACGCCATCGGCACGCCTGAACGGCGAGAGCCGGGGCGTGCGCAAAGATGTTGGAGATTGAAGGCGAACGGTCTGGCGCGTTGCGCCGACGCGTCTCTAGAGCGCGGTCGTCAGCAGTGACAGCAGGCCCCCGCCAAGACCCAACGCGACCGCGATCGCGCCTGTCATGACCGCCGTGTCCCCATGCATCTGCCACAGGACGCTCAGGCTTCGGTATCCTCGGGTCATCGTTTGCATGTCACGCTCTCCGGCCAACACGCGCCCACCGCGCGCCTTAGCCTTTCTCGTGTCGAATTGTGACTGAATTGCGGCCACGCCCAGGCGGTTTCGTGAAGCCGACCTCGGGCGCTGGACGCCTTAAGGACAAAAGAGATCGTTGCCGACCGCGAAGACCATCAGCAAGAGCATCAGTGTCAAGCCAAAGCCCATGAGGATGCGCAAAGCATTGTCCGACGGCGGACGCCCGGTCACGGCCTCGTAGGCATGAAAGACCAGATGCCCGCCGTCGAGCACGGGTATCGGAAAGAGGTTCAGCAGACCCACGGCGGTCGAGAGCACGGCGATAAACCAGATGAAGTTGACCGTGCCTTGGCTGGCAACCTGGCCAGACGTCTCCGCGATACCGATGGGGCCCGACAGGTTGCACGTGGAGATTGCCCCGGTGATCATGTGCCAAAGCCCCGAAAGGCTGGAGGACATGATGAACCATGTCTGGTTCACCCCATATCCGAACGCCTGGAGCGGTCCGGCAATCTCCGTGGCCAACTCGTAGGATTGCCCGCCCGTGATCCCGATGAGCCAACGCCGCTCAAACCCGCCCTCGTCCAACGGCAGGTCAACGGGGCGCGGTGCGATCGAAAACTCCATGGACGTCCCCCCCGTACCGCGCGGGTCGGGGCGCCAGACGTCCAGCCGCAGGGCGCGCCCTTCGGCCGCGGCCACGATGTCCTGCAACTGGCGGAACGCAGTGACTGGCACATCGTCCACCGCGGTGATCACATCCCCCTGGGCCAGCCCAACATCCATCGCTGCCGAGCGTGGCGATAGCCCAACGACGAGCGCCGGGAAGGGATAGGCGGCCTCGACCTCCTGCACGACGCCGTCGCGCTCGATGGTGTAGGGCGCAGTCGGACCCACGGGCAACGCGTCGATCGCGTCCATGAACGCCGTCACCGTCGGCGTTTGCGTTCCACCGACGGACAAGACCACGTCGCCCACCTCCAGCCGTGCCGCCTCAGCGGGCAAAGGCTTGAGGGCTGCAATTTCGACGGGTTCCTTCGTGGTGCCCTGCACCATGCTGATCGCCCCGAAGACGAGGATCGACAGAATGAAATTGAAGACCGGGCCCGCCGCGACTGTGAGCGCCCGGGCATAGAGCGGTGCGCCATGCATGGTATGGCGTTTGTCGACCTCCGGCAGCGCCTCGTAAGCCTCCGACGCCTTGTCGGACGCCGCCGACGCATCGCCCAGAAACTTGACATAGCCCCCAAACGGGAGCGCAGCGAACTGCCACTTCGTCCCGTGCCGGTCAACGCGTGACACGAGCACCGGGCCGAACCCGATGGAGAAGACCTCCGCCTTGATCCCGGTCCACTTGCCGACAATGTAGTGGCCGTATTCATGCACCGCGACGATGATCGAGAGTGCCACGATAAAGGCCGCAATTGTCCACAGAAGCCCGCCGAAGGTCGGGATCAATGTCGTAAGGTCCATGTGCTGTGCCCTATCGTGCTTGGCGCGCTCTACTCGGCCGCGGTGGTCAGATCGGCCGCCGCTTCGGCCGCGCGCTTGCGTGCCAAATGGTCCGCATGGGTGACCGCATCAAGGCTCAATGCGTCACATTTGAGGGCGCCCTCCGTTCCCATGCGTTCCAGAACCCGTTCCACAACAGGCCCCATGTCCGTGAACCGGATCTGTCGGGCGAGGAAGGAATCGAGCGCCGTTTCCTTCGCTGCGTTGAACGCGGCCCCCGCCAATCCGCCCGTCCGCATCACCTCCCGCGCCAGGCGCAAGGCTGGCCAACGCGTCTCGCAGGGGGCACGGAACGACAGCGTCGCCACCTGCGCCAGATCCAGGCGCGCAACGGGGAGAGTGCGCCGCTCCGGCCAGTTGAGCGCATATCCGATCGCGTGCCGCATATCGGGCGGCCCGACATGGGCCATCAACGCCCCATCCCGGAACCCGACCAGCGCGTGAACCAGGCTTTCGGGATGCACGATCACCTCGATTTGCTCGGGTGTCAGTCCGAAAAACTCCTTTGTTTCAATGACCTCAAGCGCCTTGTTGAACATCGACGCAGAATCCACCGTGATGCGCTGGCCCATGTCCCAATTGGGATGGGTCGCCGCTTCCTCCGGGGTTGCGTCGCGCAGGCGGTCGACGGGCCAATCCCGGAACGCGCCGCCCGACGCTGTGATCACGACCCGTTCGACGTCGCGCAGGTCCTCTCCCACGAGACCCTGAAAGATCGCCGAGTGCTCGCTGTCGACCGGCAACACGCGCGCGCCATGCCGCTTTGCGCTGCCGAGCAACAGCGGCCCGGCGGTGACGAGGCTCTCCTTGTTGGCCAATGCCAGGGTCGTGCCCTGCTCCAGCGCGATGAGTCCGGGCGACAGGCCGGCTGCTCCCACGATGGCCGACATGATCCAGTCCGCGGGCATGTAGGCCGCCTCGGCGATGGCATCGGGCCCGGCTGCGACTCCGATGCCCGTGCCTGAAAGGCGCTCCGCAAGCTCCTGATAACATTCCGGATAACACGTCACTGCGTGCTCAGCGCGCAGTGCGATCGACTGCTCGGCCAACCGTGCCACATTGCGTCCACCGGTCAGTGCGACGACGTCGAAGCGATCCGGCTCCCGCGCGATCAGATCGACCGTACTCTCACCAATCGAGCCCGTCGCACCGAAAATCGACACCTTGCGCACGCTCATATTCGGACCTCCGGCACATCCACGACCAGCGCTACCAAGAGCATCAGCAGCGCCGCCCCCAGGAGCCCGTCAAACCGGTCCGCGAGGCCACCGTGTCCGGGGATCAGCGCAGACGAGTCCTTCACCCCCATCCGCCGCTTCAAGGCAGATTCGGCGATGTCGCCCATCTGGGAGGCAAAGGAGAGCACCATGGAGATCCATATTAGATCTCTTCCCGCATCCGTGAATGTGAGAAATAGCGCACCGACAATCCCTGCCCCGATCCAGCCCGCCGCCGTGCCGGCCCATGTCTTCTTTGGGCTGAGCGATGGCCAGAATTTCGGACCCCCGAAGATGCGCCCTGCAAAGTAGCCCAGCACGTCCGTTGTCACGACGACGATGACAAGCCAGAAGAGCCACGTGACACCGTAGACCTCCCGGAATGTCACCAGCCCCCAGCCTGCTGTGACGATCGCCAGGCCGAAGAGGAAAAACGTCACCTTCTCCCGCGGCATGATCAGCGCACCGAGCACCGCCGGGGCCAATAGAAGACCCATGTGCCAGCCCGCATCCGTCGCCAATAGCCCGGAGAGAACCGACGCCGTGAAAGCCGCGACGAGCATGGCGCTGACATCCGCCCCTGGGCGGATCATCCGCGCCACTTCCCAGACCATCACCGCGGTGACGAAGACCGCGAGCATCTGAAACCAGACACCGCCTGCGGTGATCGCCCCGATGCCGACAACAACCATGCCCGCGCCCGATGTCACACGCGCGCGCAGGTCGGCCCAACGTGCCTGCGCGGGTGGGGCCGAGGGGGCTGTGTCAGGGGAGGCGCGGTCGTCCGGCACGGAGGCTGCGGGCGCGCTCAGGAGCGCGTCGCGCCGTAGCGCCGTTCACGGGCGCCAAAGCTCTGAACGATGCGTGCAAAGTCCTCTGCGGTGAAGTCGGGCCACAGCGTGTCGACAAACTCGTATTCCGCATAGGCGGATTGCCAGAGTAAGAAGTTGGATATGCGCGCTTCGCCCGACGTTCGGATCACAAGGTCCGGATCCGGCAGGGTATGCGTGTCGAGAAACCGTGCGAGAACCTCCGCGTCGACATCGTCGGCCGAAAGACGCCCAGCCGCGACCTCTTTGGCGAGCCGCTGAGTGGCACGCGTGACTTCGTCCCGCCCCCCGTAGTTCAGCGCAATCGTGAGGTTCACATCGCCGTTGGCCTGGGTCATGTCCTCCAGATCGTCCATGACCTGCTGCAGCTTCGGCTCCAGCCGCTCGCGGTCGCCGATGAAACGAACGCGGACGTCCTTGTCCATCAACCGCTTGGCTTCCTTGACGATGTAGCGCCGAAAGAGCGTCATCAGACCGGCCACCTCGGCCTGGGTCCGCCGCCAGTTCTCCGTCGAGAAGGCAAAGATCGTCAGGTACCGGACGCCGAGATCGGGACAGGCTTCCAACACTTCGGACACGCGCCGCGCTCCGGCCTGGTGCCCGAAAAACCGGGGCCGGCCCTGCTGCGCCGCCCAGCGGCCATTGCCGTCCATGATGATGGCGACATGCTCCGGCGCGCCGGGGGTGCGCCCGCCTGTCTTTAGGGAAAGTTCTGCCATGGTTCGCCTTTTCTGCTCGTGGCGTGGCGGCCTTTTGCCGAAACGGGCCGAACGCGACAGCCCCCCCGACCGTCAGCCCGTGTCCGTCAGACCTGCATGATCTCTGCCTGTTTCGTGTCTAACGCGGAGTCAATGGATGCGATATGCGTATCCGTCATTTCCTGAATCTCATCGGTCCAGGCCTTCTGGTCGTCTTCGGCCATACCGTTGTTCTTGGCTTTCTTGATCTGGTCCATACCGTCGCGGCGTACGTTGCGCACGGCGACGCGCGCGCTCTCAGCATATTGCGCGGCGACCTTTGTCAGATCCCGCCGTCGCTCTTCGTTAAGTTCGGGGATCGGCAGGCGAATGACGGTGCCGTCGATCACTGGGTTGATCCCCAAGCCGCTCTCACGAATGGCCTTTTCGGCTTTTCCGACGAGCTGCTTGTCCCAGATGTTCACGGTGAGCATCCGGGGCTCGGGTACGTTGACCGTGCCCACCTGGTTCAGCGGGGTCACGGCGCCATAGGCATCGACCGTGATCGTGTCGAGCATGGAGGCCGACGCGCGCCCGGTGCGGAGCGACGCAAATTCCTGCTTGAGTGCCGACATCGCACCGTCCATCCGGCGCATCAGATCATCGACGTCCGGTTCCTCGTAGTCAGACATGTGCCCGTTCCTCCAAGCATCTCTTTCGCTGCTGAAGGGTATTAGCTGCGGATTAAGGCCTTGTATAGGCGTCCGTCTCTTGCCGCGCACGATCGGCGTGCCCGGCGCCGCGCCCGACGCGCCGTGGCTCCGGCGTTCCCGCATGCCATTGCGTGCGGCGGGGCTTCGCCAGAGGGGACAGATCAGTTGACGATGGTGTAGGTGCCCTTGCCCGACACTATCCCGGCAAAGCCCCCCGGCTCATCGAGCGAAAAGACGATGATCGGCAGGTCATTGTCGCGCGCAAGAGCGATGGCGGAGGCATCCATCACCTTCAGATGCTTAGCCAGGCAATCGTCGTAGCTCACCCGCTCATACCGCACGGCATCGTCGTGCTGCATCGGATCCTTGTCGTAGACACCGTCGACCTTGGTGCCCTTGAAGATCGCCTCGCAATCCATCTCCGAGGCCCGGAGCGTGGCGGCCGTATCGGTCGTGAAGTAGGGGTTCCCCGTCCCAGCGGCGAAAATGCAGACCCGCTGCTTTTCCAAGTGCCGGATGGCCCGGCGACGGATATAGGGCTCCGCCACTTCGTTCATCGTGATCGCCGAGACAACGCGGGTATAGACGCCGATGGCTTCGAGGGCCGACTGCATGGCGAGGGCATTCATCACCGTCGCGAGCATCCCCATATAATCGCCGGTGGTCCGCTCCATCCCCTGGGCCGTGCCCGCGAGACCTCGGAAGATGTTGCCGCCGCCGATCACCATGCAGATCTCGACCCCGAGATCGTGGACGGATTTCACCTCTTCGGCGACGCGCGCAACCGTGGGCGGGTGCAAACCGAACCCCTGGTCGCCCATCAAAGCCTCGCCCGAGATCTTCAGAAGCACCCGTCGGTAAAGCGGTTTTGCCATATCGGCCGCAGACATAGCCGCCCCGCTCATTGGCGTCTCGTCATTGCCCATGGCCCCTCGCATCGGTGATTTTGCGTCCGGGCGCAAAATGTCGGAAAACGGCGCCGGATACAACGGCGGGTCGAGCGGCAATTGACGGGCGCATTCGAGACGGTGATCGGGTCGCTGCCGGCGGCGGATCCGGTTCTGATTGCCGGGCCAACCGCCAGCGGAAAATCGGCGCTTGCCATGGGGTTAGCCCGGGCCCAGGGCGGCAGGATCATCAATGCGGACGCTTTGCAGGTCTTTGCCGATTGGCGGATCCTGACCGCGCGACCAAGTGCGGAAGACGAAGCCGCCCTGCCCCACGGGCTTTACGGCCATGTTCCGGGCGATGAGGCTTATTCGGTGGGCGATTGGCTGAGGGACCTCGCCCCGCTCCTCGAAGACGGGCCGCGTCCGATCATCGTGGGCGGCACAGGGCTCTACTTTACGGCTCTCACCAAAGGTCTGGCCGACATTCCGGCCATACCGGCC
>JBCCYI010000097.1:0-15743 GCA_039189975.1 Pseudomonadota bacterium
ACCAGCGCCTGCAGCGCCACAGACTCGATCGGCAGGCGGAAGCCTGCCATATCCGCGAGGTGACCCGAGTGACCGGCGACGACGATGCCGAGCTTGTCGCAGTCGATCGGACCCTTGCTGGTGTCGACACCCATCACTTGGCCGTTCGAAGAGCGCACGCCGGTGACTTCGCACTTCTGGATGATGTCCATCCCCATATCCGAACAGGCGCGGGCATAGCCCCAAGCCACCGCGTCGTGCCGCGCCGTGCCGCCGCGCGGCTGCCAGAGCGCACCCAGCACGGGATAGCGCGGCCCGTCGATATTGATGATCGGACACAGTTCCTTGACGCGCTCGGGCCCGACATATTCCGTATCCACGCCTTGCAACGCGTTGGCATGGGCGGTGCGCTGGTAGCCACGGATCTCGTGCTCGGTCTGGGCGAGCATCATCACACCGCGGGGCGAGAACATCAGGTTGTAGTTCAGATCCTGGCTCAGCGTCTCGTAAAGACTACGCGCCTTCTCGTAGATCGCCGCTGACGGGTCCTGCAGGTAGTTCGAGCGGATGATCGTCGTGTTGCGGCCGGTGTTGCCGCCCCCAAGCCACCCCTTTTCGATCACCGCGACGTTCCTCAGCCCATGGTTCTTGCCCAGGTAGTAGGCCGTCGCGAGCCCGTGCCCCCCGGCCCCGACGATGATCGCATCATAGCGCTTCTTCGGTTCGGGCGAGGCCCAGGCCCGCTCCCAGCCCTGATGGTGGCGCGTGGCTTCACGGACGATGGCGGCAGCAGAGTAACGGCGCATGCGAACAGGCTCCCTGACAGAGCGCAGCCGGACAGACCGACGGCGCGGCTTTGGTTCGTGTGCCCCGACTGCGCGCCCCTGCCCCGTCTGCAAACGGCAAACTTGGGGCAAATTGCGACGCGCCGGAGGTCGCGCACCCGCAGAAGCGTGCGCCAGGTTCGATGCACGTCGCTCCCCCGCCGGGGCCCCACCCGCGCCCTCCGTTCCGGTGCGGAGCAGAGATCGGGGCGCTCGCGGTGTCGCGGGGGCTTTCTTCGAGGGCGCAACACACCTACATATTTTGCCGCGAATGCATGGAGGCGCAATGTTATTCTGGATCGTGGCGGCTGGGCTTGCGGCGCTGGTGTCAGGGCTGATCGTCCTGGCCCTCGTGCGCACGCGGCGCGTGGAGGAAGAGCTCGAACGGTTCGACATCCAGATTTATCGCGACCAGCTCAGCACGGTGGACAAGGACGTCGCGCGCGGCATCGTCTCCGAGGACGAGGCGGATCGCCTGCGCACCGAGATCAAACGCCGCATCCTTGATGCGGACAAAGCCCGGTCTGGCTCCGATACGTCCGCAGGTACGCCCGCAGGCCTGACCGGAGCTGTGGCGGTCCTGTGTGCCCTCGTCGTGATGGGCGGATCGGCGGCGCTGTACCAGGGACTGGGCGCACCGGGCTATCCGGATCTGCCTCTCGCGGGCCGCATTGAAGCGGCCGAAACGGCGCGGCTGAATCGGCCATCGCAGGCCGAGGCCGAAGCGTCCGTGACACCCTCCACAGTCGACGCCACCGAAGAGTTTCTGGACTTGATGGACCAGTTGCGCGCAGCTGTGGCCGAGCGGCCGGAGGAGACCCAGGGGCTCGTGCTTCTGGCGCGCAACGAGGCGGCGTTGGGCAACTTTGCCGCCGCACATGTCGCGCAGGGACAGCTGATCGCGCTCCTGGGGGAGGAAGCCGCCGCGCGTGACCACGCCGATTACGGAGACCTTCTCGTGCTCGCGGCCGGCGGCTATGTCTCGCCGCAGGCCGAACAGGCGTTCGAGCGGGCCCTCGCCCTCGACCCCAGCAACGGCGCGGCGCGCTACTATATCGGCGCTATGCACCTGCAGACCGGACGGCCCGATCTCGCCTTCAACATCTGGGAGGCGCAACTCCGCCAAGGGCCGTCCGACGCGCCCTGGATCGCCCCAATTCGCGGGCAGATCCAGGACGCCGCGGCCCGCGCTGGCGTCGACTACGCGCTGCCGCCCGCTGCCCCGCAAACCGGACCGAGCGGACCGTCGGCCGATCAGGTCGCCGCCGCGCAGGACATGTCGCCGCTGGAACGGATGGAGATGATCGAGGGCATGGTCTCCGGACTTTCGCAGCGGTTGGCCACAGAGGGTGGGCCGCCAGAGGATTGGGCGCGACTGATCCGAGCCTACGGCGTGTTGGGGCGGCGTGATGCCGCCGCAGCCATTTGGGAAGAGGCGCAGGGCGTCTTCGACGATGACGTCCTCATCATCCCGGTCTTGCGCGCAGCCCGCGACGCAGGGGTCGCGCAATGACGCGCCGGCCCGACGCTCGCGGCATCCGGAGGATCAAAGCAGGTAGCAGCCCTCTCGAACGAGGCCTCTGCGCATGATCCACGACATGATCGCATCGTTCCAGCAGAGCCTGCCGCCAGGCCGCGGCGTCGGCGGGCTCGACCTCGGCACCAAGACCATCGGCGTCGCCGTCTCAGACCGTTTGCGCGCCACTGCGACTCCGCTCGAAACCATACGGCGCAAGAAGTTCACGCTGGACGCGGGGCGCCTACTGGATCTGCTGGCTGAACGCGAGGCGGCCGGCATCGTGCTCGGTCTGCCCCGCAACATGGACGGGTCGGAAGGCCCCCGCGCCCAGTCCTGCCGCGCGTTTGCCCGCAATCTCGCAGGCCTTACCGATCTGCCACTTGTCTTCTGGGATGAGCGCCTGAGCACCGTGGCCGCCGAGCGCGCGCTGCTGGAGGCCGACACGAGCCGCGCGCGTCGCGCCGAAGTGATTGACCACGTAGCGGCGGCATACATATTGCAGGGCGCGCTGGACCGTATGGCCCATTTGCGCCAGGAGGAGGCAGAGGCCCATGAGTGATCCCGCGCGCCCACCCGCCAACGACATTGTGTGGCGCCGGGACGAGCCTGAAAGCCCGTGCATCAAGATCTGTCAGATCCACCCAGCCGAGCGGATCTGCATCGGGTGCTATCGTACGATCCAGGAGATTGGCATGTGGTCCGTCATGAGCGCCGAGGAGCGTCATGCGGTGATCGCCGAGCTGCCTGAGCGCGCGGGCCGCCTCCCGCAGCGTCGTGGCGGGCGCCGCGCCCGCCGCCGCCAGGACGGCGCAAAGGGCCCGCCCCCGAAGCTCTGAGGGCACGCGTCCTGTTCGGCACGCGTCGCTTCAACGTGAGGACGCCGATGGCATTGACAGCGCAGGTTGCGTCGCCAGCGATGCGATCCTGAACAGGGTGCGGTTTGGGGAAGAAAAGCAGCGGTGGCGCGGTTGACGGGGCTCGAACCCGCGACCCCCGGCGTGACAGGCCGGTACTCTAACCAACTGAGCTACAACCGCCCACTGCTGGTCGCGTCGAGCAGTGCCCCGATGCGACGTGTGGCGCGTTCTAGGCTGCGCGCCCGACCCCGTCAAGCAGCCAATTTACGATGGCGCGACAAATCTTCGATCCACGCAATCCGGGACGGGCACGCCCGCCATACGTACCTTTTCGCACCGCGAAGGCCGATATGCGGAACACCTAGAGGCGGCGCTGGGTCTGCGCACTGGCCAGAGGTGCCGCGCGCCGGCGTTCGCGCAAGAATACGTAGAGCCCTGCGCCAACGATAAAGAAAATGCCAATGGCCGTTTCTCCCCCGGGGATCTCGCCCCAGATGACCCATCCCCACAGAACCGCAAGCGGCAACGACACGTATTCGAAGCTCGCCACGGTCGCTGGTTGTCCGATGCGGTAGGCCTGGCTCAGCAGGTAGCCAATCCCGCCCCCCATGACACCGATCAGCACAAAGAGGTGCCAATCCTCGCGTTCGGGCCAAATCCAGGCGCGCAGCAGGAACTCCAAAGCCGGGTTCTGTGTCATTTCGGCGTAGCGCCCGTCTCCGACGGCCAGAAAGAACACTCCGGACACCAGCAGAAACATGCATTGGATGTAGATCGCCATCGCCGAGGCACGGCTTCCGACCCCCAACTTGCGCGTCAGCACTTGCATCCCCGCGTAGCACAAGGCAGCCGCGAGCGGCAGAAGCAGCGCCCACAAAGGGGCCGTTCCGGGCTCCTGCGCGAATGGGTTAAGCATGACGACCACCCCCAAAAGCCCAACGCAAATTGCCGCGATGCGGTGCCGCCCGACACGCTCCCCCAGGACCGGGATGCCCAGAAGCGTGATCAGGAGCGGGGCGATGAAGAAGAGCGCCGTCGCCTGAGCCAGTGGCAACACCGCGAGCCCAGCGAAAAACATCAGATTGGCCAGCACGATCAATGCGGCGCGGAGGGCGTGCAGGCCCGGCGTCCGCGTCCGCAGCAGGCTTGGCCCACCTTCTGCCCAGAGCAAGCTGATCGAGAACACCAGAGCAATGGCAGAACGCACCAGGACCATCTGATGGAGCGGATAGTCACCGGACAGGAACTTGATCGTTGCGTCATTGATCGAGATTGCGACCATCGCAGCGATGACAAATCCGATGGCCTGTCCCGGACGGCCCCGCACGTCTCGCGCGAGCAGAGCGCGCGGACGCTGCGTCTCGTCCGGCAACGATGCACTTTGGGACGTCTCCGGCTTGCTTCGGGCGCGCTCCGGTCGCCTGTCCCCGCTCGGCTCAGAGACGGCGGTACCATCGGGGGTGACGTCGTTCTCCAAAACGCTGGAGGTCCTCTCGCTTCAGCGCCGTCTACTCGTGTATTCCGCATTCTACCACCCCATCGCATTGAGGAGGTCCCGCTTGCGAAGGCGGCGCTTCTCCTCAGGGTCTAACCCTAATCGCCTCCTCAAGCCAACGGTTAAGACGACGACACTCCGCCTAAGGCCTTATGGCTCGGCAACCGCTTGGCGGGCAACCTGCGCGCACTTGATCGGAAGCGTCCGGACGGCGCTACCAATCTGATGGTTTGCCAGAGGCTGACACTGGAAGGTCTTCGCCAAATGTGAAGGCATGCGGACGTGCGGCGGATACGAGCTTCTGTGCAACCAAGGTGCGCAGTGATTTTTCGAGAGCACGCGTCTCGTCTGTGTCACTGTGTGGTACCACGAATGCCTTAAGCCGAACCTTAACGGGATCGAGGCGAACGGCGACCGCCGCCACCTCAGGATGCATTCTTATGACGTCTGCAACTTCTTTCGGAGAGACGTTAACGCCGCCAACCTGAACCTTTTTGTCATGGCGCGGGCCAAGATGAAACCGGCGTGAGTCTACCCAGAGCAGCTGGTCCTGCGGCTCGAGAGAGTGCTCGCATCGTCTCAACCGGGCCGCTGTTGAGGAACGGCTTCCCGGACCGGGGGCCACGTCGCGATCTATGTCGGACAGGAGGGTGAAGGGAGCATCGCAGCTCCGCCGCCATCCGATACCGGCTGTTTCAGTAGAGCCATAAATCTCTCGGATCTCGAGGCCTCGGTGTGCTGCGTCACTCCAGAGCGCAGGGGGGACTGCTGCACCGGACACGACCGCAACTACGCCGTCGGGTACCTTTTCTAATGGGGCGGCCCTGAGCGCGAGGTCCAGCTGATACGGCGTTGACACAACTAGGTCTTTGTCCTGAATTGACGTCAAGAGACGTCCAGGAGCCGCGCGCGACAAATCCACGACGTCCCAATCAAGACGCGCGGGCAGCATGATGGAAAAGAGAAACCCAAAGATATGATGGGGCGCAACCAAAGAGATAACACGACGTGTTGCGCACCTCTGCTGCGACTGTGGCTTGGCGCCAACTAAATCAGTGGGACCCTGCGCCTCCGCTGGTATTTGCCGTTGCGGCGAAGAAACCTCTGGCTGGTCGAAAACGCGAGCAGGGCGCATCTCACGCGTTGGCCCAACGGAGCCTTGTGCTTTTGATGAAGCGCTGGATGCGCAAGGATGGGGCACACTGTCGATGGATAGCAGCGCAGCCAGCACTTCTGACTCAAGCGACCGGAGCGTATGCATCGTGTGGGCTGGCGCACCTTGCGAACCCGATGACGTGAACGTCACCGCCGCGTCTTCCCCCAAGAAATCAAGGTGGTGCGAGAGTAACCCCTTCCAGTCTTCAAGGTTCGGAGACGCGAGAAGATAGTCTTCTATGCCTGTCTTGCTGAGCCCAAAGCGGCGATTCATATCAGCAATGACTTCTAGCAGCTCTAGGCTGTCAAGCGTGGCATCTCCCTCTCGCAGAGACGTCGTCGGGCAGAGTCGTAGTGGTGCCTGGCCGCGTGAGGTCTCGATAGAGTTCAGAACGATCGAGCGACACAAGCGCTCGAGATCATCAAGGCGCAGGTATGACGCCGCTGGGGCGCGGGAAGCCACCTGCCCCGCGTCAGCCGTCTGCGACGCTGTGGGATGCTCCACTACCATTGCGCCCTGCACGGCTCCGATCGAAGCGTTGTGCAACTCTGTGACCCCGCTCTGCCGTACCCTGCTCCGGTCATGCCCGGAGTTCCCCAAAGCCTAGGCGTGCTCCATGCCGTAGAAGAATTCGCCAAGCAAACTGCGATAGTGCGTACGCACGTCCACCACTTGAGCCCGAAGTGCAAATGCCGCTGATTGCATTTCAGCCGCGCTCATGGATGCCTCGAAAAACCCTTCTTTCACCGGGACATCCTGGGCCGGATCGTATTGCTCTAGGCTGGCACAGGCTTCCTCGAGCGTCGGTGCGGTCCACGCGCGCGATAGGTCAGTCTCGTCTGCGGATTGGAAAAACTGTTTGACCGCAACAGCGAACGTGCCATCGGTCGCGCGGTAGAGATTCACCTCGAACCAATAAGGAATATCCGGCGTGAAGCTCATTGCCATGCCAAGCTCTGTCCCCGAAAACACGATCGGGCGCGCACCATGGCGACGCAGGCGGTAAGTTCCGGACGCGCTCAGATCATGGCCTCCGGCCATAACGCCCTGCGCCGCAACGGATTGGTCTACTTGGGGCGCTTCAGTCATGTAGGTCATTGGGATGCTCCGTTAAGCCCGAATTCGAAGAGGCGAGCGGGCTTTGATGACCCGCAACTCTCGCCCCGGGTCCCACTAGTTGCTCTGTCTGGCGCGACGTGCGCCGTCTGGGTTAGGCGCGCTTTACAAACATCCAGCAATGCTGGCCATCAGGCTGCGATTTGAGGTGAATCTTCACGCCGACATTCGCGCCCTTGTACGCGAACTTGTAGTCGAACATGACGTTGATCGAGCCCGACTGATGGAACTTCAGGAATTCGCCATGAAAGCGCTTTCCCTTCGCACACGGCGCGATCTCGTTGAAGAAGTCCTTGCCGACCACTTCGGAAGGATCTCGGCCGGCAATCATGCCTTCGGCTTTGTTGTACTTGACGACTTTCCCATTTCGATCGAGCAGAACCGCGCCGAAAGCCAGGCTCTCCGCACGCTGGGGTTCACGGGCAAGAATGTTGTCGACATCCTGGCTTCCGAAGGGGATGATTTCCATGGTTTTTTCCTTTTGAAACTGGTGTGATTACGCGCTTCGGGCGTGCCCTGAAGCTAGCCTTCGGACGACGCGGGAACGCCGGGCTCGTTGCGGAGGAAGCTATCGGATCGTGTGAGTGACATGTCGTGCAGCCGCTTCATCGGCTGGCCATCGAACTCGCTGTCGCGGAGCTCTGTCGCCTCGGGCGACACCCACCGGTATTCCATACCGCCGACGATCACCATGCACTGGGGAATGATCTCGAAGCGCGCCTTGTGCTTCCAGCGTGCGTTATCGAGCTCGATTTCGGTGCATTCACCAAATTCAACGAGCGTTTCGGCCTCTTCAACGGCGCTGTCCATTTCGCGCTTGGCCATCTCCGTGAGGAGTTCGGCCGCCGCAGTCAGCACCCATTCCGGATGATCTCCTCGCACAATCATCCCGGTACGGTCGCATCGGTATTCGTAGCGACCACTCTCTTCTACCAGTTTTCCAATTGTCTCCATGCCCGACGCGCTCCTTTCGTCGCTGCAGACGCAGTCAATTTGCGTCCGTTTCGTCGGGTCTAGTCGTTGAGGATTGAAAAAACCGTGAATCGCAGCGGGATTGACGCAGCGATACATACGCTTGGCTCATTCGCCTCCAAGCCACGACCTAGCCGCCTCTGCAAACATCGTATTTTACGCATGCACTTCAATAGGTTGAAGAGCGCGCAAACAAGCAACGATGCCTTAACCAAGAAGCAAGAAGTCGGTGATCCCGAAGCGGCTTGGACCGTATGCCACCCTGGCCCACGGCGGGCAACCCGGCTCCTGAGGCCGAGATGCCGTATGCTGCGCGTCCAATACGCGTGGACGAGAAGCGAAGACCTTGCCGGTGGTGCGGCAGCCACAATGATGCATGCGCCATCGGCCAGCGAGGTCCGGCAGGCGACGGCGCTAGGCCTCGACGCTTGCGTCCGTACCGGCGTCAAACCGCTCCCAGCCTTCGCCATCGAAGACATCACGCCCAAGTTGCGCGAGCACATGGGGGAAATCGACCATGACCCAATTGTCAACGATCTTGCCGTCAACAACTTTCCAGAAGTCCATGTAACGAATGTTGATCCGCTTTCCGGTCGGGGCAATGCCCATGAATGTGCCGGAATGGGTGGCCTCTTGACGGCCGAACGCCGCAGCCCATTCCCCCATGTAGAGGCGCGCCTCGTCGACGCAAACCTTGTCCGAAAAGGCCGCCTGAAAGGGCTTCTGCCAATTGTCCTGGAACGCGCGCAGGCCCTTTTTGGTGCCGCACCCCGTGTTGCCGAACCAATTGAAGCCTTCGGCAAAGAACTCTCCGATGTCCTGGATCCGGTGATCGTTGAGCCCGTCGACCATGCCTTCGATGACAGCGCGGGTGGCATCGGTCTGGGTCATGTCGGTGTCGCGGGTAAGGACGGCTTGTTCGGGACGGCTGCCTTTCATGGGAAAACCTCTGTTTGGGGGAGCGCCCCTGCCGCGCGCCAGCGTGCGTGAGGGCCGGGCGATCCGGTATTTGAAGCAAGAAGAAGGGATGGGGTGTGGCACATCTCCGAGGGTGGTTCGTGCATCGGACGGGCGCGAGGCGCAAGGGGGATCAGGCGGATGGCATAGCGTCTTGCAGGGCGTTCAGCCAAACTTCGACACGGGCGGCGTTGACGCCAAGGTCGGACTGCCCGAAGCGCAGACGCGCGTGAAGGACAAGCGCGGTGCCGCCGTCGACCGGCTGGGCCGCGACGGTCGTATAGTCCGGAAAGCCCCAGAGCCGCGACCGGGTCACGTAGGTGATGCGGCCCTCTTGCGGGCTCCCTGCGAGGCGCGTGGTACGGGGCGTTGCGAGGGCGACCGCGTCCAAGGCTTCGAGGACATCGGCCGGGGACGCAGCAAAGCGCGGGCTTGGCGCGTCGCCACCTTCGGGCAAGACGACGAAGTGGCCAAGTGCAGGGCGCGCCTGTGCCGGGTCGGTGTGCCAGGTCATCGGATCGGACGGGGCGAGGCGGACATAGGCGGCGAAGACGAGCGCGGCAACGATGGCCGCCAGGGGGAGAAGAAGAAGCAGACGCATGGCTGGGATGTGGTGCCTATCCGCGGCGCGTCCAGCCCCACAGCGAGATGAGCTCCGATGCAACATGGGCGCCCGCGATCGCGGTGGCCCCGGTCGGGTCGAACGGGGGCGAGACTTCGACGACATCGCCGCCCAGCATCGGCAGGCCCTTGAGCGCGCGCAGGATCGCGGCGGCCTGCCAGCTCGCGAGTCCACCCCAGACAGGTGTGCCGGTGCCGGGGGCAAACGCGGGGTCGAGCGCGTCGATATCGAAGGTCACATAGCACGGGGTGTCGCCCACCCGGGCGCGGATCCGGTCCGCCACCGCTTCGGGCGAGAGCTGGTGCACACTGGGTGCGTCGATCTGCTCGATCCCGAGCGGATCTTCGTTGGTGGTTCGGATCCCGATCTGTACGGACTTGGCGGGATCGACCACGCCGGTCTTGACCGCTTTGTAGAACATCGTGCCATGGTCGATGCGCGCAGGGTCGTCGTCTGGCCAGGTATCGGAATGCGCATCAAACTGGACGAGCGGCAGGGGCCCGTGTCGGGCGGCGTAGGCCTGCAGGATCGGGTAGGTGATCGAATGATCGCCACCAAGGGCAATCGTCCCGACGCCCGCGTCCAGCATCGTGGCGACATGGCTGCGGAGTGCTGCGGGAAAATCGGCGACGCGGGCATAGTCGAACGCGAGGTCTCCAGTGTCGGCGATCGCGAGGGTGCTCAGCGCGTCATAAGCCCAACCGAAGGGAGGGTCGCAGGGCTGCAACAGGCTTGCCTCTCGGATCGCGCGCGGGCCAAGTCGCGTGCCGGGCCGGTTCGTCACGGCCTGATCAAAGGGGACTCCGAAGACGGCGAGGTCGATCCCGGTCAGGTCTTTGGTGTAGCGACGGCGTAGAAACGAGGGCGCGCCGGCAAAGACGTTCTCGAAGGCGAGACCGGTATTGGAGCGCGACGTGAACGCGCGATCCACCTCTGATTTGGCGTCTTTAAGGGCCATTTTCAGCTCCTGTTCAGGGCGACGGACGGGACGCGTCCCGGTTAGGCAGGGGGAAGCGGCTGGGCCCGCTCGACGAGACGCGCAAAGAAGGACGCGCCAATGGGTGCGATCCGATCGTTGAAGTCGAACGCGGCGTTGTGCAAGCCGGGCCCAGGGCCCTGCCCGAGGCGCAAGTAAGCGCCAGGGCATTTTTTCAGAAGGTAGGAGAAGTCCTCTGCGCCCATGGAGCGCCTGCCGTTAGGCTCCACGTCGCCGGTCACGTCTTGCGCGACATCCACGGCAAAGGCTGCGTTTTCGGCGGTGTTGATCGTGGGGGGATAGTCGCGCACGTAGTCAAGCTGGGCCCGCACGCCGAAAGCGGCGGCGGTGCCGGCGACGATCTCTTCCATGCGGCGCTCGACAAGGTCCCGAACGTCCTCTGAATAGGCGCGCACGGTTCCGTTGATATAGGCCGTGTCGGGGACGATGTTCTCGGCACTGCCCGCATGAAACTGCGTCACGGAGATCACCAGATCATCGAGAGGATGCCGGTTGCGGGAAACGATGGTCGGCATTGCCTGAGCGATGGCGAGCGCAGCGGGGATCGGATCGAGTGTCGTGTGCGGGCTGGCGGCATGTCCGCCGCGCCCCTCGACATGGATGTGAAACGTATCGGCGCAGGCAGTGATCGCCCCTGGCGTGGTGTCGAAGCGCCCCTCCGGCAGGGACGGCGAGGTGTGCAGGGCATAAACCTGCGAAATGTCGAAGCGTTCGAGAATTCCCTCATCGACCATGACGCCGCCACCGCCGCCTTCCTCCTCGGCGGGCTGGAAGATCAGGGCGACGCGCCCGGCAAAGCGCCGCGTTTCCGCAAGGTAGCGCGCGGCCCCGAGCAGCATCGTCGTATGCCCGTCGTGACCGCAGGCGTGCATCTTGCCCGGAACGGTCGAGGCGTGGGGCGCTCCCGTCGCCTCCTCGATGGGAAGCGCATCCATGTCCGCGCGCAAGCCGATTGTGGGCCCGGGCGCGCTCCCTTCGATCAGCGCGACGATGCCTGTTTCGGCGATGCCGTTGTGGATCTCATCCACCCCGAAGGCACGAAGCTTCGTATCGACGAACCGAGCGGTCTCGTGGCACGCGAAGCCCAGCTCTGGATGTGCATGCAGATGGCGCCGCCACGCCATCATGTCCTCGGCGAAAGCGGCAATGCGGTTGACGATTGGCATGGGGTTGTCTCTTTGTGGATCGGACGAGCTACCCACACCACGGAACAAGGTCGAGCGCAATGTCCTCCTCCCCGAATGGCCCCTCCCCCTCGCCGAGTGTCCCGCCGGCCTCGTCCGATACAGAAGCGGTGTCGGATGACCCTGGCGCGACCGCGCCGGCGCCAGCCGGCGCCCCGTTGCCCCGCCTTCTGGAGATCATGGCGCGGTTGCGCGATCCAGGGACCGGCTGCCCCTGGGACATCGAGCAGACGTGGGAGACGATCGCGCCCTATACGATTGAGGAAGCCTATGAGGTGGCCGACGCCATCGAACGCAAGGCCTGGGGCGAGCTTAAGGGCGAATTGGGGGATCTGCTCCTGCAGGTCGTATACTTCGCGCAAATGGGGCAGGAGGAGGGCCGGTTCGACTTTGACAGCATTGCGGAAACGATCGGGGACAAAATGGTTTCGCGCCATCCGCATGTCTTTGGCAGCGAGAGCCGGGACAAATCCGCCGACGATCAAGTACGCGACTGGGAAAAGGTCAAGGCGGCCGAGCGGGCCGAGCACGGTGAGGCCCGTGTGCTCGATGGGGTCGCGCTGGGTCTACCGGCACTGACGCGCGCACTGAAGCTGCAAAAGCGCGCCGCGCGCGTCGGGTTTGATTGGGACGATGCCGGCGCAGTTCTGTCCAAGATCGCGGAGGAAGCCGGGGAACTGCATGAGGCGTCCCAGACGCGCGACGCAGACGCCATCGAGGACGAATTCGGCGACCTGCTCTTTGTGATGGTCAATCTCGGGCGGCATCTCGGGCTCGACCCCGAACACGCCCTGCGGCGCACCAACGCGAAGTTCGTGCGCCGCTTCGAGGCCATTGAGGACGCTCTGGCCCGCGACGGACGCCAACCCGCCGACGCGTCACTCGCGGAAATGGATGCCCTTTGGGACGCGGCAAAAGCTGTGGAATAAGGTTGCTAGGTCTGCGAACCGTTGTCCCTTCCCTTAAGGGCCGCGCGCTAGGACCTTGCTCTTGACCTGACCGGCATGACGCTTGTGGCCGGTCGCATCCTCAGCGTTGCCGGATCGCATCCATGGGCTGGAGGGATCGGCCTCGGCGCGGTGCGTGCATTGCAAACATCGCAAGACGGAAACCGAACGGGGCACGCGCCGTTCCGCCCACGAGGAGGGGAAGGGCGCGGCCTGACGGTGCCCGTCAGGCGGGACGTGTTGGCACCTCCTGCAAGTCATGACGCCGGGGACGCGCGCGGGGCGGGCGGGTTCAGGGAAGGATCAGGAAAGATCAAGCGCGCGAAACACATCGGGCAAAGCTTCGGGCAGATCCTCGGCGATCATACCTGGTCCGGCGGCGCGCGCGGCTTCTACATGGAGCCATGCGGTCGCTTCCACTGCGGGGTGAGGGCTGTCAAACACCGTTGCCGGCGCAAGCAGGCCCGCGATCATGCCCGCCAAAACGTCCCCCGCGCCCGCCGTGCCCAGCCAGGGCGCCGTACGCGCATAAGCCGCCGCGTGGACGGAAGCCGCACCGCCAGGGCTCGCGATCACCGTATCGGGCCCCTTGAGCAGCACAGTGCACCCGGAGCGATCCGCCGCTTGCCGCACCGCGTCGACCTTCGACATCCCTTGCGACAGGCGTTTGGGCGCGGCGAGATCCGGGAAGAGGCGGGCAAACTCCCCCTCATGCGGTGTCATTACACATAAGGGGTGTAGCAGGGCAAAGAACGCTCCGGGATCCTCCGCAAAGCTCGTAAGCGCGTCGGCGTCGAGCACCACCTTGCGCGGTTGCGCCGGAGGCTCGGGTGTGGCGCAGGCGGCCGCCGTCAGCGCGCGCGTGCGCGGCCCCACCCCCAACCCAGGGCCGACAACGAGGCTGGCCAGCCGTTCATCGGACAACACCTCCGTCAGCGCGTCCGCATCCGCGACGGATCGGAGCATGACAGCGTCGAGCCGCGCCGCGTTCTCCTGCAGGGCGGACGGCGGGCACGCGACCGTTGCGAGGCCGGCCCCGACGCGCAGCGCCGCGCGCGCTGCGAGCCGCGCGGCCCCGCCCCGACCGACCCCGCCCGCCAGGACGAGCACATGCCCTCGGTCATACTTGTGGCCGCCTGGATGAAGGACGGGCAAGTGCATGCCCGGCCACATCCGCCCCCGCACCGCACGCCCGAAGTGCCGACCATCGACCAATCGCACGCGACTGGGCGACGGTGGTTGCATCAGAATGGACTCTGTCTCGTCCCACTCTGCAAGACCGATGTCGTGGACCACGAGTTTCCCGCAGGCCCTCGGCCCGCCCTCAAGGTAATGCCCCGCCTTTGCGGCATGGAATGTCACCGTCAGATCTGCCAGAAGGATCCACTTCTGCGCGCGCTGCAACCAGGTCTGCCACGCTTCAAAGGCCGCGTCGGTCTCTTCATCGAACCCGGCGGGGGGATCGGGAAAAAGCTGCTGGCCGGTATCGCAATCAAGCCCCGATGGCGCGTCGACGGCCACGGCTCGCACGGCGCCGCGACCCGGACGCTTTCGCACGGCCCGCAGCGTATCGACCGCCACCTCAGGGATGGCGCGGGAAAGGCCCGTTCCGAAGAGCGCGTCAACGATGAGGTCCGGCCGGGCGCCCTCCTTGGCGCAATCGGGATTCAGAGGCAGAACCGTCCCCAACGTGTCCCAGCGATCCCGGTTGATACGCGCATCAGGGGGCAAACGATCCGCGTCGCCCAGCGCGAAGACCTCGACCCGCCAGCCCCGGGCCTGCAACAGACGCGCGACGACATAGCCATCGCCTCCATTGTTGCCGGGCCCACAGAGGATCACCGCATGGCCCGCGGTCTCCGCCATAGAGGGCCATTCCGCGAGGATCGCGGAAACAACCCCCGCCCCTGCGACCTCCATCAGGCTAAGCCCTGTGACTGACCCACTCTCGATCGACGCCTGCTCGATGGCGCGCATTTGGGCAGAAGTCAGAATATGGGACACCTCAAAGGCCTTTCATCTTTCCATGAAGCACAACACATGAGCGCTATGCATAATTTTTAATCACTCAACGCGATTCCCAGACAGCACGCGAAAAGCCGTCGCCCTGCGCTCTTTCGCACATTTGCCCTGCGTGATCTGTGCCGATGCGGGACAGAGACGAGGGAGTCGGCCAACAATGAAAAAAGTCGAGGCCATCATCAAACCCTTTAAGCTCGATGAAGTGAAGGACGCCCTTCAGGAGATCGGCGTGCAGGGTCTGAGCGTGATCGAGGTCAAGGGCTTCGGGCGCCAGAAGGGCCACACCGAGCTTTATCGCGGCGCCGAATACGTTGTCGATTTCCTCCCCAAGGTGAAGATCGAAGTGGTCCTGCCGGACGATCAGGTCGATACGGCGATTGAGGCCATCGTCTCGGCCGCGAAGACAGAGAAGATCGGCGACGGCAAGATCTTCGTGACCGACGTCGCCCAAGCGCTGCGGATCCGAACAGGGGAATCGGACAACGAAGCCTTGTGAGATCCGCCGCCGCGCACAGTACCCAGGAGCCTGCATTCAATCTGCCCGCAGGCTGCATTCCATCAGACTGACGAAAACAAAGGAAGACACGTCTCATGAGCAAAGCTGACGTTCTCAAGACGATCAAGGACGAGGAAGTCGACTACGTCGATATCCGCTTCACCGACCCGCGCGGCAAGCTGCAGCACGTCACGGTCATGTCCGACCAGGTCGACGAGGATTTCCTCGACGAAGGCTTCATGTTCGACGGCTCCTCGATCGCCGGCTGGAAGTCCATCGACCAGTCCGACATGAAGCTGATGCCGGACACCAACAGCGCTTACATGGACCCGTTCTACGCGGAAAAAACGATGTGCGTGCATTGTTCCGTCGTCGAGCCCGACACCGGCGAAGCCTACGAGCGCGACCCGCGCGGCACCGCCGAAAAGGCCGAGGCATATCTGAAGTCTTCCGGCATCGGCGACACCGCCTACTTCGGCCCCGAAGCGGAATTCTTCCTCTTCGACAACGTCAAGTTCAGCCTCGACATGAACAAGGTGTCCTATGAGGTCGACGCGCAGGACGCGTCCTGGAACACCGACACCGATTACGAGATGGGCA
>JBCCYI010000098.1:0-15734 GCA_039189975.1 Pseudomonadota bacterium
CACGCCTATGCGGGGGCCGCCAAGAAGCACGGCGCCGAGGTGATCGAGAACAACCGCGTGCTGGAACTGAACCAGATCCCCGGCGGCTGGGAGGTCGTGACTGAGAAAGGCACGATCCGCACGGAGAACGTCGTCAACGCCGCGGGCCTCTGGGCCAAGCAGGTCGGACGGATGGCCGGGATCGAGCTGCCGGTCTCGCCGCTGAACCATCACTACCTCATCTCCGACACGATCCCGCAGGTGGCGGAGCTGGACCGGGAACTGCCGCTCGTCGTTGACCTCGAGGGCTTCACCTACATGCGGCAGGACCAGAAGGGCATCCTGCTCGGCATCTACGAGATCGACCACGAGCATTGGATGGTCGATGGCGCGCCATGGGAATACGGCTTTGAGCTCCAGCAGGAAGACCCAGACCGGATCGAGAAAGAGCTGATCCTCGGGTTCGAGCGCTACCCGGCCCTGCAGGAGATCGGGGTAAAGACCTGGGTGAACGGCGCCTTCACCTTCTCTCCGGACGGCAACCCGCTTGTCGGCCCCGTCCAGGGCAAGCCCGGCTACTGGTGCGCCTGCGCGGTAATGGCGGGCTTCTTGCAAGGCGGCGGCGTCGGCAAGTCGCTCGCCGAATGGATGATCCACGGCGAGCCGGAGGCCGATGTCTACGGGATGGACGTCGCCCGCTACGGCCCCTTTGCCGAGAACAAGCAGTTCATCAAGGAAACGACGGGCCAGTTCTACACGCGCCGCTTCGTGATGACCTACCCCAACGAGCAGCTGCCCGCGGGCCGTCCGCTCAAGATGGCGCCCGCCTATGCGGAGATGACCGCCGCTGGCTGCCAATGGGGGGCAAGCTGGGGCCTCGAGGTACCGCTCTACTTCGCGCCGACGCCGGACTTCGAGGAAAAGCCGACGCTCAAGCGCTCGAACGCCTTCGAGATCGTCGGCGAGGAGTGCAAAGCCGTGCGCGAGGCGGTCGGCCTGATCGATATCTCCGGCTTCTCGCGCTTCGAGGTGCGCGGCGCGGGCGCCGAGGCCTGGCTCGACAATGTCATGGCCTGCAAGCTGCCGAAGCCAGGGCGCGTGAAGCTCGCGCCGATGCTCTCGCCCGAGGGCAAGCTCAAAGGGGATCTCACGATCTTCAACTGGGGGGACGGCACCTGGTGGATCATGGGCTCCTACTACCTGCGCGCCTGGCACGCGCGGTGGTTCCATGACCACGGCGCCGAGGGCGTGACCGTCGAGGATGTGTCGGACCGGATGGTCGGCTTCTCCCTTTCCGGGCCGAACAGCCGCAAGGTTCTGGAAAAGCTCACCGATGGCCCGATTGCTGACCTAAAGTTCATGGGCTGCGGATCGTTCGACATTGGACTCCTGCGCTGCAGGGTTGGCCGCCTCTCCGTCTGCGGCGAGCTTGGCTACGAGATCCACTGCACCGCCGCCGAGCACATTGCGTTGCGCCGCACGCTGCTGGAGGCAGGAGCCGACCTCGGGATGCGTGAGGTTGGGTTCAACGCGCTCCTGTCGCTGCGGCTCGAAAAGAGCTTCGGCATCTGGAACGCGGAATTCACCCAGGGCTACACCCCGGCGCAGACGGGGATGGACCGTTGGATTGCCTGGGACAAGGGCAACTTCATCGGCCGCGAGCCCGCCCTGCGCGAGCGCGACGGCAACGGCCCGAAGCAAGTGCTGCGCACGCTGGAGGTCGACGCAACGGATGCCGATGCGAGCGGGTTCGAACCCGTCTGGAAGGACGGCACACTGGTGGGCTTCGTGACCTCCGGTGGCTACGGGCACACCGTCCAGAAGTCCCTCGCCATGGCGATGCTCGACCAGGACGTGGCGATGGAGGGCACCGAGGTCGACGTTCACATCGTCGGCGCCGAGCGCAAGGCCCGCGTGATCCCGCCCTCACCCTATGATCCGGCTGGTGCGGCGATGCGGGTCTGACGCGGGTGGAAATCGAGAACGAGAGCGGGTCCCGCGCACGACGGCGGCGCGGGCGCCAGTCCGGCACGCCGCCCACCTCCAAACGCACACCGAACTACCGCCAGCTGAAGAACCCGTTTCCGGTGATGAACGTGTTCTCAGACGATGAAGCCCAGGCGATGCACGCCACCGCCCTGCGGATGCTCGAAGAGCTGGGCATGCGCGTGCTGCTGCCCGAAGCGGTTGAATTTTACCGCAAGGGGGGCGCGCGCATCGAGGAGGACATGGTCTTCATCGGGCGCGATATGGTCGAGGCGGCGCTCGAAACGGCGCCGCGCTCGATCCACTGCCATGCCGGGGCGCGCGACAGAGACATAACGCTGGAGCTCGGCACGCTCACGTTCCAGCCCGGCGCCGGTGCCCCCCACGCGACCGACCTCAAGCGCGGCCGTCGCCCCGGTTCAGCGCAGGATTACCGCGAGTACACACGGCTTGCGCACCATTTCGACGTCTTCCAGATGATGTCGCCGTCGGTGGAGCCGCAGGACGTCCCAACGCACCTGCGCCACTATTTCACGACGGAAACGCAACTGACGCTGACGGACAAGTTCCCCTTCCTTTTTGCGCGCGGCACACCCCAGACGCTCGACAATTTCGAGATGATGCAGATGTTTCGTGGCCTCAGCGACGACGAGTTCCGCGCCGCACCGCACGCCTACACGATCATCAACACCAACAGCCCGCGCACGCTTGACGTGCCGATGGCGCTAGGGCTGATCGACTTTGCGCGCTATGGCCAGATGTCGATCGTCACCCCCTTCACGCTCATGGGGGCCATGGCGCCCATCACCGTTGCGGGGGCGATCACACTGAGCCACGCGGAATGCCTCGCCGCGATCACGCTGACCCAACTGGTGAACCCCGGCGCGCCGATCTGCTACGGCACGTTCACGTCGAATGTCGACATGAAGTCTGGAGCGCCCGCCTTTGGCACGCCCGCCCACTTCCAGGCCTCGCTGGCCGCGGGGCAGATGGCACGGCTGGTCGGCCTGCCCTGGCGCAGCGCAGCAGGCTCAGCGGCCAACATGAACGATGTGCAGGCCGCCAACGAGAATCAGCTCGGCCTCTGGGGCTGCTTGCTGGCGGGCGCGACCGTCGTGATCCACTCCGCCGGGTGGCTGGAGGGCGGGCTCACCGTGTCCCTCGAAAAGCTCATCACCGATGCCGAAGTGCTCAACATGATCGCCGAGCTCTGCGCAGGAAACCGAGCAGGCCCGGACGAGATCGGCTTTGCAGCCCTACAGGAGGTCGCCCCCTCCGGCCACTTCTTTGCGACAACACAGACCATGGCGCGCTACAACACCGAGTTCTACGAGCCCGTAATCCACGACTATGCCAACTTCGGCACCTGGACCGAGCGCGGCGCGCAGGACTGCAATTCCCGCGCCACGGCAATTTGGGAGAAGATCCTTGCCGATCCAGGCGGTCCCCGGATTGCGCCGGACCGCCACGCCGCCCTGCGCGCCTTCATCGACAAGCGGACCGCCGAGGGCGGTGCACCGCCCGAGAGCTGAGCTATGGTTCAACGTCAGCCGAAGAGCGAGCATACCCCGCGCGTCCCTCACACAAAAGTCACGCGCGCCGACTGGCTGTCGCGGGCGCGGGACGTGCTCGTCACCCACGGTGTTGCGGAGGTCAAGATCCTCGCTCTTGCCGAAAAACTGGCGGTCTCACGATCCAGTTTTTACTGGTATTTCAAGGATCGAGCAGATCTTTTGGATGCGCTGCTTGAAGAGTGGAGCCATCGGAACACGGCGCTTCTTGTCGAGCATTGCGCCTTGCCCTCGGACAACATCACCGAGGCCGTTCTACAGTTCTTTCGCTGCTTCATCGATCCGGCCCGGTTCGACAGCGGACTGGACTTCGCGGTCCGCGAGTGGTCACGCCGAGACACTGCGCTGCGTGCGCGTATCGACGCGGCCGATGCCACCCGCATCGACGCGGTCACGGGTATGTTCCGCCGCCATGGCTACACGGAGGCCGATGCCGACGGGCGGGCGCGCATCCTCTACTTCATGCAGCTGGGGTATCATGCGTTGGACGTGCGCGAGGAGATGGACCTGCGTCTGTCACGCGTACGCCCATATCTCAAGGGGTTCACCGGCCAGGAGCCCGACGAGGCCGCCCTTGCCCGCTTCGTGGACGAGGCGCGGCGCTAACAGGTCGAGCTGTTGCGTCCAGATCCCGAAGCGCCCCAGGGCTGCGGTGATGATCCCGGGGGTTTCTGCGCTTGGCGCTCAGACGCCGCGCCATGGCAATACGAAGCGCATGTCGGCAGTGCTGCGCCGCACCCCTATGCCAGTGATCCGGTCAAGACGCTCTGAACGTAAGATGGGCGCGTCTCGGCACGTCCCAGCGTCGTTCCTCCGGGGAGTGCGCGGGAAAGAGCGGAGGCCGTGATCGACAGCAAGCCCGCGCAGCGCGGGCGCCCCTCAAGCAAACCGCGTGTCACCCGGTGAGGAGTATACCGTAGGCGTGCCTATTCGGCGGCTTCACCAGGGTCGGACTCCGCGGCGGGCGCCGCCTCTTTGGCCTTTGGCTTTGCCCGTGCCCGCGTGCGGCGCGGCTTGGGTGCGTCTTCCGGCGTCTCGACCAGCGTGCTCGCGGATTCGGTCTCACCAGACAGCCCCTCCTCGTCACGTGCTGCATCGTCGCTCTGCACCGCCTTAGCCTTGGATGCGGCTGGCTTTGCCCGTGACCTGCGGCGTGGTTTGGCCGTGGCCTCCTCAACGGCGGTCTCCGCGGCAGATGCAACGGCCTCCGGGCCTGCACCGGCCTCAGACGCGCCGGTCTCGACCACAGCCGACACCGTTTGGCCGGGGGCGGCGTCGACCACCGGCAAATCAGGTTGGGGCCCGGTCCCGGCGGCTTCTACGGGTGTCACGGTCCGGCCCGACCGTGGCTCGACACCTTGGGGCGCGGCGTCCGCCGCGGCCTGGCCACCCGCCAGAGCAGTGGGCGCCCCGCCGTGCTGCCCGGCCTGTTGGCCCACGTTCTGAGCGTTCTGCTGGCCGCTCTGTTGCCCCCCGCCCTGGCCAGCGTTTTGCCCATTGGCACCGCTGCCCTGCTGGTTTTGCTGCTGCTCGCGCCGCGCTTCCATCTCGCGCTGCGCATCGCCCAGCATCCGCGTGTAGTGCTCGGCGTGCTGCTGGAAGTTCTCCGCGGCCACCCGGTCGTTGCTGAGCTGCGCGTCGCGGGCGAGCTGGGTGTACTTGTCAATAATCTGCTGCGGCGTTCCGCGCACCTTGCCTTCGGGGCCAGAGCTGTCGAACACCCGATTGGTGATGTTGCCCATGGACCGCGAGCGGTTCGCCTTTGAACGCGAGCGTGACTTCGATGATCTCATATTTACCTTGTTCCGCCTTGTTGCGGTAACCGGGACCGGTGATGCCTGAGCACCGGGAGGAGCGTCGCCCCTGCCGTTCGTCCGTTGCTGTGTGGCTTTGACACGTGCGCGGTGCGTAGGCACCAACGACGGCACCTTAGGTGTCACGCAACGCCCCCTATGGCAAGCCAAAAAGTTGCTTCTTTTCTGCGCGTGGCGCAAATTTCCCCTCTATCAGGCCCGAGTCTGCGCCAGAATCGCCCGTGTTCGGCCGCTCAGATCGGGCAGCTCGTGCGGATTGAGTAGGCCAGCCTTCGTGAAGATCGTCTTGACCGCGTCCGCCTGGCCGATTCCAATTTCAACCAGGAGGTGAGCGCCGGAGTGGAGATGCGCGTGGGCGCCCGCCGCGATGGCGGAATAGGCCGACAGACCGTCGCCCCCGTCCGTCAGCGCCAGATGCGGCTCGTGGTCCCGTACCTCGGGCGCCAGGCCGTCGATCTCTTTGGCGGGGATGTAAGGCGGGTTGGAGACGATCAGGTCGAACGCGCCCTCCAGCCCGTCGTACCACGACGCGGCGCGAAAGTGCGCGCGGTTGGTGACGCCAACGAGGTGGGCATTGCGCCGGGCGACGTCAAGAGCGGCGGCGGAGACGTCGACCCCAAGCCCCGTCGCCGTGGGGATCTCGTGCAGGATCGAGAGCAGGATGCAGCCCGAGCCGGTTCCGAGGTCGAGCACGCGCGGGCGGTGCGCCGGATTTGCCGCGCGGGGGGCCAGGAGGCGCACCGCATGCTCGACGAGTGTTTCGGTTTCCGGCCTTGGATCAAGCACTTCCGGTGTGACGTAAAAGTCATGCATCCAGAAGGCGCGGCGCCCCGTGATGTGCGACACCGGATTGCGCCGGACCCGGCGTTCGACGGCATGGGCGTAGGCACGGGCGACGTCTTCGGGCATCGTGTCGGCGCTGCCGACTTGCGTCTCTGCTACCGCCAGGAAGAGGGCGGAGGCATCGCGGATCGGGTCCGGTACCCCTGCGAGGGTCAGCCGCCGGCGCGCGTCCATCATCGCGCGCCGCACGTCCGTCTCGACCGGGCCGGCCGGCGTTGCGCGGGCTCCGGTTGCGCGGGGCTTAGTCACACTGCGCCCATCTCGGCCAGCTTGCGCGCCTGATCGTCGGCGGCCAGCGCGTCGACGATCTCCGTCAGATCGCCCTGCATCACCTCGGGGAGCTTGTAGAGCGTGAGACCGATGCGGTGGTCGGTCATGCGGCCCTGCGGGAAGTTGTAGGTGCGGATCCGCTCGGACCGGTCACCGCTGCCGACTTGGGCCTTGCGATCCGCGGCGCGGGCATCCTCGGCGCGGCTGCGCTCCAGATCGTAGAGACGCGCGCGCAACACCGCCATCGCCAGGCGCCTGTTCTGGTGCTGCGACTTCTCCGAGGAGGTGACTACGAGCCCGGTGGGCAAGTGCGTGATCCGCACCGCCGAGTCGGTGGTGTTGACGTGCTGCCCGCCCGCGCCGCTTGCGCGCATTGTGTCGACGCGGATGTCGCTGGCGGGAATGTCGATCTCGACCTCTTCCGCCTCCGGCAAGACGGCAACGGTCGCCGCGGACGTGTGGATCCGCCCGCCGCTCTCCGTTTCCGGGACCCGCTGCACACGGTGCACACCGCTCTCATACTTGAGCCGCGCGAACACCCCCTCGCCGGTGACCTGCACGACAACCTCGCGCAGCCCGCCCAGCTCGCTCTCCTGCGCCTCGATCACGTTGAAGCCCCAGCCCTGCGCCTCGGCATAGCGCTGGTACATCCGCAGGAGATCCCCTGCAAAGAGCGCGGCCTCCTCGCCGCCGGTGCCGGGGCGGATCTCGATCATGGCCGAGCGCGCGTCGGCGGCATCGCGTGGCAGGAGCGCCACCTGAAGCTCCGCCTCGAGCTCGGGCAACCGCGCCTCCAGCGTCGCCTTTTCCTCGCGTGCGAGTTCGGCCATGTCCGGGTCCGAGAGCAGCGCCTCGGCCTCCTCCAGGCCGTCCTGCGCCGTGCGCCAGGCCTCGATGGCGCCGACCACGGGCTTCAGCTCGGCATATTCACGGGCGAGGGCTGCGATGTCCTGCGCGGACGCGCCATCGGCCATCTTCGCCTCCAGAAAGGCGAACCGGTCGGTGATTTCTCTCAGGCGGTGCTCAGGGATCATGGCTGGGCCGAGTGGCGCAAAGCTGCGCGCGCGTCAAGACACACGCGCGTCTGCCGTGGCCCACAGGGCGCCTCCGCCAGCCCGGACGCTGCCAGAAACGGCTTGTGGTCGCCCGGCCAGATGCCATAGCTGAGCGCAGCTGCATCCCGCTCCTCTCGATCCCGGCCCCATTGTTATGCCCGCTCGTCCGTCCGATCCCGCCGTCCCGGTCCCGCATCTGCCGGGCGATACCGCCCCAGCGCACCGCGACCGTCTGCTCGACCGGCTGACCGCTCAGGCCCCGGACGCCGCCCCGGCTTTGAGCATGATCCGTCAGGAGATCGCGGGCCTCTCCGGGGAAGCGCATCGCAGACACATCGACACGCATCTCGTCCGATTCCTGCTGACCTACATGATGGCGCCGCAGGGCCCTGGCCGGGTCGTGGACATCGGCGGCCCCTCGATCCACAACGTCCCTCTGGAGCGGCTGAAACAGTGGCGCTTCGACACGGTCGAGATCCTCGCCATCGACTACGAGCGCGACCCCCTGCCCTTTGAGACGGCAAGCTGCGACGGGGTGCTCCTTTGCGAGGTCATCGAGCACTTCGTGATCGACCCGCTGTTCTGTCTGCACGAGGTCAACCGCATCCTGCGCCCCGGCGGGTTCCTGCTGATCACGACGCCGAATGCCGCTTCGTGGTTCGCCATCTTCCAGGCGCTGGCCCAGCGCCACCCCAGCCGATGGCCCGTCTACTCCGGAACGCCGGAGAAGGCGCGCCACCATATCCATGCCCGCGAGTACCTCGTCTCGGACCTCTCGGCTCTCGTCGAAGCGGCGGGCTTCCGGCCCACCAGCGTACAAACGAGCGACTACGGCATCGCGCCGGAGTATCAGCCCATCCCCGGTTTTCCGACCGAACACCGGGGTGAGACCATCTTTCTCTGCGCAACCAAGCTCGGCCCTCCGCTCAAACGCTTCACGCCTCCGCTCTACGTCGAGGATGTGCCGGCGGGCTAAGCACCGCGTTCGACCGATCTGCCCTCTTTTCCCCTTCTCCCAACCCGGAGCCGCCCATGCCCCCCGATCGCCTCGCCTTCGCCATCGAGACCGCCCATGCCGGAGGCGACTACGCGCTTGGCCGCTTTCGGGATCTCGACGGATTGCAGATCGAGAGCAAGGGCCACCAGGATCTGGTGTCCGACGCCGACCGCCAGACCGAACTTCTGGTGCGCGCGGCTATTGCAGAGGCCTTTCCCGACGATGGAATTGTCGGAGAGGAACACGCCCCCGTCACCGGCACAACAGGCTACGACTGGGTCATCGACCCGATCGACGGCACGGCGAACTTTGTGCGCGGCTTACCGCATTGGGGCTGCGTGATTGCGTGCACATACAAGGGGTTGCCTGTCATCGGCGCGATCTACGACCCCAACACGGGCGAAACCTATAGCGTGGAAAAGGGGGGCGGGGCATTTCTCAACGGCCGCCGCCTGCAGGTGGCGCACGTCGCCAGCCTGGCCGACGGCTCGGTTGGGGTCGGCGCCGCGGGACGGGCCGATCCTGAACGGGTCGCCGCCATCGTGCGCGCCGTTCTGCTTCAGAAGGGGCTCTTCTTTCGCAGCGCCTCCGGGGCGCTCATGTTATGCTATGTCGCTGCGGGCCGCCTGATCGGATACATCGAAGACCATATGCACGCCTGGGACTGCCTCGCGGGCCTTTTGCTCATCTCGGAGGCTGGCGGCACTCATCTCGCGCTCGACCCCCACACAGCGCTGCCGCAAGGCACCCGCGTGATCGCCGGGGCGCCCGAGATCTATCCGGTGCTGCAAGAGATCAGCGACACGATCGTGGCCAACTCCTAGCCTACGCACCGCACCGGACGGCACGGGACCAAAGCGACCGCCAGCCCCGAGACATCACGAGGGGCAGACGCGCGCCTCCCCTTTTTGCGGCGGAGTAGCGTTAGAGGGTGGGCGTCTTTGCGCCCCGGCGCGCAGGACGGACCTTGCTTTCGCATCTCCCAACGTGAGGATCCGCGGAGAGCGGCACTCTGCGCACCTCCGGCAGCGCGTCCGTCCGCACGGAGATCTTGCGCGCGCAGTGCCCCTCCCCGGTGATCCCAGGTGACTTGGCGCCCGCTCACGCTAGCATTGCGCAATGGCAAGCGATCCGGTCTTGAGCTTTACTGATCGTGGGATCTACTGCGCTGCGGGCGGCTTCTACATCGACCCCTGGCGCCCGGTGGACAATGCGCTCGTCACACATGGTCACTCAGACCATGCGCGGTGGGGTCACCGTCGATACCTCTCGACCGAAGCAGCAGCGCCTGTCATCCGGCATCGCCTCGGTCGGATCCATCTGGAGACAATCGACTACGGCGAGGTGCGTCGTATCGGAGACGCGGACGTGAGCTTTCATCCCGCGGGCCATGTGCCGGGATCGGCACAGATCCGGGTCAGCGTCGGGGGCGAAGTTTGGGTAGCCTCGGGGGATTACAAAGTCGCGCCGGATGGTCTCTCGGAGCCGTTCGAACCAGTGCGTTGCCATGCGTTCATCACGGAATGCACCTTTGGCCTGCCAATTTTTGCGTGGGCGCCGCAAACCGAAGTGGTTGACGCCATCAACGCATGGTGGCGCGGCAACCGGGCCGCCGGCCGCACGAGCGTGCTCGGCGCTTATGCCCTGGGCAAAGCACAGCGGCTTCTTGCCAGCGTCGATCCTGCGATCGGACCGCTCCTGACCCATGGGGCCGTGGAGGCGACCAACGCGGTGTTGCGCTCGCAGGGCGTGCCCTTGCCGGACACGGTCCAGGTTACGGCGGACGTCACAGCCAAGACGCATCCCGGCGCGCTGGTGCTGGCACCACCCTCGGCGCTTGGCACCCCCTGGATGAAGCGGTTCGGCCCGGTCTCCACGGGCTTTGCCTCAGGCTGGATGCGCTTGCGGGGGGTGCGGCGGCGGCGGGCGGCGGACCGCGGGTTCGTCCTGTCCGACCACGCCGATTGGGCAGAGCTCAACACTGCGATCGCGGAAACGGGGGCGGAGCGGGTGTTTGTCACCCATGGCTACACCGCGCCGTTCCGGGCATGGTTGGAGAGCCAGGGCTATGATGCCGCCATTGTCGAGACCGAGTTCGAGGGTGAGACCCTCGACGCGCGCGACGAGGACGCAGTGGTGGACGCGGCGTCCCCCCCCGTTGAAGAGACAGACGCATGAGCGGCGAGGCGCAGACCGAGCCCGCGGAGCCTGCGCGGCGCGCCGACGCATCCAGCGTGCCGGAGGACCTTTCCGGGGCGGCGGACGCGGGGCGGCAGGGGCGCCTAGGCGGGTTCGAACGCTTTGCCGCGCTCTTCACCGCCCTCGATCAGACGACCAAAACGAATGCGAAGGTCGCCGCGCTGGCGGCTTACTTTGGGGAGGCGCCGGAGACAGACCGGGTTTGGTGCATTGCGCTCCTGTCCGGGCGGCGCCCGAAGCGCATGCTGACCACAACTGTGTTGCGCGATTGGGCGGCGGAGCGCGCTGGGGTGCCGCTTTGGCTCTTTGAGGAGAGCTACACGGTGGTCGGGGATCTGGCGGAGACGATTGCGCTGATCCTGCCGGAGGGAACAGGGCGAACGGACGCGACACTGTCCGACTGGATCAGCGGGCTCAAGCGGTTGCCGAGCCTGGAGGAGGAGGCCCGCAAGGCGCTGGTTTGGCAGGCTTGGGACGGGCTTGGGCCCGTAGAACGGTTCGTTTTCAACAAGCTGCTGACGGGCGGCTTTCGGATGGGCGTGTCGGCCAAGCTGATGACGCGGGCGCTCGCGCAGGCCACAGGGATCGCAGAGCCCGAGCTGGCGCATCGCCTGATGGGCGCCTGGGATCCGGAGCGTGTGTCCTGGCAGAACCTGGTGCTGGCGCCGGACCCCGAGGAGGCCCTCTCGCGACCCTACCCCTTCTACCTCGCGTATCAGTTGGATGCCGCCCCCGAGAGCCTGGGGGATCCGCAGGACTGGGTGGCGGAGTGGAAGTGGGATGGGATCCGCGGTCAGCTCATTTTGCGCGAGGGACAGCACTACGTGTGGTCGCGCGGCGAGGAGCTTATGACAGAACGGTTCCCGGAGTTTGCCGCGGCGCTTGATGTGTTGCCGTCGGGCACGGTGCTCGATGGGGAGGTCCTGGCCTGGGACAGGACAGCCGAAGCGCCGCAGAGCTTCAACGCATTGCAGGCGCGTATCGGGCGAAAGACCGTGCCAAAAAAGCTCTTGGAAGAGGCACCTGTCGTCTTGCGGGCCTACGATTTGCTGGAGTGGGGCGGCAAGGATCTGCGCGATCATCCGTTTGAGGCGCGGCGGCAGATGCTGGAAGCGGCTCTGGCAAAGGTCTTGCCTGTTGCACCGCTCAGACTATCGCCGCGCGTCCCGTTCGAGACGTGGCAAGGTCTCGCCGAAACACGGGCAAACGCGCGGGCGCTCCGAGCCGAAGGGCTGATGCTGAAACGACGTGGCTCCCCGTACCGTGCGGGGCGCAAGAAAGGAGATTGGTGGAAGTGGAAGGTCGACCCACTCAGCGTTGATGCCGTCATGATCTATGCGCAGGCCGGGCATGGACGACGTGCCAACCTCTACACCGACTTCACCTTCGCCGTCTGGGGAGGCACACCGGGCGAGAGCACTCTGGTGCCCTTTACCAAGGCGTATTCCGGCCTCACGGACGCGGAGTTTCGCAGGATCACGGCGTGGGTGCGCAAGAATACGTTGGAGCGCTACGGCCCGGTGCGGGCGGTGCGCCCCGAGCATGTATTCGAGATCCACTTCGAGGGCATCCAGCGCAGCACGCGCCACAAGTCCGGCGTTGCCTTGCGGTTTCCGCGCATGGCGCGCTGGCGAGAGGACAAGCCTCCCGCCGAGGCCAACACGCTTGAAGATCTGGAAGACATGCTGGACGCCTATGGCTAGGGCGGATCCTGCCCCCCTCCCGGTGACAGAGCATCACGTGTTCCGTGAAGACGAGGCTTTGGGGCCGGGAGCGCATTGGCGTATCTTCCTGAGATCGCGACGCGTCGCTCCGTGACCGTGCCAGGGCTGTGGCCGAAAACGGCTCACGCGCCGGCAAGATCGCGTCGGCCCACCCACGCAAGGCTATGTGACGGCTGCCCTGACTTTGTACTCCGCGCGATCCCAAGCCCCCGTCGCCATGACTTCTGCCAGGATGTCGGCTGCGCGTCGGACATCGGCCTCGTCGATGTAGAGCGGCGTGAAGCCGAAGCGCATGATATCGGGCGCGCGAAAGTCCCCGATGACACCGCGTGCGATCAGCGCCTGCATCGCCGCGTACCCCTCGTCGAATCGGAACGAGACCTGGCTGCCGCGTTCGGCGGCCGCGCGCGGACTGGCCAGCGTGAGCTGCGGGCAGCGCGCCTCGACCTCGCGGATAAAGAGCTCGCAAAGTGCGACGGAGCGCAGGCGCACATCGGCCATCGACACGTCGTCCCAGACCGACAACGCCGCCTCAAGTGCGGCCATCTGCAGAACGGGCGGAGTGCCGACTCGCATGCGCTCGGTGCGCTCCGCCGGCCGGTAGCTGAGGTCAAAGGCGAAGGGAGCCGCATGGCCGAGCCAGCCGGCCAAAGCGGGCGCTACGGTGTCGGCAATGTCGGGACGCACGTAGATAAACGCGGGCGCCCCCGGCCCGCCGTTGAGATACTTGTAGGTGCAGCCCACGGCGAACTCCGCCGACGAAGCGGCAAGGTCAACTGGTACCGCGCCAGCTGAATGCGCCAGATCCCAGATGACGACCGCTCCTGCCGCATGGGCCGCGCGCGTCAGTCGCGCCATATCGTGCATGCGGCCGGTGCGGTAGTCGACATGGGTGAGCAACAGGACCGCGACATCCTCGGTCAGCGCGGCCTCGACCGCATCGGGCGCAACCGTCTGCAACCGGTGGCCACGGTCCAGCGTGCGGATCAACCCTTCAGCCATGTAGAGGTCGGTCGGGAAGTTACCGGTGTCCGACAGAATCACGCGACGTTCGGGCTGCATCGCGAGGGCCGACGCCAGCGCCTGGTAGACCTTGATCGACAGCGTATCTCCGAGCACCAGACTGCCGGGCGGACAGCCGATCAAGCGCCCGATCTTGTCGCCAAGCCGGGAGGGTTGGGCCATCCAGCCCGCCGTGTTCCAGCCCTGGATCAAAAGCTGGCTCCACTCATCGATCATAGTGGACGTGACCCGGTCGCGCGCGGCCTTGGGCAACGGACCCAGAGAGTTGCCATCAAGGTAGATAGCGTTCTCGGGCAGCACGAAAGCATCCTTTTTCATGCGCTTGTCTCCTGAAACTCTAGGCTGAGCGCCGTTCGCAGCAGTGCCGACGCGGGGTCGCAAAGCCCCTCGATGACGTCAAAATGGTGTTTGTCCGGCTCCTCGATGGCCTGTGTCCAGGCCCCAAGCCCACGCCACATGTCCGCCAGAAGCCTGTTCTGGCGGCGGAACTCCGCACGCTCCGCCCCCCCGACCCATGCGGTCAGGCGCGTGCCCTGTCGCGGCACATGGAGCACCGGGCTAAGGGCTGCGGCAGTGCTGTCGGTCAGCTGAAGCGCGGTGTTGAGATCGGTGTGGAGAAGGGGGCGCAAATCTCCCAGACCCGAGATCGGAACGACGTGGCGCACCCGCCCCAAAGCGGCTTCCGACAGCGGCGATAACGTGCAACTCATGGCAGCGGCGAGGTGGCCCCCTGCGGAATGCCCGGTGAGCACGATGGGGCCCGATGTCTTGGCAGCGGCCCCTTCGATGGCGACACCGACAGACTCGACGATTTCGCCGATGCCGACTTCGGGGCAGAGCGCGTACCAGGGCAGCACCGCCGCCCAGCCGCGCGCCACCGCGCCGGCGGCCAGGTGCGACCACCAGGAGGCGTCCGTCCGCTGCCAATAGCCGCCGTGAATAAAGACGAAGACACCTTTGGGCTGCCCTGCGGGAGGAAAAAAGTCATATCGGCCGCCCTCCACATCGAGCGTAAGCGCATGCGTGGCCGATTGGCGAAACGCGGCGGCCCTGCCCTGCAATGCACCGAGCATCTCGGCGCCGCCGACAATGTGGGCGCCATTCTCATAGGCCGTGTTCCAGTCTGAGATCGCAAAACCTGTCATGGGCCGGATATACGTCAGTGTGTTTCGGAAATCCCGCGTTTCTTCTGCCCTCCAACCTGGGCCTGGCGCAGGGTTAGACGCAGCGTTTCGCACAGGAGCTCTGCGCGCGCAGCGCAGGTGTATGCGCGTCGGCCACGTCGCAAAGCCCTGCCCGGCGCAGGGGCGTTTGGACGTATCCTACGCCACGGCTGCGGTCACGATGATCTCGACGCGCAGGGCATCGCGCGCCAGACGGGCCTCACCGCAGGCCCGCGCGGGGGCGTGACCCTGCGGGACCCACGCGTCCCAGACGGCGTTCATCTCGGCAAAGTCGGCCATATCGGCGAGCCAGATCACCGCTTGCAGGATGTGCGCGCGGCTCGATCCGGCCTCGGCCAGCAACGCGTCGATGCGCGACAGGCAGTCGGCCGTCTGGGCGGCGACCGTGTCGCCCGCGCCGACCTGGCCGCAGAGGTAGACGGTCCCGTTGTGGATGACGATTTTGCTCATGCGCTCTGACGTGTGATGACGCTCGATCATGGGGAGACTCCGTGGAGGGGCGGCTTGTGCCGCGGCAGTTTGGTGGGCAAGGGGAGGAGGTCCGGGCCGTGCCGGGGCCCCTCGCCCTAGCAGGTGTAGTTGAGCCCCAGGCGGCCGCCATCGGCGTAGATCGTCTCGCCAGTGATGTAGCTGGCCCGCTCCGAACAGAGGAAGGCGACCACATCGCCGATCTCCCGCGCGGTGCCGGGGCGGCCGAGCGGTGTGCGCGACATGGCGGTCTTGAAGGCCTCGGGGTTGGCGTTAACCCCCGCCATCATCGCGGTGTCTATGGAGCCAGGGCCGACCGCGTTGACGCGGATGCCGTCCTTGGCGAGGGCCAGCGCGGCGACCTTGGTCAGCTGCATGACCCCGCCTTTGGAGGCGCAATAGGCGGGGATGGCGGGGATCGCGACCTGCGCGTTGATCGACGACATGTTGACGATCGCGCCCTTAATCCCGGCATCGACCATCACGCGCGCGGCCCGCTGGGTGGCGAGAAAGACGCCCTTGAGGTTGATCGCGATGACCCGGTCGAAATCCTCGGCACTGTAGCTCAGGAAATCCCCTGGCATCGCCACGCCCGCGTTGTTCACAAGCGCGGTGAGGGGG
>JBCCYI010000099.1:0-15662 GCA_039189975.1 Pseudomonadota bacterium
GCCGTCTCTATGCCGCAGGTTTATGGCACATAAGCCGAGGACAGATCGGTACGGCCACAACCCGGCGCACAAACTGCCCCCTGGCCCGGACGCAGGCTACACCGGACCGGCGCGAGGCCGGACGCAGGCTCTCGGGACGGAGCGCCGTTTGGACCGCAAGCATGCATCTGTGGACCTGTGCGCCTGCAAGGCCGATGTTCCACCACGACCCCGCCGCCACGCTCTGCCCGGAGCATCGGCTCATCTTATTGGAGCCCGCGCCGGAGATCGGGGTGATCCAGTCTGTATCCCACGCCGCGCACGGTTTCGATGCGGGGCGCGGGATGGGCCTCAAGCTTCTTGCGCAGGCGCGCGATATAGACATCGACCACATTCGTCATCGGATCGGCATCGGCGCCCCAGGCTGCGGACAGGATCCGTTCGCGGCTGTGGACCCGGGACGGATCTGCCGCGAGCAGCCACAGCACATCAAACTCGAGCCGGGTCAGGCCCAGCGGGGCGCCGCCCACGCGCACCTCGCGCCTGTCGCGATCCAGCGAGAGCGCCCCGATGCTCAGGGAACGCTGCACGTCGGCCGACGCGTCGGACGGGCGCCGACGCAAAAGGGCCGCCAGGCGCGCGAGCAGGACATCGAAGGCAAAGGGCTTGGCCAGATAATCGTCCGCTCCCCGGCCGAGCCCCTCGACAATGTCTTCGTTGGCATCACGCGCGGTGAGCATCATGATCGGAGCGGACACGCCCCCGGCCCGCAGCTCCTGGCAGACGTGCATCCCGCTCATGTCCGGCAGCATGACGTCGAGCACGATCAGGTCATAGCCCCCGGAAAGCCCGGTTTCGAGTGCGGCAGCCCCTGTGTCGACGCAGGTGACGTCGTAGCCTTCCGCCGCGAGCCCCCGTTGCACGAAGCTGGCGATACGGGGCTCGTCTTCCAGCAAGAGCAGACGGATCATGGATCTCCTCTTTCGTCGACGACGGACAGTGTCAGCGTGACGGATGTCCCAACGCCTTCTTCGCTGTCGATCGACAGCGCGCCGCCATGGGCCTCGGCGATGGCTTTGGCCACGGGCAAGCCGAGCCCGGTGCCGCCGGGCAACGCGTTGGAGCCCCGCACAAACCGCTCAAAGATGTAAGGCAGCTCATCGGCCGGGATGCCGATGCCCTTATCGCGGACCGTGACTTCCACGTTCCGTTCCGTGCGGCGGACGTCTACGCAGATCTCGCTATTGTCCGGCGAGTAGCGCAGCGCATTGTCGAGCAAGACCATCATGAGCTGGTGCAAACGGCCGGGATCGGCCTCGATCTGAGCGGCCATGGCCGCCTCGTCGGCTTGGAGGACAATCACGGCGTTGGACGCAAGCTGGCCCGCGTCGGCCAGCGTCCGGCGCACCTGTCCGCCGAGCTCGATGCGGGTCAGCGAGAGCGGGGCCTCCCCGGCCTCACGGCGGGCCACAAAGAGCAGGTCGTCGACCAGGCGTCCCATGTGTTCGCTTTGCTCCACCACGCTGTCGAGCGCGTCCCGCGCTCCGGCACTCAACACCTGGTCGCGCGCCCGCAGCGCGACCTCCGCCTCTCCGCGCATCACCGTCAGCGGCGTGCGCAACTCGTGGCTGACATCCGCCAGGAAGCGACGACGGGTGTCGTCCTGATCCGCGAGGCGGGCGTTGGCCTCCTCCAGCTCGGCGGTGCGGGCGGCAACGCGGCGCTGAAGATCTTCCTCTTCGGCGCGCAAGGCGCGATCCGAGCGCTCCAGTTGAGCCGCCATCACGTTGAAATCGCGGCTCAAGCGACCGAACTCATCGCGTTTGCCCTCCGGAATGCGAAACCCGAGGTTGCCCTGGGCCAGGCGCGCCGCGCCCTCAAGAAGCGCATCGAACGGCCGCATAAAGGCCGAGAGGAGCGTTATAACCCCCAAGACAGCCGCAAGCAGCGTGAGCGCGCCCGCCGCTGTCCCAAGCCGCACGCTTCGCCGGGTCAGCTCCGCAATGGCGTTTCGGGCCTGAACCACTTCCGCCGCTTCATTCGCGATCGCAAGGTCGACAAGCGGAGCGAGCCGCTCGTCCAGGGCTTCGACCACGGCCATCATGGGCGCGGCAAAGGCGTTGACGGGCTGTGGCGCGGCGCCGTCCAGGTCGATCCGGGCGAAGGCGGCCTCGATCTCGTCGAGCACCAGTTCGATGCGGTTCAGCCGCGCCAACCCGTCGCCGTTCTCGGGGTTCTGCCCTTTGTGCAAGATCCTGCGGATCGTGGCGATATCCTCCCGCACGTCGGACTTCGTTTCGCCAATGCGGATGAGCGTTTCGTCCATCGGGGCGGCCGCGGCGGTGATGTGCAGGCGCAGAAGGTCGCTCACGTTCGTCTCCAACGTGAGGTAAAGGGCAAGCTGATCCTCGGCGAGGGTCACCGATTGGAGCCCTCGATCAATTCCACGGGCCAGGATGAGCGTGAGCGTGGCGCAGCAGATCGCACCGAGGGCCAGCGCCAGCGCAAACGTCACGATCTTGGTGCGAAACTGCATGCCCTAGCGCCGCAGGAGCAGTCCGGGATCAGTCGTCATCGTCATCGTCATCGTCATCGTCTTCGCCGTCGTCCTCATCGTCATCTTCGTCCTCGTCGTCATCCTCGTCCCCATCGTCATCTTCGTCATCGTCCGGATCCTCGTCGTCCCGGGCGCGCGAGGTGATGCCACCAGAGCGTGCGTCGCTGTCGGACGGTCTGGTGGCGCTCGGCCGGCGCACGCGATAGCCAAGCTGGCGAATGACCTCGTAGAGCTCATTTGCGGTGTCCATGTCGCCGCGCCGCTCTGCCCTGACAGCACGGCGCGCAAGCAGGCGGACGACATCGGGGACATCGTCTTGCTGAACGCGCGTGATCGAGGGCCATGCGTACCAGCGCAGACCGGGTTCGGCCCCGCGCGCTCCGGACGCAGGAAGGGCGAGACCTGCCTGCGCAAGCCCCAACGTCATCGCCAGCACAAACACGAGGCACCGGCTCAACCGCGTCTCCCTCTTTGCCCTATGCTCATCTGCTCCACCTCGGCACCACTCTGCCCTGTCCCCGTTGCATCGCTCAACCACCCGCGTCCAGCGCATGCCGCGAACATGAACAGGCTTTAATGCGCTGTTCATCGCCCGTTCATGTCCCAGACAGGACAGCTTCAGACGGCCCGCCGCATCTTGGCATCATCACATCCTCACTCCGAAAGGGACGTCGAATGAACTCTTTCAAGCGTATTCGGCACAGCATTCCAACCGCGCCGTTCTTGCGGGAGATCGCTGCAATCGAAGGCGTCTGGGCGCAGGCGACTGGCCGGGAAGACACACGATCGCCGTACCGCGCGCCTTTGGCGATCCCTCTGCGCAGTCCGCGCACGTCAAACATATTCTGTGCCGGGCGCCAGGACGGACAGGAAAGCCGCTGGACCGCCCAGGCCGCGCCCTTCTCGCTGACCCGCACCTTCATCGCCGATGTGGCGGCCGACCTCGATGCCGATCTTGGCTGCGCCCGGATCGTTTACCTCCCCGCACTGTGGCGCGTTGGTACCCACGTGGATTATGGCGCCCACGACCGGTTGCGACGATGCTACCATTTGATCCTCAAGTCCGGCGCCGGATCCTCGATGACGTCGGGCGATGCAGAAGTCTGCATGCGCGAAGGTGAGCTTTGGTCGATTGACACCTTCTCCGTAGTGGACGCCCCAGCGGGCGGCCACGAGGCTCGTGGCCCTCGCGAGGCCCGCGTCCATGACCAGGCCCATGACCAGGCCCGTGACCAGGCCCGCGTCCATCTCGTCTTTGATCTGCGTCCCGCGGAAAGGCGCGACGCGGCTGCCGCAGCGACCGCGCGCACGCGGTGCGCCGGTCTCCGGGCCGGGTGAGCGCCATGCAGAGTGTCACCCGTTTCTTTCGCCCCGGTGTGCCGGGCCTCGTGCCAGACGCCTGGGTTATCGAGCCCGCCGAAGGGCGCCGTGCCGCGCCCGTCGTCGCCGTGCATGGCATTGCACGCAACGTGGAGGAGATCGTCGATCTCCTGCGTCCCCGCGCCCACGCCACTGGACGAACGCTCATTGTGCCCCACTTCGCGCAAGACCACTGGCCTCGATACCAGCGCGCCTGCTGCGATCAGCGCGCGGATTGGGCGCTCCTGCGTCTGATTGCGGCGCTCCGGCAGGACGCACGCCTCGGCCACGGCCCGTTTGACCTGTCGGGCTTTTCCGGCGGGGCGCAATTTGCGCATCGCTTCACCTGGCTTTACCCGCATCTCGTGGGTCGGCTCTGCGCGACCGCGCCCGGATGGTGGACCTTTCCCGACCATACGGCGGCCTGGCCCTACGGCATGGCGGCGGCTACCGGTGAACCCAACACCCAGAGCTTCCGCCTCCAAACCAACCTGCGCCGTTTCCTCGATCGACAGATCGTCGTCTGCGTTGGCAGCGACGACACGGGGCGCGACGCCAACCTGCGCCAAAGCCCCGCCATCGACGCGCAGCAGGGCCGGACCCGCGTCGAGCGGGCCCAACGCTGGTGCGGCGCGGCCCGTGCGGCGGCGCAGGCCGAGGGCATTGCGCCCGCCATTGCGCTGCGGATCCTGCCGGGCTGCAGGCACAGCTTCGCCGATTGCATCACGGACGGGGGCCTGGATCGCGACCTCATCGTACCGGTCTCAGGGCGCAGAAGCCGTCCCGTGTCCGGTGCCCCTGAGGCGCCCGACGACGCGCCGCCAGCATTGTCCCAAACCAAAGAGAGTACTGCCGCATGACCGCTTTGCCCCCCCACGCCCAGCCTGCGCGCCGCGCCTCGCGCTCCCCCGCGCACGGTGCCAAATGGAGCTTTGCCACACGTCGCGCCAACCGGACCGACGCCGCGGGCCTGGACCGCAACCTTGCCGCCACTCAGCCGGGCGATCTTGTGCTCGCGGAGGTCACGCGCATCGGCAGCCACAAACGGCTCCAGCTCGCGGAGGGACGCTACTCGCCGCTTTGGCCGGGCGACCGTATCGTCGTTGCCTGCGCCGACCGCTACGCGGTGGATCAGTTCGACGGGCGCGCACGGCTCTCCGAAGGCGGGGCAGATCTGCTCGCCGGCGGCGGTGTCGCTGGTCAGATCGTCTCGCGGAACGAGAAGCTGACGCGGGGCACGCGCCTGTCTGTCTTGGGCCGCCTGACGGATCAGGCCGGTGTGCCTCTGAACACAGGGCGCTACGGCCTGACGCCAGCGGCTCGCGGGTGTCCTCCGCTGGTCCTCGCCGTCCTCGGGACCGGGATGAACGCCGGGAAGACGGCCGCCGCCGCAGGCATCGTGAATGGATTTGCGCGTCTGGGCCGCCGTGTGGCGGCGCTCAAGGTCACCGGAACTGGCTCCTTCGGCGATGTCCATGAATATGAGGCGGCAGGCGCGGCGCGCGTCCTTGATTTCACCGATGCCGGAATGGCCACGACCAACCGCCAGCCGATAGAGCGCCTGATTGCGGCGACGGACCTGCTTCTGGTCCATGCGGGCGGGTGCGACGTGGCTGTTGTCGAGCTGGCGGACGGCGTCTCCCAGGTCGAAACGGCGGCGCTGCTGTCCCGGCCCGACTATGTCGCGCGGTTCGACGGGGCGATCCTCGCCGCCCCCGACGCGATGGCCGCCCGCGGTGGTATCGCGTGGCTCGGGGACCATGGCATCCGCCCGATCGCGCTCAGCGGTGTGCTCACCCGAGCCCCTCTCGCCGCCGAGGAGATCGCCCGCGCAACAACCCTGCCCGTACTGTGCCGGACGACGCTGGCCGACCCGGCGACAGCGGCCGCCATCGAGACGCGGCTGACGGACAAGGATCGCGTCGCGGCATGAGCCGCCGCCCTCCCCTTTTGGCCGAGCGGCGCTGGAAAGCGCTGATGCTCCTTGTCGCGCTCGCTCTGGGTCAGGCGGCGGCGATGGTTGCCGCGGCCTTCGCCACGCGCGCCGTGTTCATCTCCCTTCGCGACGGGTCCGGCGTCGCCCCTGGTGCGGCCCTCGTCATGATCGCGCTCGCAGGGGTCCTGCTGTGCCTCCTGCGCGCGCTCGAGGGCCGCGTCGGGGAAGCTGCCGGCCAGAGCTATGCCGCCGCGATCCGCCGTCGGCTCTTCGTCCACGTGTCCAACATGCCTGTCCGTGCGATCGCGCGGCGCAGACCGGGCGCGCTGGCGCTGCGCTACGTGGGCGATCTCGCCGCGTTCAAGGGCTGGATCGCGCGGGGTGTGTCCCGACTGATCTGTGCCACGATCACGATCCCGGCGGCACTCCTTATCCTCTGCCTTCTGGACCCGTGGCTCATGCTGGCGGCCCTCGGACCTATCGCTGCGGTCATGATCGCGATCTTTCTGCTCAGTCGGCCCCTCGGCGCGGCCCATGCGGACCTTCGCCGCAAACGGGCGCGCCTTGCCGCCGATATGTCAGAACGCCTGCCCCAGGGCATTCAGCTCCGCCGCTCCGGACGCATGCGGATCGAGCTGCGAGCCCTTGCCCGGCGGTCACACGCCGTTGCCGACGCGGGCGTGCGGCGCGAGGGGCTTTCGGCGCTCGTGCGCGCGCTTCCGGATGCGGGGGCCGGGCTTGCCGGGGCCATGTGCCTGCTGGTGTGCGCCCGGCTCAACCTTGGGCTGCCCGATGCGGTCGCTGCCCTTACCGCACTTGGCATGGCCGTCAGACCCCTGCGGCACCTTGCGGATGTCGCGGACCGACGCCGGGCCTATGGTGTCGCCTCCCGCAAGCTCGACGCCTTTCTTGCGTCAACGCGTCTGCCCAGGGTCGCCAGAGCCCGGGGCGACACGGATGCGCCGGCCCTGCGTCTCCGGCGCGTGCGCATCCCTGGGCTTGCCCCGTTTGATCTGAGGCTGAACGCGGGAGACCTCCGCAGGTTGAGCGGCCCCGCCGGCTGCGGAAAAAGCACGCTGCTGTTGGCGCTTGCGGGGTGCGAAACCGTTCCGAAGGCGGCGCGGTTTGAGGTGTGCGGCGGTGCCCCGGGCTCTGCACACCCGGGCCGCATCCTCTATCTGGGGCGCCTGTCCCCTGTGCTGAAGGGATCGCTGCGCCGCGAAGTCACGCTCGGCATCGGGCGTCGGCCGTCCGACGAAGAGATTGGTCGGACCCTCGCGCACGTCGGCCTGCACGGCGTCCTTGAGCGGCTTGGCGGCCTGTCGGGCGCCGTGTCCGAAGGCCGGCGCAACCTGACCACGACGGAGCAGGCCCGCCTCCTGCTGGCACGGGCGCTGTTGGCACGACCGGCCCTCGCGCTGATCGACGCCGACGAGATCCATCTGACGCGATCCGATCTGTCCTGTCTTCTGGACCATCTCGACTGCACCGGCGCCGCCGCCCTCATCGTGACGCGCGACAGGGAAGCCATCGCCCGCCTGGGCGCCCCCGTTGCGTTGCAGGGACGGACCGCCGCGCCCGTTCAAGACGTGTGATCCGCAGCGCTTTGGCCGATGCCGCGCCTTGCCGCGGTCTCTTTGGAGGCGTGCCATACCACTGCGCCCGCCAGGCACATCAGCATCACCTCTGCCACCGGCCCCGCGTACCAGATGCCAATCTCGCCAAACCAAACCGGCAGGAGGAAGGTCAGCGGGATCGCAAATGCGTAGGGTTTGGTCAGGCCCAGGAGCGCAGCTCTGCCCGCAGACCCGATCGCCTGAAAATGGGCAGCCATCATCATCAGAGGCCCGGCCAAAACGAACGTACAGATCATGATCGGCAGGATACGCGCGACCTCTGCAATGACCGCAGCGTCGTCGACGAATGCGCCCGCGATCCAGGCGGGACGCCCCATCAGCACGGCCTGCACCACGCAACAAAAGGCAAAGGCGGCCCAGAGCGCCATCCGCAAGCTCGCATCGGAGCGCTGCCAAAGCCTGGCGCCGTAATTGTTTCCGGTGATCGTTTGCATCGCGAAGGAAAGGCCGAGCAAAGGCAGGACCACAAACGTGATGATCCGCGTGATGATGCCATAGGCCGTGATGGTGTCGGCATAGCCCGGTTGCCCGACCCATTGCACAGCGGTGATCACGGCGGCGGCGCCAAGCGCAATGCCGATGAAGTTCAGGCTTTGCGGTGCACCCAATGCGAGGATCGGGCGCCATCTCGCGAAGATGGACTGCGTCAGGAGCGTCCCGGGGCGCAGGTGCGTCTCTCCACGGAAACGGAACGCCAAAATGACGGCCAGCGACACGGCCTGGGCCGCCGCGGTGCCATAGGCGGCCCCCGCCACCCCCATGTCCAGAAGCGCAATCAGCACGAAGTTGAACCCGATATTGGCCCCCGACACGATCAGTCCGGTTGCCGTCATGAAGGCGACGCGACCCTCATTGCGCAGGGCATCGGCATTGACCCGCACCACGAAGAGCAATGGCGAAAAGAGCACTGTGATCTGCAAGTAGACCAAGCCCATCGCGGCCAGCGGCTCCGACCCGGCCGCGGCAAGCAGCGTCACCGGACGGCCGAGCATCGCGAACACGGCGATCAGGAGGAGGCCGAGGGCCAACGCCAAACCGTGCGCACCCGCAAAGACACGGCGCGCACCTTCGATGTCCTCGGCGCCCAAAGACCGCGCCAGAAGGCTCGACATGCCGTTTGCGACCAGCGTCGACAGGGCGATGACGAGCATATACATCGGGAACATCAACGTTACGGCGGCGAGCGCCTCCGGCCCGACGTAGTGGCCGAGAAACACGGCATCTGTGACCGACAGCAGACCGTTCATCCCCATGACGAAAATAATCGGCACCGCGGTCTTCAAATAGATGCTGCCCAAGGGGCCTTCGGTGAAGGAGTTCTTTCGGGTCTGCGTCATGTCCCACTGCTTTCTCGGCCCGTCGCCTGGGGTCGGTGGCATGGCCCACGTATGCGGACCCTTTCGTGCCGACAATGGGCGGTCAGATATGTGTCAGTGCGTTGATCGCTGGACGCGATTCAAGAGATTTATCACTCCGATATAGCCCGTGAGGGCCGCAGGGAACGCCGTTCCGGTAGCAGCGCGCGCGGGACCATCCAAAGGGCGGAGAAGACGGTTTGTCGAGCTTGGGTTGGAAGGGGCCTGTGCATGGTTGGGGCTGTCCGGCCGAGGTCAGAGCGGGCGCCGGGCGACGATGAAGGGGTTCATCCGGCCCTTGCCGAAGTACTGGGTTTCGACGAGCTCAAACCCGGCCTGCACAAGTGCGCGACTCAGCCCGGCCTTGCTCAGTGGCGTGACAGGTGGGGCGAACCTCACAACACCAAGGGCGCGCACGAAGAGGCGCAGGATGGGCGAGGCATCGCCCAGGCACACAGTCTTTGACACGAAGACCCCGCCGGGCTTGAGCTGAGCGTAGACAATGTCCAGCACCTTGGGCACATCGGGCACAAGGTGGAGCAGGCTAAAGCTCAGGACCGCGTCGAAAGGTGCCTCGTAGTGCGTTTCGGCCGCGTCCGCCTGAACGAATGTGACCGTGTCGACGCCCGCCGCGCGGCGTTTGTCTTCGGCAATCTCGATCATCCCGCGCGAGATGTCGGTTGCCACGATTTCTGCGACGCTGGGCGCCAGATGCAGCGCTGTGCTGCCGGTGCCGCACCCGATCTCCAGAACGCGATCTTCGGCGCGCAAGAGCGCCCGGACGCGGTCGAGCTTTTGCGCATAGGCGGCCTGATCCTTTATTGGCTGGCGGGCGTATTTCGGGGCGATCTTGTCCCAGAAGGGCGCGGTATCGGGGGTCTTCGTCTCAGCGTGCATGTCGTGTCTCCGTGTTGGACGCGGGCCTATCTGTGCGCCGGGCCACAGTGGATTGCCGAAATTCCTACACTTGCTCTACGCCCATGCATGAACTGGGATGCGATCTCTTTTGACTGGACCCAGGTTCGCGCCGTCCTGGCGACGGTGGAAGAAGGCTCCTTCAGCGGTGCCGCGCGCGCTCTGAAAACGACCCAGCCCACCATCGGCCGGCAGGTCTCGGACCTTGAGGCCAAGCTCGGCGTCACCCTCGTGGAACGCAGCGTGCGCGGGCCGACGCTGACGGAAACCGGTCGTGAGCTGCTTGATCACATGCGCGCCATGGGCGAGGCGGCCACCCTGGTCTCGATGGTGGCCACGGGAAAATCCCAAGAGGTCACGGGCGAGGTGACCGTCACGGCGACGGACCTCTTGTCGGCCTCCATGTTGCCGGGCCTCCTTGCGCCGCTCCGCGTTTCGGCGCCGGGGGTTCGCGTGCGGATCGTTGCGTCGAGCGACGTGCAGAGCCTCACGCATCGGGACGCGGACATCGCGATCCGTCACGTGCGGCCAGAGCAGCCCGATCTGATCGCCAGGCACGTGGGGGACTTTCGAGCCAATCTCTACGCGGCCACCGCCTATCTCGATCGGGTGGGCCGCCCCAAGGTGCCGCGTGACATCGCCGCGCATGACTTTGTCGGCAACGCGGATCCCGAACGGGTGATGGCCCCCCCTGCACAACATGGGAATTCCGGTGCGCGCCGATCGGTTCGTAATGTCGAGCGAAAGCGGCGTCGTGGCGTGGGAATTGGTGAAGGCTGGCTACGGCGTGTCCATACAGCCCGAAGTGCTGGGCGATGGAGCGCCGGGTGTCGAGCGGGTTCTCGCGGAGTTTCCGTCGCTGGAGTTTCCGATCTGGCTGGTCACCCACCGGGAGTTGCAAACCAGCCGCCGCATCCGGATCGTGTTCGACTTGCTGGCACGCGGCTTGTCGGATGCGGCCCGAGGGGTCGAGCCACAGGCGCGACCAGAGGCGCGACCAGAGACTGCGGCCTGAGACTGCGGCCTGAGACTGCGGCCTGAGGCCCGCAGCGCCTTCGACAACCCCGAGCGCCATCGACCGGCTGGCGCGCGACTGCTGGCTACCCACGGCCCTCGTGCTTCACGTAACCCCTTTTCAAATAGGATCTTTCCTCATCTCGCTGGGTCAGGACATATCGATCTTTTCGTCGAATTGTCATGCGCGGCCCGAAGAAGCGAGCGGGGGCATCAGCACTTCCTGGCGGGCAGGGGCGCCGGGCGAACGTCCTCTTCTGCCGAATCCCGAACGCGGGCCTGGCGTTGACGACTGGCGTGTGTTGAGGGGCACAATCTTCGTCGACCGTCACATCTTACGACCGCGCATGGATGTGAGAGACATGCGATCCCTGCACCTTCAGGATCGCGGCGTTTGCCAGTCTGACCCCGTCATCGACCCTGGCCGCGGCCGCTGACGGCGCGGTGTATGGCGGGCGGGCATGGCGATTGTGGCCCACCCTTGGCGTTGCCGGGATCGCACATGCGCTCCGCAAATCTCGTGCGAAATGGATCGGTCGCACCGCCCAAAATGCACGGTCAATCGGCGACGCTATCCGACGAAAGCCGGTGCCGGGCTAGTTGCGCGAGGACGCTTCGCCGTAGCGTGCGCGCTCCTGGTCCATCGCGACGCGCCATTCGGCCCGGAGCAGGTCCATCCGGCGCGGAATCTTCTCGTCGAGAACGTCGCCCTCCACGATCCGTTCGGTTCGGAAGTAGCGAAACGCTTGCCTCAACTCACACCAGGCCGCCACGATGCGACCATCGTCCCGGTAGCCCAGCAGGATGGGCCAGATCACGCGCTCTGATCTTCTGTTCTGCCCATCGAGGTAGGTGATCGCCAGTTTCACACGCCGCCGAATGGCTGTACGGATGTCCGCTGCGCCCAGCACTTCGGCGTGCTGTTCAGCCGGCGCGACGCTCACGACAGGATCCACAAAGAAGGTCGCGAACCGCTCTGGCGCCACCGTTTCGATTTTCGTGAGCAGCTTTTCCGCCGCCCGCGCCAGCTCCGGTTCGGCGTGGGTTCGGACCCAATGGGCGCCTAGGAGCGCGGCTTCGATCTCATCTGAGGTGAGCATCAGGGGCGGCATATGAAACCCCGCCTCGAGAATGTAGCCCACCCCCGCCTCTCCCTGGATCGGCACACCCTGTGCCGTCAGGGCCGCGATATCCCGGTAGATGGTGCGTTTGGTGACACCGAGCTCTGCGCCAATGGCCCGACCGGACAGGGGCCCCCTGGCACGCCTCAGAATCTCGATGATCTCAAATAGCCTGTCCCCGCGTCTCATGCCGACCTCCTGTGCACGGGGCCTACTCTGCTGACACCATGGTGACAACACGCTGTCAGCATGGGTCGGATATGGTTTTGTTCGCGGCATCTTAGCCCGCGTTCATTGACCAAAAAGTGGAGACCCCCATGCAGAAGATCCTCGCGCTGGCCCTCTCGGGCCTGATGTTTGGACCAGCCAGCGCACAGGCGGACGCTGCGCCAACCGACACCGCAATTCTTGCCATGGGCGCCTATGTCCCGACGGATGACATCGCGACGTCCCAAGCGTTCTACCGGGTGCTCTTTGATCGCGCCCCTACGATTCAGCTCGACGACTTCGTGGCTTTCGACACTGCGGGCGGTTGGTTCGCCATCGTGTCGCGCCCAAAATACGCGCCCAACACCGTTCCGGGGACCGGCTCTGTCCCTTACCTGCAATCGGCCGCGCTCGAGGACCTGCAAGCCCGCGTCGCCCAGACGGGGCGAGCGGTTCCTGCGATCATCAAAGAGCCCGGTATCCACGTGCTCAAGATCACAGATCCGAATGGTCAGCTGATCGAGTTCTTCAGGTTGATGGGACAGTGACACAGTCACCGGGCGGGGTCTTTCTGTGCGAGCAAAAGATGCGATGCGGCGCCGATACGTCTTGGGACACGTGTGGTGATCTAACACGCGGAAGGGGCATGCCTGCCCAAAGGGTTCGGTGCCTTCGAACGGTTCGCCGGGGATTTGGGCTGGGTCGGCCTTGCGATGAGCGGGAGGAGCCATCGCTACGCGGCGATCTCCGAAGCTGTCGACGGAGAAACCGCGCACAAAAGCCATGCGATCGCGATGATGTTCGCGTAAGTCGCACCGAGGTTCTCGGAGGTTCAGGCCGTGCTGTCTGCGAACGCTCCACTCGCGCGTCCGATGTGGCGAGCCCGACACGGGGACCTTCAAGAACGGCACCGCTTCGGGCAGCTGTTTGCCGATCCCGTCTCGGGGCCGGATTGAAGCCACGAAGGAGAAGGCCTTGGCAACTGAAATCACCTTCGCCCGGCTGTCGGAAATAGAACCGGCTGAGATCGCGGCTCATATGTCCGACCCCAGAGTCGCGGACCATATGCCGCTTCTGACGATGCAATGGGATGAAGACGTCGCCGCGGACTTCATCGCCAAGAAGGAGCAATCCTGGCAGAACGACGGGCTCGGCCATTGGGCCTTCCTGTCCGGCGGGACCTATGTCGGATGGGGCGGATTTCAGAGGGAGGGCGACGCATGGGATTTTGGGCTGGTTTTGCGGCCCGGTGCGTTCGGTCTTGGACCGCGGATCGCCAAAATGGCGATCGGTTTTGCGAAAGCCGATCAGCGCATTCCCTATGTCACGTTTCTTCTACCGCCGTCGCGGAGACATCTGGGTGCGCTCCAAAGACTTGGCGCGCAACATATCGGTGAGTTCGAGTATGACGGCGCAAGCTTTCTAAAGTATCGCATGGACACGGCCTGAGCGTCGCGAGCCCCACGGCCGCGGCGTCGCGGGGCTTACGACGCTCTGACGTGCGCCTGAAGGGCAGCGGGCCGCTCAGGACCAAGCGCGCCCCAGAGCAACGGGATGAGATCTGGGCGATCCAGAAACTGCTCGATTTTTTGGGACCTCGTCGACGCCGTGCGTCGCCGCGCCGATGTGGCGATGCGCTGGCAAAGCGCCTTGCATAGGGTTCCAAGACGCGCCCACGGCCAGCGCGGTACGCCTCGCACTCAAATCCGCGCGCGCAACGTTGCAGCGGACCTTCACCCTCTGTCGGGCACCCTCTGTCGGGCGAGAAGGCATAGAGCTATGGCGCACGCGCTTCTCTGATCCACGCGCAAGCTGCTCTGACAGGGCTGCCTTCGCGGCCGTTCAATTCTGGAGGCCAACCCTAAAGAATGTTTGGTGCCGCGGAGGCCGCCGATTACCCTTGGAGAAAACACTCAAAAACCAGGGGGCGGGACGCATGGCCGAGAAATCGGACTGGGCATCAATTCTATCGGCATTTCTAATCGGTGTGGCCAGCGCCGTTCAGGTCGGGCGTATCGCGCCCGTGGCAACGCTCCTCCAGAACGACCTGCGGCTTGACCTCCTGGCGATCGGTTGGCTCGTTTCGCTCATCACCGCGGCGTCGGCCGTGCTTGGCCTCGCGGCGGGGTATTGGGTGGTCCGGGCCGGGTTGCGCAGGTCCCTTATCGTCGGCGCCCTTGTCATCGGCGTCAGCGCGCTTGTCTCCGCAGGCGCCGCGGCGGTGCCCGTGTTGATCGGAGCACGGATCATCGAAGGCATCGGCTACCTCTTCGTCGTTGTCGCCGCCCCGACCCTGATCGCGCGCGAGGCCGCGCCAAAAGATACAGCCGGCGCGCTCGCCCTCTGGGGTACGTTCTTCACCTTCGGGCTCAGCCTGGCCGCCTTTGCCGGGGGCGCACTGGTCGATCCCTTGGGGTGGCGCGGCTGGTTCGTCGTCAGCGCCGGTCTCATCCTGCTGTCTGTTGGCCTCGCCTTTCTGTCGATCCCCCAGGACACACGCTCCGAGGACACGCCGACCGACCTGCGCCGCACCTTCACCGACATCCCGAAAGCGGCTTGGCTCCTGGGCGCCGCCTTTCTCGGTGTCACCCTGCTGGCGCTGTCGATCCTCAGCCTGCTGCCGACGTTCCTTGTGCAGGAGCACGGGCTCACCCCAAGTGCGGCTGGCGGCACCACCGGCGGCGTCGCCCTCGCCAGCATCGCCGGAAGCCTCTGTTACGGCCTCCTCGCCCATCGGGTGCCCGAAGCCGGGATCGCAACCCTGGCCGCCGGCGCCCTCGTTGCCGCAACGGTCCCGACCTTTGCCGAAGGCGCCATGCTGGATCAGATCATCCCTTTCGCCGCCGCCGCCGTCTTCATGTCCGGCCTCCTCGTGGCGCAGACCTTCGCCGCGGTGCCCCGCGTCGCCGGAGCGTCGCACCTGGTCGGCCCGAGCAACGGCCTCGTCGCACAGCTTGGCAGCGTCGGCGCCCTGACCGGCCCGCCCTTGATCGGCGCCCTGGTTGCCAGCGCTGGCTGGGCCGCCGTGCCCGTCGTGGCGGCCGCCTTCGCCGCGACATTCCTCTTGCTCTTCCTCCTCGCCCTCCGCGCCCAGCCGGCCCAATCCCCGGAGACCCCGGCATGAAAGCGATCACCCGTCCCGCCGCCGCCGCGAGATCTTCGGCGGGTGCCGATATTCGCTTCCTCATTCGGCAACATGATCCACAGCGCCGTCCCGCCCGGTCGGATCAACTGCGCGACCGTCCAGGCCACCGTAAGCGCGTTTTGGCATGTCCTTGAGGGTGAGGGCGAAGTCTGGCGCAGGGCGGCGGGCGAAGAACAGATTACAGCACTGGTCCCCGGTGTCTCGATCGACATCCTCGTCCGCCCCGCGTTGCTATACCGCTGCACCGGCGCGACACGTCTCACGTCATCTGCATCACCATGCCCTCGTGGCCCGGCGATGACGAGGCCAGCCATCTCGACGGTGCTGGGGCGCCAACGGGCTGACCCGGACACGTGAGCAGGCATCGCAAGCTGCCCATCGGTTCAGCCGAAAGCCCGGCCATCCTGCCTTGCCGAGATATCCGGGCTGACCGGCGA
>JBCCYI010000100.1:0-15655 GCA_039189975.1 Pseudomonadota bacterium
CGCATGGGCAAGGCCCGCACCCGCGCGCTCCAGGCCGAGATCGACCGCGTCCGCCATCTCGCTCAGGCCGAGACGGTCTGCTATCTGCCGGAGTGGGAACGCGCCAGCCGGGGCACCCGCTGACAGGCCCACCCGCGCCCATCATCTGAACGTTACACTCCGCCGCTACCCACGGCGCAACGCTCCGAGAACGGGTGGCCGCCGTTGGACCGAACGCTCTTTCTGTCAGACATTCACCTCGGCACGCGGGGTTGCCAGGCCAGCCTCCTGGCCGACTTCCTGGCCACCCACGACGCCGAGACGATCTACCTCGTCGGCGACATCTTCGACGGGTGGCAGCTCCGCCGCGGCTGGCACTGGCCCTGCGCCCACACCGACGTCGTCGAAGCCCTGCTGTCGAAGTCCCGCGCCGGCGCCCGGGTGATCTACATCCCCGGCAACCACGACGCGCTGATGCGCAGCTACCTCGGCATCCACTTCGGCGGGGTCGAGGTCAAACCCCAGGATGACTTCATCACCGCCGACGGCAAACGCTACCTCGTCACCCATGGCGACCAGTTCGACACCGTCGTCGCCAATGCCCGCTGGCTCGCCCTGCTGGGAGACCGCGCCTACGTCTTCCTGATCTGGCTGAACCCCAAGATCAACGCCCTGCGGCGCCTCTGGTCGCCCCGCTACTGGTCGCTGTCGAAATGGTGCAAGCAGCAGGTCAAGCAGGCCGTCAACGTCATCGGCCGATACGAGGAGGCCGTCGCCGAGACGGCCCGCCAGGGCCGGTACGATGGCGTGATCTGTGGTCACATCCACCACGCCGCCCTCCGCCAGCTCGGCGATGTCCACTACGTCAACACGGGCGATTGGGTCGAGAGCTGTACCGCCGTGATCGAGGATCACGACGGAAAGCTCCGCCTCGTCGATTGGGAGGCGCGCCACATCCGGCAGCAGCGCCACAAGCGGCACCGCCCCAGACGCGCCCAAAGCCCGCTCCACAGCCCGAGCCCGCTGCACGGCGAGAGCGGGCGCCAGAGCCACAGCCAGAGCCAGAGCCAAGGCCAAACCCAAGGCCAAACGCAGGACCAAACCCGGGGCGAGACCCTCGTGCAAAGCACAGCCCACCGCGTGCCGCCCCAGCCAAGCCCCGCCAACTGACAGGAGAACCCCCAGGATGGTCCCCGCCAAGCCCGCGATCGCCAAGTCCATGATCGGCGACGCGGTCTATCAAAATCGCGCCCTGTCCCTCGACACCGCGATGGACCGCGCCTTCGCCCGGCTCTTCGAAGGCCTCGTCTACCCCCAGATCTGGGAGGACCCCGTGGCCGATATGGCGGCCCTCGCGCTCACGCAGAAGGATCACATCGTCTGCATCGCGTCCGGCGGCTGCAATATGATGAGCTACCTGACCGCGCGCCCCGCCTCCGTCACGGCCGTCGACCTGTCGCCCTGGCATGTCGCCCTGGGCCGGCTCAAGCTCGCCGCCGCGCAGCACCTGCCGGATCACGCGGCGTTCTACGATGTCTTCGGCCACGCCAACCGTCCGGGCAACGCCGCCGCGCTGGCCCGCCACGTCCTGCCGCATCTCGAAGGCGCGGCGCAGACCTTCTGGACCGCGCGCCATGGGCTGCGCCCGCGCCTGACGCTCTTCAACCGCGGGTTCTATCGCTACGGCGTCCTGGGCACCTTCCTCGGGGCGGTGCACCTTGTCGCGCGCGTCGCGCGGGTCGACTTCCGGCCCCTTCTGGAGGCGCGCTCGCTCGACGATCAGGTAGCCTTCTTCGACGCCCAGATCCGTCCGCTCTACCGCACCCGCTTCGTACGCTTTCTGGCGCGGCGGCGGGCGTCGCTCTTCGGCCTCGGCATCCCGCCCGCGCAATACGACAAGCTGGCCGCCGACGCGGGCGGCGACATCGTCGCCGTGCTCGAAGAGCGCACCCGCAAGCTCTTGTGCGACTTCCCCATCGCAGAAAATTACTTTGCCTGGCAGGCCGTCGCCCGCGGCTACACGCCCGACGGCACCGGCCCTGTCCCGCCCTATCTCGCCGCAGGCCACTTCGCCACGTTGCGCGCCATGGCCCCCCGCGCCCAGGTGCTGCACCGTTCCATCACCGAAGTTCTGGCCGAAGCGCCCGCCGGGTCGAAGTCCGTCTACGTCCTGCTCGACGCGCAGGATTGGATGGACGACACCCAGCTGAACGCGCTCTGGCAGGAGATCACGCGCACCGCCGCCCCCGGCGCGCGCGTCCTCTTCCGCACCGGCGGCACGCCCGACATCCTGCCCGGACGGGTCTCGGACGCGCTGCTGGGGCAGTGGCGCTACGACGCCGAGGCCTCCGCGCGCGCCTTCGCACAGGACCGGTCGGCGATCTATGGCGGCGTCCATCTCTACCGGAAGGCCCCGTGAGATGACGCATTCCGCCAGCCACGGCGCCCTGATGGACGATGTCTACCGCTTCCAGCGCCTGATCTACGACGTCACGCGCAAGTACTACCTGCTCGGTCGCGACCGCCTGATCGACACGATGGGCGCAGAGCCCGGCGAGACGGTGCTCGAGGTTGCTTGCGGCACCGGACGCAACCTCGCGAAGATCCATGCGCGCTACCCCGGAGCGACGCTCTTCGGCCTCGACATCTCCGAACAGATGCTGACAACCGCGCGGCGCAAGCTCGGCGACAAGGCCACCCTGGCCCAGGCCGACGCCTGTGCGTTCGACCCCGAGGCCCTCTTTGGCGTCGCCCAGTTCGATCACATCGTGCTGTCCTACAGCCTCTCGATGATCCCCGACTGGGAGTGGGCGCTCCGCGAGGCGCTGCGCCACCTCAAGCCGGGCGGCACCCTCCACATCGTCGATTTCGGCGACCAGGGGGCCCTGCCCGCGTGGTTCAAACGGATGCTCCGCGCCTGGCTCCGACGGTTCCACGTCGCCCCGCGGGACAGGCTGCCCAATGTCGCGCAAGCCGTCGCCCAGGGTGGCACCCAGGTCGCGCACCGGTCGCTCTACAAGGGCTACGCCATCGCGCTCGATCTGCGCAAAGCGGCCTGAGCGGCTCAGCGCCCCCGCACCGGCAGATGGGCAAAGGCCCATTCGTTGTAACCGCCCTCCCCGCGGTACCAGAGCACATCGTCTGTTGCGCTCTCGTCGTGGTTCCAGCGGGGTGGGGGCGTGTCGCCGTAGCCGCTCAGGATCAGCCGCCGCCGCTTCTGGCTGCGCACGATGCGCTCGGTCAGGGCGGCGTCGTCCCACTTCTGCCGCGCCTCGGAGCGGAACTGCCACAGCAGATCCGCATGGGCCGGGTCGGCGGCCAGGTTGACCCGCTCCGACGGGTCCGCCCCCAGATCGAAGAGGAGCGGCGGGTCGTCCCGCGACCCGATGAACTTGTGCGGCCCCCGGCGGATCATGACGATGGGCGCCGTCGTCGCCTCGGCCAGATACTCCGCGAAGACCGGCCGGTCGAGCGCCGGTGGAGCGTCCAGCAGCGCCGTCAGATCCTCCCCGTCGAGCCCCTCGACCGGGCTGGTCCACCCCGGCCCCTCAGCGAGCCCCATGAAGGTGGGCAGCAGATCGACGAGCGACACCGGCGTCGCCACCCGCGCCGCCCCACGGCCCGGCATCTTCAGGATCAGCGGGATGCGCAGCGCGGGCTCAAAGAAGTGCTTCTTGAACCACATGCCCCGCTCGCCCAGCATCTCGCCATGGTCGGAGGTGAAGAGGATGGCCGTCTCCTCCGCCTGGCCGATCGCCTCCAGCGTCTCCAGGATCCGCCCCACCATCGCGTCGATGTAGCTGATGGAGCCATAATACGCCCGCCGCGCCCGGCGGATGTCCTCCGCGGCGAAGGTCACGTCGAGCATGCCGAAGTCCTTCAGGAGCCGCACCGAATGCGCGTCATGCGCGGCCTCGGGCAGCGCGGGCACCGCAGGCAGCGGGATGTCGACGCCCTCGTAGAGATCCCAGTGTTCCTTGCGGCAGAGGTAGGGCTCATGCGGATGGGTGTAGGACACCTGCAGGAAGAACGGCCGCGCGTCGCCCGAACGCGCCACATCGTAGAGATGCTGGATCGCGTGAAAGGTGACCTGCTCGTCATAGTCGATCTGCACGCTCCGCTCGCAAAGCCCCGAGATCAGCACGGCGCGGCTGTCGTTCGTATCGCGCGCGCCCTCATCGCCCCAATTGGGCACCCAGGCGAAATCCGCCGGGTAGAGATCCGCCGTCAGCCGCGTCTCGAACCCGTGGAACTGGTCCGGCCCGATGAAGTGCATCTTGCCCGACAGCGCCGTCTGATACCCCGCCGCGCGCAGATAATGCGCATAGGTCGGGACAGAGGCGGGCATCTCGGCGGCATTGTCATAGGCGCCGATCGCCGAACAGAGCCGCCCCGTCGCCATCGAAAACCGCGACGGCGCGCAGAGCGGAAAGTTGCAATAGGCGGTCTCGAAGACGATCCCCGTTTCCGCCAGCCGATCAAGGTGGGGCGCGTGGCAGACGCCATCGCCATAGGCGCGCAGCGACGCCGCCGTGAGCTGGTCGACCTGGATGAAGAGGATGTTGGGCGCGCGGCTCACGTGTCGCCCCCCTTCTTCACCAGCGCCCGGACATAACCCACAGGCCCCGTCTCGAACCACTTCTTGTGGCCGCGCTCGCGGGCCGAGGTGCCGAAGCTCTGGCTCACCCGGTCGATCACGATGGCCAGGAACACGATACCGAGCCCGCCGACCGTCGCCAGACCCATGTCGAGCCGCCCGATGCCGCGCAGCACCATCTGGCCGAGCCCTGTGACTGAAATCATCGAGGCGACAACGACCATTGAGAGCGCCATCATGATCGTCTGGTTCACCCCGGCCATGATCGTCGGCATCGCGAGCGGCAGCTCCACCTTGTAGAGCGTCTGCCGCCGGCTGGCGCCAAAAGCCCGCGCCGCCTCGACCATATCCGCGCGCACCTGCCGGATGCCGAGGTTCGTCAGCCGCACGACGGGCGGCAGCGCGTAGATAAAGGTCACGATCACGCCCGAGACGTTGCCGATGGAAAAGAGCATCACGATTGGCACGAGGTAGACGAAGGACGGAATCGTCTGCATCAGGTCGAGAAGCGGGCGTAGCACCATCCAGAACCGGTCGTTCCGCGCCGCCGCGATCCCCAGCGGGATGCCGATGAGCGAGCAGAAGATCACGCAGGTCAGCACGATGGAGAGCGTCACCATGCTCTCCTCCCAGGCGCCCATGAGCCCGATGCAGAGCATCGACACGCCCGACACGATCGCCAGCTTCCGCCCCCCCGCCTGCCAGGCGACGAGCACGATGAGGGCGAGCATCAAAAGGTCCGGCGCGCCCGTGAGGCTGTCCTCCAGCGCCGTCAGAACGATGTCGAACGGGACCTTGATCGCCTGAAAGATAAAGCGAAAGTTCGCCACGACCCATTGCAGCGCCCCGTCGACCCAGTCGCCCACGGGCACCCATTCGGTGTCGAAGATGTTCCACAGATCCATGTCCGCCCCCTACCCGCGCAGCGCCCGCAGGGCGTCCGTGATCGTGATGTGCCCCACGGCGGCCCCCTCCGGATTGACGACCGTCACCGGCCCCTGATCGGCCATGAACTGGTCGATCACCTCGCCAAGCTCGCTTCCCAGGGGCACCGTCTTCTCCCCCGCTGCGCGCCCGTCGAGCGGCGCCATGATCGTTTCGGCGCGCACCAGGCCCACGCGGCTGATCCCCTTGACGAACTCGGTGACATAGGCGTCGACCGGGTGCGTCACGATCTCCTCGGGCGTGCCGATCTGCACGATCACCCCGTCGTTCATGATCGCGATGTGGTCGCCCATGCGGATCGCCTCGTCGAGGTCGTGGGTGATGAACACGGTCGTCTTCTTCACCTCCTTGGAGAGCTCCAGAAACTGGTCCTGAAGCTGCCGCCGTATGAGCGGGTCGAGCGCGGAAAAGGGCTCGTCCATCAGCAGGATCTCAGGGTCCGCCGCGAGCGCCCGCGCCAGGCCCACGCGCTGCTGCATGCCGCCGGAAAGCTGGTCGGGGTAGTGGTCCTCCCACCCCGCCAGGTCCATCGCGGCGAGCGCCTTTTCGGCTGCCGCCCGCCGCTCCGCCAGCGGCACGTCGCGGACCTCGAGGCCAAAGCCCACGTTCTCCGCCAGCGTCCGGTGCGGCCAGAGCGCCATGTGCTGAAAGACCATCCCGATGGTCTCCGCCCGCATCCGCCGCAGCGCCGGCTCGTCCATCGTGTCGACGCGCTGGCCGGCGACGTGGATCTCCCCCGCCGTCGGCTCGATCAGCCGGTTGATGTGCCGCACGAGGGTGGACTTGCCGGAACCCGACAGCCCCATGATGCAGAAGATCTCGCCCTTGGCGACGGAGAAGCTGGCGTCGCGCACGCCCAGCACGCAGTCGAACGCATCGCGCACCTCCTCCTTGCTGAGGTGGTCGGCGCGCACCGCCGCGAGCGCCTCCTCCGCCCGCGCCCCATAGATCTTCCACAGGTTGCGGCATTCAATCTCAAACGTGCTCATCGGCGCGGCCTCCTGCGCGGGGGGAGAGCGGCGCGCCCCTCCGGCGCACAGCGCGACAGCTCAGTTTGCCGCCGCGGCCTCGGCCACCCAGCCGTCGAATTGCGCCTGGTTCGCCGCGACCCACTCTTCGGCCTGGCGCCGGAAATCCTCGAGCGTGTCCTCGCCGTCCCGCAGCCGGACCTGCGCGGCGTTGACCGCCGAAAGCGGGATCTAGACCACCTCGAGGAACTTCGCCGCGGCCGGATTGTCCTCGGCAAAGTCGCGGTTCACCACGGCAAAGACGTCGTTGATCGCGAAGCCCGGGTCGAAATCCCCGTCCGCGGTGGTGCTGCCGTCGACCACGGGTACACCGATCTGCACGACATCCGTCCCAGGCACGAGCACGTCGCTGATCCAGTTCGGCGTCCAGGTGTAATAGAGGATCGACCCGCCCTCATTATACCGCGTGATGGTGTCCGCCATGATCGCAAAGTAGCTGCCCTGGTCGTGTTCGACCGCATCGCGCAGCTCGAAATTGTCGAGGTGATCCTCGATCGCGATCTCGCAGCCCCAGCCGGGGTTGCAGCCCGACAGGTTCGCTAGCCCGTCGCCGTCACTGTCAAAAAGCGCGGCAATCGCCGGATCCTTGAGCTGCGTGATCTCCGTGATCCCGTTGGCCTCCGCCGTGGCTTTGTCCATGAAGAACCCCTGCCCCGCCCCGGTGATCACCGCATGCGCGCGGATCATCACGTCATCCCCGCCCGAGCGGTCGTAGAAGTCGTTGTGCAGCGGCATCCAGTGGTTGATCGTGTAATGCGCATCGCCCGAGGCCACCGCGAGATGGAGCGCGGGAAAATCCGCCTCGCTCGTCTCCTCCACCTCGTAGCCAAGCGCCTCCAGCCCCAGCTGCACCACCATGTGCTGAAACCACGCATTCGCGGGCGACCCCTTGATCGGGCTGACACGGGTGCCCTCCCCGGGCAGGTCCTGCGCGTACGCGGCCGCGGCAAAGCCAAGGCAAAGGGTCAAAAGGGCCGTCGTGGACGTCAGGCGCGTCATGTCTGTTCTCCCGTGTCACATTCTGATGCGTTTGCCCAGAGCGTGACGGAGCTGACCCGGCCCGTGAAGTTGCTGATTGGTTCCGCCACTGTTAATCAGAGTGTTATGGCAAACCTGCGCAAAGACGCTCATTTACTGAGAAATCTGGTCACGTTCGAGGTCGCGTCGCGCTCGCATAGCTTTACACACGCCGCCGAAGAGCTGGGCATCTCTCGCGTGGCCGTCAGCCGCCAGATCGCCGAGCTGGAGCGCGGCACCGGGCAAACGCTCTTCGTGCGGGGCCACCGCGACGTCACGCTGACCACCTCCGGCGAAGCCTTCGCCCATATGGTCAACCCCGCGCTCGCGCAGATTGCCGAGGCCCTAACCCGGCAGCGCGCCCAGGCCGGAGCCGCGCGCCTCTCCGTCACCATGACATCCGCGTTCGCGACCTATTGGCTGATGCCCCGGCTCGCCGATTTCGGAGCGCTGCACCCGGATGTGGAGGTCAATCTCGTCGTTTCCGACCGCTACCTCGATCTGGCCGCCGAAGGGATCGACATCGCCATTCGCTACACGCCCCACCCGCCCCCGGACGGGGCGTGGCGCCCGATCCTGCGCGAGGCGATCTTTCCCGTCTTCAGCCCGCGCTACGCCGCCCGCACCGCGCTCGCCAGCGCCCGCGACCTCCTGGGTGAAAACCTGCTCTACCTCTCCGGCCGCTACCGCCCCGAGGCGCGCTGGAGCCATTGGTTTCAGCGGCAGGGCCTCCAACCGCCTGAGGAACGCCGTGGCGTCCAGGTCAATACCTACATCAACATGCTCCAGGCCGCGATCGAGGGGCAGGGCATCGCGCTCGCGGGGCACCCGCTGGTGGACAGCTATCTCGCCGAGGGGGCGCTCCTGCGGATCCCCGCCATCGCCCCCCTGCCCCGCGACACGTACTACCTCGCCTGTCGCAGCGATGCGCACAGCGCCCGCGCCTTTTGCGCCTGGCTCGATGATCAGTTTCTCTCCGCCGACAATCCCTGACGCGCCCTGCGCGCCTTGAAGCACGCCGCATTGAACCGGTGTCCGTTTTCGCGGCCTCTCGGCCTCGCCTCGAACGCAAAAACCGGAACGCGGGTTCCGATCGAACGCGACGTGCTTTAAATCACCGATCTATCGGCGTTGTCCGGGCCCCTCAGAGGCCTGATCCCACCGCAGAGCGCCGCGCCCTCACAGGCCTTCACTCCGCAAACGCCTCCGGGTCGAGCTCTTGCCAGAACGCGATAATCGCCTTGGCATTCAGCGGCGACATCCAGCCGTGGGTTTCGAAATCCTGCCGCGCCGCCCCCTCCAGCCGTGACAGAAACAGCCGTTTGTCCGCGTCCCTCTGTGTCGGGCTGCGCGCGGAGGAGACCGCCTTCACCCGCGCCAGTTGGGTGGCGCGGGCGCCCGTTTCCGCAGACGTCCCGCCCGCCTTTGCCGCGGGCTGCGGCGCATAGCCTTCCCGCAACGCGGCCGACAGGTACCGTACAGGCGAGCGCACCGCGCCCTGCCCCTCGACATAGGCCAGCTGTGTCGTCACCGCCTCCGCGCCGTGCTCCGAGATCCACTGCCGCGCCAGCCGGTCCGACGCCCCAAGGTCGCGCAGCCGCGCATAGACCGGCGAGGCGCGCGTGCCCTCCCCGTCGTCGATGTTCAGGATGGCGAGCTGCGGGTTTTCCTCGATGAGGAACCGAATATCGCTGACGGCCCTGCCCCGCCGCCGCACCTCCGGCCGCACGATGATGTTCGACGTCCGGTTGACCTCCGCCACCGCCGGCTTGATCACCTTCGCGTTCAGGTGCTTGTAGCTCTCGTAATAGCTCGACCCGTCAACGCCCATCAGCCGCCGGAAGAGCTCAATCGGCCACCATCCGGTGCTGCCCGTGCGCACGAACCGGTAGCAATTCTCATAGAGCGCGAGCGCATGACCCGAGGTGAACCGCCGCTGGATGTTCAGGTTGATCAGCGCGAACACCTTCGGATCGTGCAGCTTCTCGGCCAGCGCCGGCGAATACGCGTATTCGCAGATCCCGCCCTTGAGCTTGGCATAGCTCAGGAGGCTCGAAATGCCCCATTCCTGTCGGCCAGCGGCATCCAGCATGTCCCATTCCGCCACCGTCTCGGCCAACCCGCGCAGAGACGCCTTTAGCGTGTCCATGTCATTGGAATTGTAGCCGATCATCATGCACAGCGTGCGCGCGTCGATTTCGTGAGAGGCCCGGCTCGTGAGCGTGTCGTAGGCGTTGAGCAGCAAAACGTTGGACAGCTTGCGCTGCAACAGCGTCAGCTTGCCCGACACGTGGATCGCCGCCACGTTCTTTTTCACGGCGGCGCGCCGGAGCGCTCCCGTCAGCTGGTCTCGCGGAATGTCGTCCATTCCATGCCTCATGCCTCTCGGCCCGTCTTCCGCGGGCCACCGGCATCATGCCACCAAAGGCACCCTCAATCAATCACCGCACGGGTCCCCTCCGGCGCATCCCTCCTGTCCTGCATCCGGGTACCTTAACGCAAAAGAGCCCCCAAGGACTTGCCCGATAGGTACCCCTTTACGGGACAACGACCGACCTGCACGCCCAATCTCACCCTCCATAGCGCCAATCTTGACCTTCCCCGCCCGCGGGTCCCTCATTTCCTGCGAATCGGGACCCGCACGACCGGAGAGAGGCACTCTTCATCCCGTAGATTGGTCCCTTTGCGCCTGTATTCCGGCACCCATTCAGCTCTAATCCTTTGTTCAAAAAAGATATTTCAGGACCAAAGACTCACAATACCTTAAACATATTCAACATTTGTGTGCTCCAAGTATTTGGATTCGATAGATGACGGGGCTGGTTTCGCGGCGAAACCGACCCTATCGATTGTATGAACGCCGCGAAATGTGCGATACTCTGGCGAAAAGCCGCAAAAACCGAGCATCTATCAGAGGCGTGATGACATCCACAGGCAAAGGGGATCTTCCCCCCTACTTCAACATCGAGCCCTCGGTCGCAGCAGACAAGCTCGCGCACCCTATCGATACGGCCCGATTCGCAAAAGCCGCCGCATTCGCCGCCAAGGGCCGAGAAGATCTCGCACGCCGCGGCTATGCTCCAGACGGCCAAAAGCGGTTGCGTCGGTTCTCCACTTGGGAGGTCTGTCGCTACCTCATCCCGGTGGCTCCGGCCCATTTTAGGCGAGTGCTCAAGGCCAACCCCACCCTGCCCCAGGGTGCAGGCGAAGGTGGCTCGAAGTGGTTTTCGCTCGACGAAGTCCTCCTCCTTCGCGACCACTTTGCGGCCGAAGGCCGGGCCACCCGCGAGTACAGGCCCTGGCGACCTGAAGGCTTGCCGGCAAAAGTCATCGCTGTCGCGAACTTCAAGGGCGGTGTTGGCAAGACGTCGACTGCCGCGCATCTCGCAATGTCCGCCGCGCTCGACGGGTATCGCGTTCTGGTGATCGACCTCGACAGCCAGGGGTCGATGACGTCGATCATGGGAGGGTCCGTCGCCGATGAGTGGCAAACGGCCTTCCCGCTGATGGCCAAGGACTTCGCCGCCCAGGTGGTCGCGGAAAATGAGGTCCGCGCCGCGGCTGGCCATCCTCCGATCCCGCTGGACGAGACCCTGTCTGCGGCGTTGGAGGTTTCGCCGCGAAACCTCATCCAGGCGACTCATTGGCCCAACATCGATCTTATCGGCGCCCAGCTGAACCTCTATTGGGCCGAGTTCCAGATCCCCGTGTGGCGCATGCAGCTGCGATCGTGGTCGCTCTGGGATGCGCTCACCAACGCGCTGGAAAGCGAGGGGCTCCTCGACGAATACGACGTCGTCCTCCTCGATACCCCGCCTGCGCTCGGCTATCTCACGATCAACGCGCTCGCCGCGGCGGATATCTTGCTGGTGCCGCTTGGGGCGTCCTTCCTCGAATTCGACTCCACCGGCCGATTCTTTGACATGCTCTACTCGACCTTTGCCAGCATCGAGGAGGGCGAGAACGCCGCACGGCGGCGGGCCGGCCTGCCCGAGATGAAGTTTGAGTGGGACGCCGTCCGCGCCCTCATAACACGCTTTGATGCCGGGCAGCAGACCGATCTGGCCAATGTCGTCCAGGCCTATTTCGGGGATTTCATGACGACGTACCGGCAGGATTATACCGCGATGGTCGGCCAGGCGGGTGAGCAAGTGAACGGGATATACGAGGCGGATTACCGGGAGTTTAACAGGGAGACCTATGTCCGCGGCCGCGAGACGTTTGACCGGACCTGGGCCGAGGTCAAGGAGGTGCTGTTGGGGACGTGGTGGCGCGATGCACAGCTCCGCAACGCCGGGGACCCAGGGCAGGAATTGGCAGGCCGAGACGGGGATGGGCAGGACAGGGCAGGGGAGGCATAACCGATGGCCAAGCGCAAACGCCTGGAGACACCGACCGCGGATGAGATGAGCCGCCTGGAGCAGGAGGTCGCGGCGCAGACACCGGCGCGCCCCTCAGCTTCGGCGGCTCCCATCGCCCAGGTCGCGGCGGATGCCGCGCACGCCTGGACCCCGGACGACACCGCGACCCGCGCCGCCGCCGCGAAGGACCACGCCGATGCGGAGCGTCTGCGCCAGGCGGAGGCGGACGGGCGCCTGCTGGTGGAAATCCCGCTGACGCAGATTGATGCCGACGACATGGTGCGCGACCGCCTCCAGCTCGACACCGAAGAGATGCGAGAGCTGAGGGACTCGATCCTGGCCAACGGGCTGCGCCTGCCGATCGAGGTCTATGAGCTGGCGGAACCGCGGGGCGCGGTGCTCTACGGCGTGCTGTCGGGGTACCGGCGGCTCAAGGCGATGCAAGAGATTTGGGACGGCACAGAGCTTGAGAAGTACAGGACCATCCGCGCCATCGTGCGGCACCCGCACAGCGTGCCGGCTGCGTTTGCCGCGATGGTTGAGGAAAACGAGGTGCGCGCCAGCCTTACGCCGTTTGAGCGGGGCCGCATCGCCGTGATCGCCGCGCAATCCGGGGCCTTCGCGAACGTGGAGGCCGCGGTGGACGCGCTCTTTGCGTCCGCGAGTAGAGCAAAACGCTCGAAGGTGCGCAGCTTTGCGATGGTCTTCGAGGAGCTGGGCGACATGTTGCGCTATCCTGAAGCGCTGTCGGAACGGCAGGGTTTGCGGCTTGCCACAGCCCTGCGCGCGGGCAAGGACGACGCCGCCCGGATTGCTCTGGAAGCCGCGGGCCACGCGGCTTCCGCGGAGGAGGAATGGGCGGTGCTGGAGCATATCGTGGCGGATGCCGAGAGCGCACCGCGCGACGCGCGGCGGGGCGGGCGCCCCCGGACACGGAGCGCGGACCGCGATTGGACCGGCGCCGAGGAGCTGCGGCTCTCGAACGGCGTGCGGATCCGGCGCGAGATGGGCCCGACCGGCTGGCTGATCCGGCTGGAGGGCGGGGATGTCCCGGAAGATGTGGTCCATTCCATCATGGTTTCGGCGCGAAACCTGTTGGAGCGGTAGGGCAGAGGCTTAGGGGGACGCCTGCCGGGGAGCGCGGTTCACGGCTAAGAGCTTGCAATTTTTGACACTAATTCGCATCGCGCGTATGGCTTCAGCGGTGGCGCCGGCGGCGGCGTCCGTGAGAGCGGCCTCTGTTTGGGCTGCAGCCAAAGGCGATCGGGAGACGTGAGAGATGGACATAAAGCCCTTTGGCGTCGAGATGTGGATGAACGAGTTCGAAACGAAGTGCGCGTTCAATCTCGCGGAAACCTGCGTGGCGTCGATCACGCTGGGTGAGCTCTTCGAGATGGCCGGGGGACGCGACGGGATCCTTGACGAGCTCGCGGATACGAGGATGACCTACGGGGCGATCGAAGGGTCCGACCGCCTGCGGCGCGCCATCGCCGGTCTCTACGAGCGGCAGTCGCCCGACACGATCCTGACCACCCACGGCACCATCGGGGCGAATGCGCTGGTGCACCACGCTCTCGTGTCGCGGGGCGATCACGTGATCTCTGTCGTTCCGACGTATCAGCAGCACTATTCCATTCCCGAGAGCATCGGGGCGGAGGTGGAGCTTTTGCATCTGCGGCCAGACCAGAACTTTCTGCCCGATCTGGACGAATTGCGCGGGATGGTGCGCGCCGATACGACCCTCATCGCCATCAACAATCCGAACAATCCGACGGGGTCTCTCATGGATCGCGACAGGCTCGCGGCGATCGCCGACATCGCGCGCGGTGCGGGCGCGTGGCTCCTGTGCGACGAGGTGTATCGCGGCACGGATCAGGCGGGCGCGGGATTTACGGCGGCTGTGGCGGATCTTTATGAGAAGGGGATCAGTACGGCTGGGATGTCGAAGGCGTATTCGCTCGCCGGCCTGCGTGTGGGGTGGATTGCCGCGCCACGGGACGTGTTGGAGCGGGTGATGATCCACCGGGATTACAACACGATTTCCGTCGGGACGGTCGACGAATTGTTCGCGGCGGTGGCCCTCGAACACCGCGACACGATCCTGGCGCGGGCCCATCGGCTGACGCGTCACAACCTGCAGATCCTGCGCGCCTGGATGGACCGGGAACGGTTGCTGACCTGGGTGCCCCCACGCTCCGGCACGACGGCTTTGATCAAGTACGATCTGCCGGTGACGTCCCGGGACTTCTGTGTGGCGTTGCTCGAGGAAGAGGGCGTGATGCTCACGCCGGGCAGCGCGATGGACATGGAGGGGTGGGTTCGCCTTGGCTTCGCGAACCCGACGGAGGACCTCGAACTCGGGCTGGCGAGGCTGTCGGCGTTTCTGTCGCGCCGAAAGAAAACTGCGTAGGATCCCTGGCGTTGTCGCCCGGCTGGGGGCGCTATCGGCTCTTTGCGACCTTCAGGTCGTTGTAGACCGTTGCGCGGCTGACGCCGAGGACCCGCGCGACATAGGCCGCGGCGTTCTTCTCGGACAGGGCGCCGGACGCGGCCAAGGCGCCGAGCAACGCGCGCCGTTCGGCTGCCTTGAGACGTTCGATATGCGTCTGGCGCGCGCTGCACCACTCGGTGACGAACACATTGACACGCGCGTGCCAGTCGTTGCGGAAGAGCGCGTCCGGAGGTGTGCCGGAGGGCGCGCTTGGCTGCAGCGCGTTCAGAGCGCGTTGCGCGGCCTGCAGGTCGGCTTGATCGAAGTTGATGCAAACGAGAAAACGGGCGGTGCCATCGGGGGCGCGCTGGACGACGCTGATGGATCTCACGAGGTGCCCGTCCCAATTCACCTTCTCGTAGGGGCCGATCACCCTGTCGTGCGACCCGACGTCGACCTCCTCAAGGTAGGAGGGGTCGCCGACGCGTCTGCGAGACAACGGGTTGGCGATATACATGATGGTCGCGGTGGCGATGCTGTGCACCACGACTTCGACGCGGAGCCCGAAGAGCGCGACCATCGCATCCGCGCAGGCACTCGCATTGTTCAAGAGCGCGTCGTCGTCCTGCATGTCGGTGTCGGGTCTCCGAAGCTGGCCTGTCTGACGCGGGGGGCGGGCAGGGGGGGAAGGGCCGCCGGATCGCCGCATCGGTACTGGACACAGTAGTCCAGAATGGAATAATTGGTCCAGATCTTCCCTCGCGGTTCTAGGTGGTGGCGTGCTTCTTCAGAAACCTGACATCATGCGGCTCTTGGATCTGCGTCGCGCTGCCGAGGCGATCCGCAGGGCCTACATCGCCACGGCACAGGGCGCGGTGCAGGCGCCCGACGTGACCTATCTCGGGTTCCCCGATGCGCCGGGTGATTGCCACGTCAAAACCGCCCACATGCGGGGGGCGCCGCACTTCGTCATCAAGGTGGCGACCGGATTTTATGCCAATCCGGCCAAGGGCTTGCCGAGCTCCAATGGGATCAACCTTTTGTTCTCCGCCAGCACGGGGGAGCTCGTTGCGACGTTGCAGGACGAAGGGTGGCTGACCGATATGCGCACGGGGCTGGGCGGGGCGCTGGCCACGTATGCGCTGGCCCGGCCGGGATTTGACCAGGTGTTGATCGTGGGCACGGGCATCCAGGCCCGGGTGCAGGCGCGCTGTCTGCACGATCTGCGGTCCGACCCTCCGATCCACGTGGCGGTGTGGGGCCGCCGGGCGGAGGCTGCGGAGACGGCCGCGCAGGA
>JBCCYI010000101.1:0-15609 GCA_039189975.1 Pseudomonadota bacterium
CGTCGCTGGCGGTCCACGGCGGTGCGTGGGGGGGCGGAGACGGGGCGCGCGCGCGTGTTGGGGGTATTGCGTGAACGCGGCGAGGATCCGGACGCAACGTTCACCGGCGGGCGCTACGCGATGAGCGCGCTCTCGGAGGCGGAACGTCTTGCCGGACGAGAGCCCGCTGGAAACGAGGCGCTTGACATCCCTGACTGGCTTGCCCCCGATCTTCGCGCGAGTCTGGGCGCGGAGTTTGAGCCTGTGTGCCGCGCGTTTCGTGCGCGGGCGGATGTCTTTCTGCGATGGAACGCTGCGCGTACGACAGGGCCGGATGCAATCGATCTGCTGGCGCGTGACGGGATCACGGTGGAGGCGCACCCTCTCGCGCCTTGGGCGTTGCGCGTTGTCACGGGCGCGCGCCGCATCCGGGACGCCGTGGCGTATCAAACAGGGTTGGTCGAGATACAGGACGCTGCGTCCCAAGCCGTGTGCGCTGCCCTGCCAATCACCCCCGGGATGCGCGTTCTGGATTACTGCGCCGGCGGCGGCGGCAAGGCGCTGGCGCTCGCGGCGCTTGGGGCGGAGGTTGTCGCCCATGACGCCAACCCGGCGCGCATGACGGACCTTGCAGCACGTGCCGCTCGAGCGCAGTGTGAGATTGTCCTGTCGCCAACTTCAGCTTTGCAGACGCACGGCACTTTCGACCTGGTGCTGACGGATGTACCTTGTAGCGGAAGCGGAGCGTGGCGTCGGCAGGCCCAGGCCAAGTGGACGCTCACGCTGGATCGGATTGCTTCCTTGCAGCGCACACAGGCCGAGATTCTGGACGCAGTCGGTGACCATCTGTCCCCTTCAGGGAGACTGGCCTACGTCACTTGCTCGCTCTTGGATGCCGAGAATGAGGGCGCCATAGAGCGCTTCCTCCTCCGTCAAGACGCCGTTTGGGATGTTGAAAGGAAAGCGACGATCTCACCCTTGGCGGGCGGAGACGGTTTTTTTCTTGCGTTGCTACGGCGGGAGGTTCAACCTTAAGGCGAGTTTGTTCCGAACCACTGTGAAGTTAATCGGGCATTAACAAATTTCGGAAGATATGGGGCAAACGAGAATCGACGGGGACGCGCGACTTGCCACAACCGGCGCTCAGCAGACACGGCTACAGCAGATTGGCTGCGGATTATGCAAGCCGTGTGTGGCTGTTATTGCTCCTAGCTACTGTATTGGGCTGCGTGTCCCTGATCATGCCCCGCCCCTGGCCCGCTCTTGCGCCGGTTGTCGGGGGGCTGACCCTGTTTCTGCTCGCGGTTCTGATCTACGCTCTGGCGGCCCGCTATCATGCGCGTCAGCGCGACTTTGGCGATGCCGTGCGCACGTTTATTGAGTTTGATGCCTGTCCTAGCCTGACAGCCTCAGTCGATGGAACTTTGCGCAGCGCGAATGCAGCTGCGTGCGAGCGTTTCAGTATGGATGGCGATGACGTCACGCTGGCGCGTCTCTTGCGAGAGCTCTTCGCTAACCCATCTGCCATCCTTGCGCGCTTGCAGATGCAGGCGGAGGCCCGTGGGTCTGCACGTGAGGACATTGTCACCCGCCGTGGGCACATCCGATTGTCCGTCCATCAGGTGGACGCCGACGAATTCCTTTGGCGCATCGAAGACCTCGCGGAACGTAATGCGCCAAGCCGCGGCGCGGATGCGCTCAGCCTGCCCATGATGACAGTGAGCAAAACGGGCACGATCCTGTTCATGAACGACGCTCTGCGACGCTTGTTGGGGGGGCGGGTCAAGACGCTTGACAGGATTTTCTCGGACCTGCCGGTGCGGTCGGGCGGAGAGCATGTCCTTCAGTCGACGGACGGCCCGTTGAAGACCCGGGTCATCGAAGTGGAGGGGGCCGCCGGGCGCCGTGAGATCTTCATTCTGCCATCTGATGGCGAAGCCACCGATGCGCTGCAAGACCTGACGCCCGCGCGTGAGTTCGAGGAGATGCCTGTGGCGCTCTTGAAACTCGACGCGGAGGGAGATGTTCTTCAAGCCAATAAGTTCGCACGGAGCTTACTCGGAAGATCTGCCGTCCCGGGCGCGCGATTGTCTGGCCTCCTGGAAGGCTTGGGGCGCCCCATGAACGAGTGGCTTGCGGATGCGGCCGCTGGCCGAGGGTTACGCCGCCCCGAGACGCTACGGTCGCGTCATTCCAAGAGCGAGACCTTTGTTCAGGTCTCGCTTGATCGCGTTGTGGAGGACGGCAACACGGTGCTTATTGCCGTCCTCAACGATGCGACCGAGCTCAAGACACTCGAGGCTCAATTCGTACAAAGCCAGAAAATGCAGGCCATTGGGCAACTGGCCGGTGGCGTTGCGCATGACTTCAACAACCTGCTTACAGCCATCTCAGGCCATTGCGACCTCCTGTTACTGCGGCACGCGCCGGAAGACCCGGATTACGGCGACCTGCTGCAGATCAACCAAAACGCCAACCGTGCGGCCAGCCTTGTCGGTCAACTCCTCGCTTTCTCTCGCAAGCAGACTTTGCAGATGGAGCCGGTCAATCTCAGAGATAGCCTTGGTGATCTGACACATCTGTTGAACCGATTGGTCGGTGAAAAAGTTGTGCTTACTCTGGATCATGATCCGGATCTTCGGCCCATCCGCGCTGACAAGCGTCAACTTGAGCAGGTGATCATGAACTTGGTGGTCAATGCGCGAGATGCCATGCCCAATGGTGGCGAAGTCCGCATCGAGACGGAGATTAGAAGCTTCGAAGAGCCGTTTCGGCGAGATCGGGTGGAGGTGCCCCAAGGGGAGTACGTGTTGGTACGTGTCGCAGACGGTGGAATCGGCATCGCTCCTGAGAATCTCCCAAAGGTCTTCGAACCGTTTTTCTCCACAAAACGCATTGGAGATGGCACCGGGCTAGGCCTTTCTACCGCATACGGGATCATGAAGCAGAGCGGTGGATACATCTTTGTAGACTCAGTGGTCGGATCCGGGACAACGTTCACGTTGTTCTTTCCCGTCTTTGAAGGGGATGTCGTGCCAGAGGTCGTGGCGCCCGAGGCTCCTCTCGAAGCGTCGTCCGCGCGCGAGGAAGGCGTTGTCCTTCTCGTGGAGGACGAAGCGCCTGTGCGAACGTTCGCATCTCGGGCCTTGCGCCTTCGTGGATACACAGTGATCGAGGCGGAATGTGCGGAGGATGCGCTCAAGGCCTTGGAGGATGTGGATCTGAAGGTCGACGTCTTCGTAACGGATGTAATTATGCCCGGCATGGATGGTCCAAGTTGGGTCCGAAAAGCCCTGCAGTCCCGACCCGATGCAAAAGTCGTGTTTGTGTCGGGCTATGCAGAAGAGAGCTTTTCCGACGATCGATCCCGAATTCCAAACTCGGTCTTTTTGCCTAAACCATTTTCTCTGAATGACTTAGCCTCGACGGTGTACAATCAGATCCACTGACCCTGCGCCCCATCTTCGATGAAGGTCGCGCCAACACTCTCCGCGCAAGTCATCGCGCTGGCTAGTTACTCACACGCGTGGACGTGTCCGACGGCATTTTAGGGCGTTCTGATTAAGATGCCCAGGTCAGCCATTAGACCGACCAAAGCCACATTCACGTCGCCAAGCTTAGAGCAGGATCGCAATCCCGCGGCTGTAGCACTGAGTTCTTCAGAGATCCGTTTGCCCGAGAACAACGAGAGCATGGCGCTTCTTGCCCGCTGAGAGCTTGACGGGGGATTGCAACGCTTCAACCGTGAGGGTCATTCCGGCGTCGGTCACGAGCTCGTCGTCGACCCGCGCGCCTTTATCTGCAATGAGCCGTTTTGCTTCTTTGCCGGTTTTTGTCAAACCCGCCCGCACGATCAACTGCACGATGCTGATCCCGCCGGCCACATCGTCGCTGCCGAGCTCCAGCCGCGGCAAGCTGTCTCCTTGCCCACCGCTTTCGAAGACCTCGCGCGCGGTCGCTTCCGCGGCTTTTGCAGCGGTGCTCCCGTGCAGAAGAGTGGTCACTTCGTTGGCAAGCCGGATCTTTGCACTGTTGATCTCGGAGCCACCGAGCGCACCAAGTCTTGCACATTCCTCCAGGGGCACTTCGGTATAGAGCCGCAGGAACCGACCGACATCGGCGTCTGTTGTGTTCCGCCAGAACTGCCAGAATTCATAGGGGGAGAGCATATCCCCATCCAACCAGACCGCGCCGGACGCGCTCTTGCCCATCTTTCGTCCGTCGGACGTTGTCATCAACGGCGTGGTCAGGCCGTAGATCTCACGCTCCAGAACGCGGCGTGTCAGGTCTATGCCATTGACAATATTGCCCCATTGATCAGACCCGCCCATTTGCAGCACGCAATCGTAACGTCGATTGAGCTCTAGGAAGTCGTAGGCCTGGAGGATCATGTAGTTGAACTCTAGGAAAGACAGCGATTGCTCGCGGTCCAGCCGGGACTTCACGCTCTCGAAACTGAGCATCCGGTTGACGGAAAAGTGCCGCCCAATATCGCGCAGAAAGTCGAGGTAGTTCAGGTCGTCAAGCCATTCGGCGTTGTTGCGCATCAGGGCAGTTGGAGCGCCGTCGTCATAATCAAGAAACTGCGCGAAGACGCGCTTCATTCCTGCGATGTTACGGTCGATGGCGGTGGCATCGAGCAGCGGGCGCTCATCCGACCGGAAAGACGGATCGCCGACCTTCGTTGTCCCTCCGCCCATGAGCGTAATCGGGCGGTTGCCTGTCTTCTGGAACCATCGCAGCAGCATGATGTTCAGCAAGTGCCCGACATGCAGAGACGCGGCCGTGGCATCGTAGCCGATATACGCGGTCACGGGACCCGCCAAAAGACGCGCGTCCAGCGATTGCAGATCTGTGCAATCGGCGAAGTAGCCTCGCTCCATCACGGTTGTAAGGAAGTCAGACTTGGGCTTGTAGGTCATGCTCGATATGTCCATTCGCAGCGCGCCTCGCTATAGCGACATGAGCCTGGGAGGGGAAGAGGATGCGAAAGACAGGGCTGGTACGCGTCGCGGGGGCGATGTCGGGAACGTCGCTGGATGGCGTAGACGCCGCCATTATCGAAACCGATGGAATTGCGGTGGCCAGCACGGGCCCAAGTCGGTACCGAGCCTACAGCGACACGGAGCGGTCGGTCCTGCGCGCGGGGCTTGGCACTTGGCCGGGCGAGCCTGCGGCTCAAGCAGCGGCGCGCGTTGTGGAAGCGGCGCATGTCGATGTGTTGACCGACTTGCTCGCCGATCCAGAGTCGGGCGAGGTCGACGCGATCGGAGTGCACGGTCAGACCCTAGCGCATGCGCCCGGCGGGCGCGGCACGCACCAGGCCGGAGACGGGCGCCGGTTGGCGAACGCGATGGGCTATCCCGTCGTCTGGGATTTTCGCAGCGCCGACGTGCATTTGGGCGGGCAGGGGGCGCCGCTGGCGCCAGCCTATCACTTTGCCATGACGCAGTCGGCCGGATTGGACGCGCCCGTTGCAGTTCTCAATCTCGGCGGTGTCGGCAATTTCACCTGGCTGGATCCACGCGCAGCCGGGCCCGACGCAGACGGCGCGCTGCTGGCCTTTGACACCGGTCCCGCGAACGCACCGCTCGACGATCATGTCGCCGATTGGCTGGGAATGGCCTACGATTCAGGTGGGGTCCTCGCCTCTGAAGGAGCCGTCGATGCGGCAACGATTGCGCAGTTTGCCGAGCATCCCTACTTTCTTCGGATGCCTCCTAAATCCCTGGACAGAAATGATTTTTCAGCTCTCGTCGCTGCGGCTGACACGATGAGCGCTGCGGACGGAGCCGCGACCCTGACAGCCGCCGTTGCGGTTGGGGTTCTGCGCGGTGTGGAGCACTTCCCCGCCCCGATCAGCCGCGTGCTTGTAACCGGGGGCGGGCGCAAGAACCCCGTGATGATGAAGATGATCGCGGAGGCGTTGGACGTCCCCGTCGATCCGGTCGAAAGCATCGGCTTCGATGGAGACATGGTGGAAGCGCAGGCTTTTGCCTACCTCGCGGTCCGCGTCATGCGTGGGCTGCCAACGACATTTCCGTCAACAACGGGTGTCGGCGCGGCCGTGGGCGGCGGTGAGGTGTCTCGACCGGGCTAGGGCGCGCCTGCCCCGTCGGCGTCCGCGCGCGGGATTTCGAAGTCCGGGGTGGCCAGGGTGAAGCCTTCAAAACGAAATCCGGGCGAAACGGTACAGCCGACGAGCGTCCACGCGCCCGTTGTGGCGGCCGCCTGCCAGTGGCCCGCGGAGACGATGACTTGCGGACGCGCCCCAGCCGCAATGTCGGGCCCCAGGAGGCGATCCCTGGCCGGGCCAGCATCTGTTTCGGACAGCGAGAGCATGAGGGGCGCTCCGGCGTAGTAGTGCCAGATTTCGGTGGCATCGACCTGATGCCAATGGCTGCGCTGCCCCTTTGCGAGGAGATAGTAAATGGCCGTCCCGCTGGGGCGGCCATCCGCTAGGTCGTCAACCCAGGTCTGGCGATACCACCCGCCCTCCGGATGCGAGGCGAGTGACAGGCGCGCGATCAAATCTTCTGCGGAGAGATCGTTCGAATGCGCCGCCATCGTCGCCTATCCGGCCAGGCTCTGACCCGCAAAGACCGCGGATTCGCCCAGGCCTTCTTCGATCCGGATCAGCTGATTGTACTTCGCGAGCCGGTCGGACCGCGCCAACGAGCCCGTTTTGATCTGACCGCAATTTGTAGCGACGGCGAGGTCTGCGATCGTGGCGTCCTCGGTCTCGCCGGACCGGTGGGACATTACGCAGTTCATGCGCGCGCGGTGGGCCATGTCGACCGCCGCGAGCGTTTCGGTCAGCGTGCCGATCTGGTTGACCTTCACGAGAAGTGCGTTGCCCGCGCCTTCTGTGATCCCACGGCTCAGCCGCTTTGGGTTCGTGACGAAGAGGTCGTCTCCGACAAGCTGTATATCCGCGCCCAAAGCGCGCGTCAGGGCGATCCATCCCTCCCAATCGTCTTCGGCGCAACCGTCTTCGATGGACAGGATCGGGTAGTCGGCGCACAGCGCCTGAAGATAGTCGACATTGGCCTCAGGTGTCAGCGTCTGTCCCTCGCCGGCCAGGATGTAGGCGCCGTCATGAAAGTACTCCGTGGCTGCGCAATCGAGGGCAAGGCCGATATCAGTGCCTGGCGTGAAGCCGGCGGATTCAACGGATTTCAATATGAAATCAAGCGCCTCTCGGGTGGACTTGATGTCCGGTGCGAAGCCGCCCTCATCGCCAATCCCCGTCGAAAGACCTGCGGACTTGAGCTCTGACTTCAGCGTGTGAAAGATCTCCGAACCCATGCGCACGGCTTCGGCGATCGAGGTCGCCGAGACGGGCATGATCATGAATTCCTGGATGTCGATCGGGTTGTCGGCATGCTCGCCGCCGTTGAGGATGTTCATCATTGGCACCGGCAGCACGCGCGCCGAGGTGCCGCCGATGTAGCGGTAGAGCGGCTGGCTGGTGAAGTCGGCTGCTGCTTTGGCGCTCGCCATGGAAACGCCCAGGATAGCGTTGGCGCCGAAACGGCCTTTGTTTTCTGTGCCGTCCAGCTCGATCATCATGTGGTCGAGGGCGACTTGCTCGGTGGCGTCGAAGCCAACGAGGGCGCCAGCGATCTCGCCGTTGACGGCCGCGATTGCCTCGCGCACGCCCTTGCCCTTGTAGCGCGTCTTGTCGCCGTCGCGCTTTTCGACGGCCTCATAGGCACCCGTCGAGGCACCTGACGGGACAGCAGCCCGCCCCATCGTGCCGTCTTCGAGCGTGACGTCGACCTCGACGGTCGGATTTCCGCGGCTGTCGAGGATTTCGCGGGCGTGAATGTCGATAATGGTGCTCATGGGGTCCCCCGTTGCGCGTTCTGCCGCTCTTTAGGCCGGAGAGGCGCGGGTGTGAAGGTGCGGTGGGGCTCAGGAGGACGTTTCAGCGCGGCGTTCGCGGGCGAGCACGTACAAGCCTGAGCCGATGATCAGAACCGCGCCGATGGCGAGGCTCCAGGTTGGACGCTCGCCGAGCACGAAAATTCCGAGCGCGGCCAGAAAGAGCAGGCGCGAGTAGCGAAACGGTGCGACGACCGATACCGGTGCCGCGCGCACCGATGCTGTGATCGAGAAGTAGGCTCCGGTCGCGGAGACGACGATGAGTGCGATGAGGCCCCATGGTGGCTCCGGCGGCAGCGGCGGAACGCCTGAAACCAGCGACCATACGATGCCCACGAAGAGGATCGCCGCGAGCCCATGGGCCGCCAGGACCAGCGTTGGTAAGGTGCGGGGGGCTTGCCGGTTCAACAGGTCGCGCGACGACAGGCAGATCATCGCCAGCACCGCCAGTATTGCGCCCGGGGTGAAGCCGGCATTCCAGGGTTGTAGCACGACAAGGACGCCGACGAAGCCGACGGTCGCGGCGGTCCAGCGGCGCCACCCGACGGGCTCATTCAGAAACAGTGCGGCGCCAGCCATAACCGTGAGCGGTGAGGCCTGGAGGATGGCGCCCACGATTGTGAGCGGCGTCGTTGCGAGCGACAGCACCATACACGTCGTGCCGGCGATCTCCGCAAGGTTGCGCCCCAGAACCGCAGGGTGCGCGGCTTCGCGCGGGAAAAGGCGCTCGCGGCGCAGGAGCGCCAGCGTCACAAAGGTGATCGCGCCGCCCGCGCCTAGAACAAAGACGATCTGCTGCTGTGCGAGCACTCCCGTCGCGAGTTTGATGGCGAGATCCGCGATCGCGAAGAGCGCCATCGCGGCGACCATCAGGGCGATCCCGCGGGAATGGCCTTGGGGGCTGGTCATGTCAGCTCGGAGTATCTTTGCGGCCAGCGTTTGTGGGGAGCTTGACAGCGTAGAGTTCCAGCTTGTGGCCGATCAGCTTGTATCCCAGACGCCGAGCGATCTTAACCTGCAGGGCTTCGATTTCAGGATCGACGAACTCGATGACATCGCCGGAATTCATGTCGATCAGGTGATCGTGGTGCTCCCGGTCTGCGTCTTCGTAACGGGCGCGGCCGTCGCCGAACTCGAGCTTGTCGAGGAGTCCGGCTTCTTCGAAGAGCTTGACCGTGCGGTACACGGTGGCGAGCGAAATGCGCTCGTCCCGCGCGGTGGCGCGGGCATGCAGTGCTTCCACGTCAGGGTGGTCCGAGCTTTCGTCCAGCACTTCGGCGATCACCCGACGCTGCTCCGTCAGGCGCAGACCTTTGGCTTCTAGACGGTCGAGGAGGGTGTCGGGCATGGGGGACTCAGCTCTGTCGGTCTGCACCGTGGTAGCCCAATGCGGTCGGTGGCGAAAGGCGGCTCAGACACGGCCCGTTGCCAGAAGAATCTGCTTCCAGATGGCTGTCTCATCAAAAAGCGTCCATTCGCGGCGTAAACCGCGGGGGCCGAATTCGGCGTGGGTGATGCCCATCACGTGGATCCGCACACCGCTCGCGGGGCCAAAGAGAACTGCGCCATCATGTAACCCGGTGAGTGACCAGCGCACGGCGGCACGCGGCGGCATCGACGGATCGTCGCGTCCAACGACATGGTGAATTGCGGGTCTCGCGTCAGGCAGGGCACTGCGCAGCGCCAGCCAGAACGCGGCGCTGGCGGCGCGCCCGTGCGCCGTTTGCATACCGGGGTAATGCAGTTCGGCGGCGCGGTCGACGAGGTTCTGGAGAGCGCCGGCGGCGCCGGACAATCCAGCGCTGACATAGGCAACGAGTGACGCACCGATTTCGTTATCCGTGCCACGGCCGTTATACGGTCCGGCCACGTCGCGCTCGGGTGTGAAGGGCGGCACGCAGGCGTCCGGCCCTCCCTCGCGCTGAATAAGAGCGCGGACCCATGCCTCTGGGCTAGACCCCATCTGGCGGACGATCGCGCCCTGGTCGCGGATGAGCCACTCGTCGCGGACCTGATTCTGAGCGCAGTAGCAATCGGCCAAGATACGGTAGGTGAGCTTGCGTCCGGTAGGGGCTCCGTAGAGCCCGGGCCCGCTGTGAGTCGCGCGACAGAGGAGCCTGTGGGACGAGAGAAATGCGGACCGGCTGCTGTCGCTCCAACACCAGATGACATCCTCGCCGGGAAGCTCCCGGTCGGGAAACTCGGCAAGGGTCGCTTGCGTGGCGGCGACAATGCCCCGGTTGCCGACCACAATAGAGGCAGGCGACCTGACGATGAGATCGGAGGCGTAGTATTGCTCAAGACTTGAGATGCGACGACGTTCCCAGATCTCGTGCGTTATGCCGAGAACGTAGTCCGGAACGTTCTGCCACTTTGCTTCAAATCCCGGTGCGATTGGCATCTGACGCAATCCTTGGAGGGGCGAGCGAATTTTCGTACGAAAATTCGGGGTAGCGCTAGCGGCGCTCTCGGCGCGCCATGAAGGCGAGACGCTCAAAGAGCGCGACATCCTGCTCGTTCTTCAGGAGGGCGCCATGTAAGCGCGGTAAGGCCATGGAGGTATCCGCTTTGAGATCTTCAACGGAGAGGTCTTCTGCCACAAGGAGCTTAAGCCAATCGAGGACTTCGGATGTCGAGGGTTGTTTCTTAAGGCCCGCTTGCCCTCTGACTTCATAGAATTGAGTCAGGGCCGCTGTCATAAGGGCTGGTTTGATCCCGGGATGGTGGACGTCGACGATGCGCTTCATCGTCTCCATGTCAGGAAACCGGATGTAGTGGAAAAAACAGCGCCGCAAAAACGCGTCCGGGAGCTCTTTTTCATTGTTTGACGTGATTACCACCACAGGCCTGTGGCGGGCGCGGACGGTCTCATCGGTCTCGTAAACGTGAAATTCCATGCGGTCGAGTTCCTGGAGCAGATCGTTCGGGAACTCGATATCCGCCTTGTCGATTTCGTCGATCAGCAGAACCACTTTCTCTTCGGCGGCGAAAGCATCCCAGAGTTTACCGCGCTTGATGTAGTGGCTGATGTCCTCGACGCGCGCGTCTCCCAGCTGGCTGTCGCGCAGGCGCGAGACAGCATCATATTCGTACAGGCCTTGCTGCGCGCGCGTTGTCGATTTTACGTGCCATTCCACGATGCGCAGGTTGAGCGATCCGGCGATCTGGCGGGCAAGCTCTGTCTTTCCGGTGCCTGGCTCGCCCTTGACGAGGAGCGGCCGTTCGAGCGTCACGGCGGCATTCACCGCCATGGCAAGATCATCTGGCACGATGTAGGTGTCGGTGGAGGTGAACGTCATTGTCTGGATCGCCTCTTGTCTTGGCTTGCCTCGGGCTTGGCGCAAGCGGCATCTCGAGGCAAGCGGAACCTTGCGCTTTAACGTGATGAAAACTCGCTGGAATGGGCGTGACAACCTTCAAGGCTTCCAGTATGTCCCCCGCATGGGAGGCCAAAAGCCTGTTTCAGAAGATCGCGCGACCGACGGGGTCCCACCAGCGTCCCCGCGTGCGCCGACGCAGGCGGGCGAGCGAGAGGGATCAGGAATGAAACAGGAAGTCTTTCTCCCGGAAGACTATCGACCAGCCGAAGATGAGCCGTTCATGAACGAGCGGCAGTTGGAGTACTTCCGGCGCAAGCTTTTGGCGTGGCGGGACGACCTGCTTGAGGAGAGCCGAGAAACCATCGAGGGCTTGCAGGAAGCTGCTCGAAACATTCCCGATCTTGCGGATCGGGCGAGCGAGGAGACGGATCGGGCTCTTGAGCTGCGCACCCGGGACCGTCAGCGTAAGCTCGTCGCCAAGATCGACTCGGCTCTGCGGCGAATCGAGAACGGTGAGTACGGCTATTGCGAGGTTACGGGAGAGCCTATCTCGCTGAAACGCCTGGACGCGCGTCCGATCGCGACCCTTAGCCTGGAGGCACAGGAGCGGCATGAGCGGCGTGAAAAGGTGCATCGGGACGACTGACCCACCACGCGACAGCACGAGACCTTCGGCGCCGGGGCAGTAGCTCCGGCGTTTCTGTTAGGGGGATGGGATGACGTTGATCGGACGGGACGTCCTCGTTGTTGGCGGCGGAATCGCTGGCATGAGCATTGCACGTGCATTTGCGTTGCGCGGCGCGTCGGTGCGTGTGCTGGAACAGGCGGCGGAGATCACCGAGGTTGGCGCAGGAATCCAGATCTCGCCAAACGGGGGGCGTGTTCTGGAGGCGCTGGGCTTGGCGCAGGCCTTTGCCGCAGTGTCGGACCCCAGTGTCGCGGTTTGTCTGAAGACAGAGACCGGAGATGACGTGCTCCGAATGGATCTGGCCGGTCGCGGGCGGTTCGGCCTAGTGCATCGTGCCGATCTCATTGAGATCCTGCACGCGGGCGCACGTGAGGCCGGTGTCGAAGTGGTTACCGGCGCGCGGGTGTGCGAGGTCGTCCAATGCGGCGCGGGTGCGGCCGTTGTGCTGGAGGACGGCACAGAGCATCGGGCCTCGCTCGTCGTCGGCGCGGAAGGAGGGCAATCCCCGACCCGGGCGTTTCTCGACGGTGCACGCACGCCCAGTTTTACGGGACAGGTGGCGTGGCGCGCCGTAGTCCCGGCGCCCGCTACGCTTCCGCGCGAGGCCCGCGTCTTCATGTCTGCGGGTCGGCATGTCGTGCTCTATCCGCTGCGGGGCGGGACGCTGCTGAACATCGTCGCGGTGGAAGAGCGCTCGGAGTGGACTGACGAAGGGTGGCACCATATGGGCGACCCGGATGCGATGCGCGCATCGTTTCGCGCCTTTGGCGGGCCCGTGGCGGAGGGTCTCGCGGCTGTTGAGACATGCGGTGTCTGGGGGTTGCATCGGCACCCTGTTGCGCGTGCCTGGCACGCGCCTGGCGTGGCGCTTGTTGGCGATGCAGCGCATCCGACGCTGCCTTTCCTTGCGCAAGGGGCGTGCATGGCGTTGGAGGATGCGTGGGCGCTCGTGCGGGCTTTTGCCGGGCATGACGAAGACGCAGCGGCCCTTGCGGCCTATCAGGCGGCGCGACGCCCCCGTGCCGTTCGGATCGTCAATGCGGCGACGGCAAACGCCCGAAACTATCATCTCAGTGGCGTTCGGCGCGTGGCAGCGCATACAGCGTTGCGCGTGCTGAACAGCGTCGCGCCAGGGCTCATGCTGTCGCGCTTTGACTGGCTCTACGGCTATGACGCGACAGCGTAGGGCGAAGGCCAAGTAGTGTTATACGCGAAGGTCGCACAACCTGCCGTTTGGTTAACGTGGTGTCGTGCGCGCTTCGGGGTGCGCCGGCGTTGTGAAGGGGTCTCTAAAGACGGCGTCAGGGCCGTTTGAGTATCTGTGGTGCTACCATCATGGGCTTCGTTCATTCGGCGCGCGTGCGTTTGCTTCCACCGGTTCCAGATGTCCCTAAAGTTCAACGGGCTTGGAAATAGTCCAGCAGCCAAGTCCACCATCGAGCGCATTGTAGGATCTCTGGGCCCTATCCGTTACGTGCCGAGCTCCGTGATGCCCCAAGTGCTCGTGATCGACCGCTTGATCCAGCCTGTGCATTTGGCGCTTTTTGTCTGCGCGCGACCTCTCGCATCTTTTGGAACGCTGTCTCGCTTGAACGGCATCTTGTCGTCATGTCCCCACAAAAGGCCTCTGTGACGATCTGGGAGGTCGTCTCGTCGCCCAAGGAGCAACCGACCACACGGCGCGCGCACAGATCGATGACAGCTGCGACGGAGAGCCCGCGCTCCGCCGTTCAGATGCCGGTGACGTCGGCCACCCCTGTCTGGTGCCGGTCGTGTGCATCGCACGCGCGCGCACGCCGGCGGCCATGATCGACCTCGTGCCCTCGTCTTTCGTGGAGTGCCGACGCTTTGGAGGGGCTCTGAAGGCCACCTGCCGCATCCATCGGTCGACACAATGCAACCCGCAGGAACAGCCTTTTTCAAGACAGTCGCGCCAGACCCATTCGGCACCACAGGGTCGGTCAGATCGCGGAAAGCGCGCACGGATCGCCGCCGATAGTTCCTCATCGCGGATTGGTCGGTCACTGTGTGGTCGCACCAAGCTTGTATGGCAGCCGTGTCGCTGCGTACCGATCGCGTCACACATCCATAGGATTGGCCAGCCCCCTCGGTGTTTCGCCACAATCCCACACATCACAGCTGGTCTTCGCAAAGAGGCCGCTGCCTTCTTTGAGATCTCTCGCTGCACCTTCGGTTTCGACATTTCGCGCCGTAGGGTCCTAAGCTCGTCCTGTTGTGGGGTTCGCTTGTCGGGACCGGGGAACGCAGCCGACCCATCTGTCTCGGAGGCTCGCACCCCATGGCGCAGCACAGTCGTGTGTCTCCCGAGATCCCTGGGCGCCTTCGCCGTGCGGACGTCGCACTCGATTCTCAGCTCCACTGCTTCGTGCTTGGACCTCGCGGCTGCATGCTCTTCGCTTCATGTCGGTTCTCCGGTTTCATGAACACCTTCTCTCGCTGTCCTCGAAACTGGCAGCTAGCCAGCGCGCCGTACCCGTGATGGGCGCGGGATGAAGGTCGATCCCTAGAAACGCGAAGCACGGCCAGCAGCCGGTGGGCGTAAGAGATCAGACCAACGTCAAAAATCGGCCTCGCATCTAGGGTCGCGGCTTGCTATGGCACTCGGGTCGGAGCACGAGGGCTCCCTTGTCCGACATCAGACGCGGGTGTGGCGGAATTGGCAGACGCACTTGGTTTAGGTCCAAGCGCCGCAAGGCGTGGGGGTTCAAGTCCCTCCACCCGCACCACACCATAGAACACTCAGGAAATCGCCGGAGCAATACAGAGCAATATAAGGGGTTCTGTGGATAACTGACCTCCTCTGTATACCACGCTGGATCACGCTGCCCCGCAAAAATCTCGCATCGTGCGGGATGCGGGATGCGGGAGCTGGCATGGCCTACATCCGGAAGGATGGCAAGAAGTGGCGCGCCGAAGTGCGGCGGGACGGCAAGCGCAAGACCAAGGTGTTTCCGACAATGTGCGAGGCGACGGACTGGGCCGCGCGAGAAGAGTACATCATCCAGAACGCGCCTCAGGTCGCCGAGGCCACGCTCTTGGGCGAGCTGTTTGATCGATACGCCCGTGAGATTCCGCTGCAAAAGCGTGGTGCTCGTTGGGAGATTGTCCGGCTTGAGAAGACCCCGCGCGACGAAGTTGCTCAAGTGCGGCTTGTGGATCTCGACCAAACGCATATGGCCGATGGGCGTGACAGGCGCCTGGAAGAGGTCGCGCCAGGATCAGTGCGTCGCGAGATGCAGCTCAACTCTGCGGTCCTCAACTTCGCACGTCGCGAGTGGCGCGTCATAGACCGCAATCCAATGCACGGCGTGAGAATACACCAGGAGCCGCCTCGGTGCGATTGCCTTCCTACCGCCGACGAGATGGAGCGCTTGGTCGACGTGGCGGGAGACGACCTGGCTCTTGGCATGGCGCGAGCTTTTCACGCCTTCTGGTTCGTTTGTGCGACGGCGGTGCGGGCGGGAGAGATTATCGGGCTGACATGGGATCAGATTGATCTGAAGGCCGGTATTGCTCACCTCTCTAGGCTCTAGGCTCTAGGCTCTAGGCTCTAGGCTCTAGGCTCTAGGCTCTAGGCTCATTGAATATCATATCCAGAAGATGGCCGTTGCGGCCAGGGCAATGGCTGACAGGAAGTCTTTTGGGCAGCTGTCGGAGCGGGTGGTGATGCGACGCCCGTCCTTGAGCCGGCCAAACATGAGCTTGATCGCTGCC
>JBCCYI010000102.1:0-15281 GCA_039189975.1 Pseudomonadota bacterium
CATCGACCGGGTCAGATAACCCACCGCCGGCGTTGGCACCGGGCCGAGCAACAGCACCTCCATACCCGTTGAGGTCAGCCCGGCCGTCAGCGCATTCTCGAACATATAGCCCGAGAGGCGCGTGTCCTTCCCGATCACGACGCGATGGTCCGCCTTCCGCGCTTTTCGAAAGTAGCGGCCCGCCGCCGCCCCCAGCCGCAGCGCCATCTCCGCCGTCATCGGAAAGGCATTTGCGCGCCCGCGCACTCCGTCGGTTCCAAACAATGTCCGCTGTGGCGTCATAGCCCCGGATGCCTCGCCCATTGTCCGCCCCCAGCACATCCAAGAACCCGCCGCGCGCACTTTGCCACGACGCCCATGTCTTGCCCGCCAGTCAGCGTCGACGCCAGAGGCCCTCACACCAACCGCAGCTTCATTGTGCTAAAAATATCCCCCGCGGAGCGTCCCGCCCTCAGAGGCCGCCGCAGCGTCAGGAACTTGGCCCGCGGTAAAAGTGATGCACTCCGATGGTCGCCGTCCGGGGATAGACGCGCGCCCAGCGAGGGTTCACAGCCGTTGTGTGATAATGCGTCGCTCCACCAGTCAAGGTGCGCGCGCCGCCATCCAACATCAGACGCGCAACCTTGCCCACGCGTTCCCACGCTCGCGGCTCATGCACTTTTTCCGCATGGCCATCGCAGGTAAACGTGAACTGACACTGGTACTTGCGCCCCGTACCTTGGTTGACGACACCGCAAATTGTGTCTGGGTAGCGCGCGGAATCCACACGGTTCAAGATCACTTCGGCCACCGCAAACTGTCCCTTCACGGTTTCACCACGCGCTTCGAAGTACAGCGCCTCGGTCATGCACTCCCACTCCGAGCCGCCGGGTGACACCGGCAACGCGTCCAGCCATGGCCTGGAGTAACGCAGCCCTCCTCGCGGCAGTCGTGTGCGCTGGCCGCTTTCGGCACGCAGGGTCACACCCTCGTCTCCCAGGAGACCCTCTAGACGGAGCTCGAGATCCACTTTGGCCAGCCCGCGGTCAGGTGCGACCTGAGGTTCGACCACCGGGCTCGTGGACGTCGAGAGGAACACATCGGCCCAGCCGATTGCGGGTGACGCGGTCACTCCTAGGACAAAACAGGCCGCAGCACATGCGGCACGCACAGACAGCATCGCAACAACTTTCTTTTTAGATCCGCCTCTTGGCGTCTGCCGGTCCCCCCAAGGGCCGGCCCGTCTCGGTCGGTCTCCGGGAAAGAGCGCGAGCGATCGATCGATCAGCCTGTCTCAGCTCTTTCCAACCCGCACCACGGCGCTCCCCGCGCTCGCCCGAGCCGAGGGTCGCCGTAGCGCGAGTCCTAACGAAGTGTAAACTGCGACCGGAGCGCGCAATCGGCGGTGGCAAGCTCAAATCGGCGGCACACCTCAAATTTCGGCAATTTCTTGCCGATCTCGTGTCAAGTTCGCGGCATAATTCCGCTAGTCGACGAGATCTACAGCGATCTTATCCTGAGGTTCAGGGCCTGAGCGGATCCGATCCCGCAATGCCAGATGCGCTGCTGCAAGACGCGCCACGGGGACGCGAAAAGGCGAGCACGACACATAGTCGAATCCGGCGTCCCGACAAAACGCTATGGTATCAGGATCGCCTCCGTGCTCCCCGCAGACCGACAGCGTCACCTCCGGGCGCGTCCGGCGTCCACGCTCCGCACCAAGCAACAGCAGCTCGCCCACCCCGTCTCGATCCAGAGTGTGAAACGGGTCTTCTGCAAAGACCTGCTGCGCCACATAGGTTCCCATGAAGCGCCCGGCGTCGTCCCGGCTCAAACCGTAGGTCATCTGCGTAAGGTCATTCGTCCCAAACGACAGAAACGACGAATGCGCCGCGATCTCACCGGCACGCAACGCGGCGCGCGGGGTCTCCACCATAACCCCCAATCGATAGTCGAAGGTGCCGCGCGTCTCGTTGCGAACAGCAACAGCCACGGCGTCGATCCGGCCCTTAACCAGTTCGACCTCGCGGCGCGCGGACACCAACGGTATCATGATCTCGGGCACAACCGCCGCGCCCGTGCGACGCGATGCCTCCAGTGTCGCTTGAAAGATGGCGCGTGCCTGCATGTCGTAGATTTCCGGCAGCGTCACGCCCAACCGTACGCCGCGCAACCCAAGCATCGGGTTAAACTCGGTCAGGGCTTCGGCACGGTGGATCACATCTGACAATGGCAGATCCAGAGCCTCCGCCAGCGCACGGATTCCTTCCCGATCCGACGGCAAGAACTCATGGAGCGGCGGATCAAAAAGGCGAATACACACGGGCTTCCCCGCCATGATCTCGAAAAGCTCTACGAAATCGGCCCGCTGCATCGGGAGCAACCGCTCCAAAGCAGCCCGCCGATCCACCTCGCTATCGGTAAAGATCATCTCCCGCATGACCGTGAGACGCGCCGGCTCAAAAAACATGTGCTCTGTCCGGCACAGCCCGATCCCCTCTGCCGCGAACCCTTGCGCAGTGCGAGCATCCTCCGGCGTATCCGCATTCGCCCGGACTCCGATGTCACGCACGTCATCTGCCCAGGAGAGCAACCGCTGAAAGGGCCTGTCCTGTGCCGCTTCCAGCATCGGAACCTCACCTCGAAGCGCCTCACCCGTCGAGCCGTCTACGGTGAGAATATCGCCCTCCCGCAAGACCGTCCCGGATGGCGTCGTCAGCATCCGCTTACGCGACGAGAGCCGCAGCCCGGTTGCACCCACGATCGCCGGCAAGCCAAGACCGCGTGCAATCACAGCTGCATGGCTGGTCATTCCGCCCCGCTCCGTGATCACCGCACGGGCAGAGTGCATTCCGCGGATGTCTTCTGGACCAGTTTCTCGCCGGACAAGAATACACGCCTCTTCTTGCGCGGCCGCGGCGAGAGCCGCTTCCGACGAAAAGACAAGCTTGCCGACCGCGGCCCCCGGACTGGCCGCCATACCCTTTAGCACGACCTTGCGGGGCGCGGCTGGATCCACTTGGCGGTGCAGCAATTCCGGCAAGGCGCGCGGCGGCACACGCAGAAGCGCCTCTTCGCGCGACAGGATGCCGTCCTCGGCCAGCGTCACCGCCACTCGTACGTCCGCACGCGCCGACCGTGGCACACGTACGGCGTCGAGGATCTGCAAGGTCCCGTTCTGGATGGCGAATTCAATCTCCATCTCCTCGCGCAGTCGCGACCGGCAAATGTCGGCAAGCCCTGTCAGCTGCCGAAACAAGTCCGGCGCTTCGCTCTCAAGAGACGCCCCTCGCGCATCACACGCCAGAAAGAGCGCCTCCTCCCGGCGGCCCAGCGCATCGCGCCCCAGCGATTGACGCAGGTACCGGCCGGAGACCAGAGGCTCACCCGTGACGCTGTCAATCATGCGGATCACACCCGCGCCACTTTCTCCATCGCCCATTCCAAGCGCCATGGCTTGAACAACCAAGCCAAGGCCGGCGTCCGCAGGCGCCCCCCGCGCCTGCCGCAACAGGCGCGCCGAGGTTCCCTCCCAAGCCCGCGCCATAGACCGCAGAACGTCTGCGAGCTGTCGGGACGGATCTTGGGGAAAGGGCTCGTCCGCCTCCGCCTCATACACATCGAGCGCGGCCCGCACCGCCTCCGCTCCGCCGATCTCCACAGACGCGTCTGCGGCCTGCTCGAACGGCTCAGGATCCAGACGCGCCACCTCCTGAGCATAGGCAAGCACAAACCGCAGGTAGAGCGCATTCGCTGCCTCTATGCCCAACGAAGACGCCAACGCATCCCGTTTGGTATTGCACATCCCGATGTTCAGGACGGCCCGCGGCCCGCCCCAATCGGGATCTGCCGAGGACGGCCGAACCGACACCAAAGGCGCCCTTCCAAATGCGGCCATTAACCGCCCTGCATCAACAGGGTGCCCCTGGGCGATCCGGTGCACTTCTCCAAAAGACAAAGCCACCGTACGGGGCACCGGCGCGTCCAGCCGAACCAGCCGCTGCAGACACTTCGCCCGTCCGCCATGGGCCACGACATCAACGGTCGCCTCTGGCGTTACTAGCGTAAAGTCTTTGAAAGTACTCACTTGCTGCACTGCGGCAAACTCCCATCACGCTCGCGCAGCATACGCGCCGTCCCCGGCCTTGCAACCGTCACCTATCGCCGCGCCCTCCGCTTCTTCTTGCCCCAAATACCGTCGCCGAAGGCGTAGTACACGGCGCCGCACGCGCGTCGCCGATCGGACTCGGTATTTCTAGCAAGAAGAAGATCAGAGGATCGGACTATCCTTCAATGCGGGTTAGGTCGGCGAGTTGCTGACAGATCTCGCGGATACGGTGCAAGAGGTTCAAGCGGTTACGGCGAACGATTTGGTTTGGAGCATTCACCTGAACCGCCTCAAAGAAGCTGTCGATCGGAGCGCGGAGGGCCGCCATGTGGCTCATGGCGGCATGGACGTCCTCAGACGCCAAGGATGTGGCTATGTTGGCCTCGGCGGCGTCTAGAGCGGCAAAGAGCGCGCGCTCCTCGTCAACTTCTGCGAATTTGGGATCCGGGCCAAATTCATAGGCTACGCCGTCGGCAGCTTCCGCCTGCGCGAGGATGTTGGCGGCGCGCTTGAAGCCCTGTAGGAGGTTGGTGCCGTCGTCGGTAGCAAGCACCCTATTGAGCGCTCGGGCGCGGGTCACGAGGCGAACGAGGTCGTCTGAGGCCGGTTGTCCGAGACAAGCGTCGATAACGTCGTGGCGAAGCCCCTCCTCTTTGAGGTGCACCTTGAGACGGTCGTGTATGAAGTCCAGCAGGTCGCGGGACAAGATATCTCTGACATCTACTGGCCCCTCAAAGAGAAGCTTGACGTCTTGAGCGACTTCCCCCGTGGGCTCCGGGTGGGACGCAGCAGCAGTCTTTAGCAGGGGCAGCAGCGAAAACTGGGTGTCTTGCGCCAGGATGATACGGATCACCCCCAGAGCGGCACGGCGCAAGGCAAAAGGATCCTTGGAGCCAGTGGGCTTCTCGTCTATTGCCCAGAAACCACTGAGAACATCGATCTTGTCAGCCAGTGCGACAACGCGTGGGATGTCGCCTTTGGGTACACGGTCGGAGGGGCCAAGCGGCTTGTAGTGTTCTTCGCAAGTTGCGGCGACAGGGTCCGGTAGGCCCGCCTCAAGCGCGTAGTAACGCCCCATGGTGCCTTGCAGCTCCGGGAACTCGTAGACCATTTCCGAGGCAAGATCCGCCTTGCACACGCGCGCCGCGTCTTCAGCCAAAGCAGGGTCGGCACCGATCACGGGGGCGATCTCACGCGAGAGGGCAGCAATCCGTGCAATGCGGTCCCGTTCAGATCCAAGTCGACGTTCGAACGTGACCGAAGCAAGTTTCTCGAGCCAAGGCGCCATGCCAGCGCGCGCAACGCGCAGGTCGTTTTCCCAAAAGAACTTTGCGTCCGAAAGGCGGGCCGAGAGCACCTTGCGGTTGCCCGCGAGGATCGTCGCGCCGTTATCATCGGTCTCCCGGTTAGCCACCGTGACGAAGCGGGTAATTCGGCCGGACGCGGGGTCGCGCACCGAAAAGAACTTCTGGTGTTCCTTCATCGAGGTTTGCAAAACCTCGGGCGGCAGCGCGAGAAAGTCCTGCGCGATCTCTCCCATCAGCACAACAGGCCATTCCACGAGACCCGCCACCTCAGCGAGCAACCCCTTGTCCTCGACGATTTCGAGGCCCTGGGCAAAGGCCTGAGTGGTCGCGTCGTGCCAAATGGTGTCGGCGCGCTCCTGCGCGTCGAGGACGACAAAGGCCCGTTTGAGCTGAGACACATAGGCGTCAAAGCCGGAGACAGCGAAGGCGTCTGGGGCCATGAAGCGGTGGCCCCGGGTGCGGTCCGAGGCTGCGAAGCCGTCGATATCGAGCGGGACGACCTCCGATCCCGCCTCGTCGGACAAGAGACAGAGAATGGACTGCAGCGGACGTACCCACCGCAAACTGCCACGTCCCGCGCTGTCGGGGCCGCCCCAGCGCATCGCTTTTGGCCAGGGAAAACCGCGTATGGTCGCCTCAAGCACCTCGGCAACGATCGCGGCGGCAGGACGCCCTTCGCGCACCATCAGAGCAAAGAGGACGTCGCCTTTCGGCGTTTCACGCCGCTCAAGATCTTCCAGTGTCTGGCCCGTTGCGCGCAGAAACCCTTCGATCGCTTTTTGAGGTGCATCGGCGCGAGGGCCTCTGCGCTCCTCACGCGTCGTTGGGCTTTCGGCACTTAATCCTTCAAGATGGAGCGTCAGACGGCGTGGCGTCGCATAGGCGCGCGCGGCGGCGTAGGTCAGGCCGGCTTCGACAACACCATCGGTGATCAGGCGCTGCAGATCGGCGCTGGCGCGAGACTGCATCCGGGCGGGGATCTCTTCGGAGAAGAGTTCGATCAGAAGGTCGGGCATGACTTACTCGGTCTGTGGCGGCGGCGGGCAGCCTTCGGGCGGCGGATCACCATCAAAGACGCGCTCCCCGCAGCGGTTGATCTGGTGCCAGGCGTAGGCGTCGCCAGCATCCGTGACAGCCACGACACGGTCGATCCCATAGGGCGTGTTGGTTGTCCCAAGGACCGCCGTGGCCGATCCGCGTTCAAGTGCTTCGGCGATCGCCTCGGCGTCAAAGCAGGTGAAGGGGCGCGGAGCGACAGTGGGCGCCGGGTTGGGCGCGGGGGCGAACTCTGCGAGGCGCGCCATACTCTCGGGGGGCAGTTCGAAACAGGCGCGATACTTCAACGGCGACGAAGCGCCTTCGGCATGCTGCAACGCGACGACCGTCACGTCTTCCTGCGCGCCCTCAACAGTGGTGAACGGTAGGGTGCCGGTGCCCTCGTAGGTGATGTCGTACCAGTAGAAATGCTCCAGGTAGAAGAGCTTGAGCCCCGCCAACAGCGCGATGCCGACGATCGTGGTGCCCACGACTTTGCCATTCACGGCCATCGCGGCCTCCTGCGCGTCAAGGGGATTGTCGCCGGACCCGACGTGCAGCGCATCATGCCGCATGCCCTCCAGCCTCGGTCAGAACGAACGCGTCCGCACAGGCCTTCGCGAGCGCCCGAACGCGACCGATGTAGGCCTGGCGCTCGGTGACGGAGATCACACCTCGCGCGTCGAGCAAGTTGAAGATGTGCGAGGCTTTGATGCACTGGTCATAGGCGGGGTGGGCCATCACGATGCGTTTGCCGGTCTTCGGATCCTCCGCCGGAGCGGCCAGGATCGAGGCGCATTCGGCTTCCGCCTCTTCAAAGTGGCGCAACAGCACGGACGTGTCCGCGACGTCGAAGTTGAACCGGGAGTATTCCTCCTCGGTCTGCCGGAAGACGTCTCCGTAGCTGAGCGCGGACGGCGATTGCGGTGTGTTGAACGGCATCTCCATCACATGGTCGATCCCAAGCACATACATCGCCAGACGCTCAAGCCCGTAGGTCAGCTCGCCAGAGACAGGCTTGCAATCGTGCCCGCCGACCTGCTGGAAATACGTGAACTGGCTCACCTCCATACCGTCGCACCAGACCTCCCAGCCGAGGCCCCAGGCGCCGAGGGTTGGACTTTCCCAGTCATCCTCCACAAAGCGGATGTCGTGCAGTGCAAAGTCGATCCCGATCGCCGCGAGCGAGCCCAGATAGAGCTCCTGCAGATCGGGCGGGCTTGGCTTGATAAGCACCTGAAACTGATAGTAATGTTGCAACCGGTTCGGATTTTCGCCGTACCGCCCATCGGTCGGACGGCGCGAAGGTTGCACATAGGCTGCCGCCCAGGACTTTGGCCCGAGAGCGCGCAAGGTCGTTGCAGGGTGAAATGTCCCTGCCCCAACCTCCATATCGTAGGGTTGCAGAACGGCACAGCCGTGCCCGGCCCAATAGAGTTGCAGCCGCAGCAAGATGTCCTGAAAAGAGGTCGGCTTAGTCTGTTGGATCATGGCGCGCGCCCGGGATCTGGACTGGTTGCGTGGGTCCTATGTCCCGGGGTGGCAATGGTCAACCTGCCCATCCACGCCTAGCCGGACACGCCATCGGGATGCCGCAGAACGGCACGATCGCACAGGCACCTGGCGCCAAAGGACAGCCCCCATGTGCCGACGCCGCCCGCAGAGCGTCTGCGCAGCAGGGTCAGGCGCCGACTTGTGCCGCTTCCAGGATGGCGACTCCGGCGATCTGCCAGGTCTCTCCGGCCGGAACCATGGTGTACTCCAGTGTAAACACGCGCCCAGCGGCATCGGTGATGTAGACCTGTTGGAGCACGGCTGCGCCGCGTGTCTCCGCCGGGCCGTATTGCACCTGCGCCGGGCGCCACACCATAGGATAGCCCTGCTGAACCATGCGCCCGAAATTCTCCGGCGTGCGGAAGATGCGCTTGATGCCTGGGGCGGCGTACTGGAATGCCTTCGAGACATCGTCCGCCAGGAAAGCTTCGATTTGAGCTCCAATGACGTCTTCGGGCGCCGATTGGGCAGACGCGGACGACGGCACGCTCAGCGACACAACCAACGCAAAGCAGGAAACGAGCAAGGACCAGCGCAGCATGTCAGTTCTCCTTGTGGCATGGCGCAAGGGATGTTGGTCCCCAAAGTGCGCGATAGGCTCCACAGGATGGGTCGCGTGGCGCGCTTGGCAAGCTCCTTGCGAGCAGTCTCGCTGCCACGGCCATGCCGAAAAGGTGGGATTGGCTGCGGGATGTCCCTCTGGCGGACAGGTTGCGCGCGTGGCCGCTGCGCCCCGAAGACGGGGCGGTGATCTGTGCGGACAACGTACCGAGTCTGTCCATGCGGGGCTGACCTCAGGTCGTCCGACCCTCGATGCAGCCTTGCCTCGTCGCCCCTCGGGTCCGTCCGGCCACCGTTTTGCTGCGGCGCCACGCACCAAGGAGCCCGAAACCGCCCAGCATGAGCCATCCTGCTGGTGGCAATGGTGTCACGGGGATCTTCGCCTGTAAGGTGACCGCATCGAGAAAATTACCGACTGAAACGACGTTGCTGCCCGTGGAGACCGCCGTGAACGATAGCCGCAGATCGCCGCCAAGCGCGGTGATCCCGCCGAAGCTGTCGCTCGACGTGAAGACCCACGAGGCCGTTGTCGCGCTGACCTGGCGCGTGAAGAGCAACGTGTCATCAGCGGTTCCGAAGGTGGCATCCGCGCCAAGATCGTGGACGTCAACGCGCATGACATCGGTGCCCTCGCGCGCACGATGCGCAAATTCCAGGATCACGTCGGCCCCCGCCGCAATCCCAGTCACCGACTGGTAGAGCGTGCCGAACGCTTTTGCGTTAATCTCAGCGTGCTGGGTTCCGCTGTAGGAAGTGACGCCATTGAAGCCGTTGGACCAGATCTCGATGTCTGTATCCGTTGTGCTCCAGCCCGGAACATCCGCTTGCAACAGAAAGGTCGACGCCACGGTCGTACCGCGATCCGGTGCTTCAAAATCTCCGTTGATCAGGGTTGCCGCTGAAGCGGACCAGGGCGCTGCCACAAGAAGCACCGCGCAGAGCGATGCTCTGAGCGGCTCCGCGCCCCATTGGCCGAACGCGAGCCCTCGGCTCCCAACTCTCTGCCACACCATAACCGCACCTTTGAACCGCTCCAAACGCGGTAAGATGTCACCAGGATTGTGGCTAATTTTCGTAGTCTTCGCGCCGTTCTCGCGGCACCGGCAATGAGCTAGGCCGCAAGGCGCCCCGAAAGGCCATCTTCGATCAACCGGATCGTTTCATCGACCCCGTAGAGCGCGATGAAGCCCCCAAAGCGCGGTCCCTGGCTTTGGCCCAGAAGCACCTCATAGAGCGCTTTGAACCAGTCGCGCAGGGGCTCGACCCCATGCTCGCGCCCAACCGCGAAGACCACCGATTGCAGCACCTCGGCATCTGTCTCACCGCGGTGAGCGGCGAGGCGGTCCGCCAGGTCGCGCATCGCATTGGCCTCTGCATCGGACGGCGCGCGGAAGGTCTTCGCCGGCCGCACAAAATCCTGATAATATCGCACGGCACCTTGGGCCGCCGCATCGAGCTGCGGGTGCGTTTCGGGCGCTGCGTCAGGCGCGTAACGACGGATGAAGCCCCAAAGCGTCTGCGTGTCCTCCGCATGGGCAACGGACGCCAGGTTGAGCAGCATGCCAAAGCTCACGACCATGTCCGACGATGGCGGCTGGCCGCGATGAATGTGCCACACGGGGTTGGCCAGACGCTGCGCCGTATCCTGCTTGTCAAATGCCGCAAGTTGCTGGTGATACTCATCGACCGCCTTGGGGATCACATCGAAGTACAGCCGCTTGGCCGTTTTGGGCTTGCCGAACATGAAATGCGACAGGCTTTCCGTTGGCGCGTACGCCAGCCACTCGTCGATCGTCAGGCCATTGCCCTTGGATTTCGAGATCTTCTCGGCGTTCTCATCCAGAAAGAGCTCATACGTATAGTGCTCGGGAGCTGGGGCACCGAGGATCTTGCAGATCGCATCATAGACCGGCGTGTTGGTGGAATGGTCCTTACCGTACATCTCGAAATCGACGCCGAGCGCGGCCCAACGCGCGCCGAAGTCCGGCTTCCATTGCAACTTCACATGGCCGCCCGTCACGGGCAGCGTCCACTCGCGCCCGTCTTCGTCGTCAAAGGTCACCTCGCCCTTGCCGGCATCGACGTGTTTCATCGGCACATAGAGCACCCGTCCCGTCTCAGGGTGGATCGGCAGGAAGATCGAATAGGTTTGGCGCCGCTCGTCGCGCAGTGTCTTGAGCATCACCTTCATCAGTGCGTCGTAACGTTCGGCGGCGCGCAGCAGCACCTCGTCAAATTGTCCGGAACGGTAGAACTCGGTTGCCGAAACGAACTCGTAGTCGAAGCCGAACGTGTCGAGAAACCGCCGCAGCATCGCGTTGTTGTGATCCCCGAAGCTGTCATGCGTGCCGAAGGGGTCTGGCACCGACGTCAGCGGCTTTTGCAGGTGCTCGGCCAAAGCGGCCGGGTCCGGCACATTCTCGGGAACCTTGCGCATGCCGTCGAGATCGTCGGAAAAACAGATCAGCCGCGTCGGGATATCCGACAACAGCTCAAAGGCGCGACGCACCATCGTCGTGCGCAGCACCTCGCCGAACGTGCCGATGTGCGGCAGGCCGGACGGACCATAGCCCGTCTCGAAGAGCACATGGCCCTTGGGTGGGGGACCGTCGGGGTAGCGCTTGAGTATCGCGCGGGCCACCTCGAACGGCCACGCCTTGGACGCCATTGCCGCGTCGCGCAGAACATCGCTTGAACCGGTCATGGCTGGCGCCTTTCTTCTCCGTGCGGCCCCCGGAGGGCCCTGGTCTGTTGAGATTGCGCACCCTATGGCGCGTCCGCCTTTCTTCGTCAACGCGACCTGGCCTCCGCAATCGGTCGTCGCCCCGACCGTGGCCCTGTTTTTTCCGTGCGGACCGTCCGGTCCTTGCCGCCCCCGCACGTACCGCCTATTTCGAGAACGACCGATGCCAGCGCCCGATCCCGGGCCGCAAGACGGAGCCTCTATGTCCGAGAAAGCCGACCAACCGCTGTCCGCCCAGGATGCCCTCGTGGCCGTGATGATTGCGACCTCCGTGTCCGACGAAACGGTCCGCACGGCGGAGCTCGTCACGATCGAGCGCATCGTCAACCACCTGCCGGTCTTCGCCCGCTACGACGCGGATCGCACGCGCCTCGTGGCCAATCTCGTGTTCGATCTGTTCGAAGAAGAAGACGGGCTCGCAGCGCTTTTTGGCATCGTGCGGGAAGCTCTGCCCGAACGGCTGCGCGAAACGGCCTATGCCATGGCCTGCGACGTCGCAGCCTCGGATGGCCTGCTTGATGACGCGGAACTGCGCATGCTCGAAGAGATCCGCTACGAGCTGAACATCCCGCGCCTGCACGCCGCAGCGATCGAGCAGGGTGCCCGCGCGCGTCATATGACCTCCTAGAGCGTCGCGCCCGCTTGTCGCACCGGCGCGGGACATACGGCGCGTCACGCGTAAAGACGGTACCAGCGGTCGATCAGACGCACCTGGAGCACGCGAGAGCGCCGTGCCCAACTGCGCGAGCCTTCGGGCCGCTCGCGCTGCGCGCGCGGAATGCCCGCCCGACGCGGGACATCCGCTGTGAAGATTGCAAAGGCAAGGCGCCGCCCGGAGCTAGGAACCACATATCCCGCGAGGGCGCTCACGAAGTTCAGGGTCCCGGTTTTGGCCATCACTTCCGCGGGATAGCCGTCGATGATGGCGTAGGACCTGTCGCGCATCGGTAGCGGCTTGAGGAGGCCAGAAAGCCCCGCGTCCGGCCCCACGCGGACCAGGGCGCGCACCATATCCGTCGCCGTCAGGCGCGAGCGATCGCCCAGGCCGGAATGATCCACGAAGGCGGGCTTTTGGCTGCGGATCGCGCCGCCGAGCCACGCGCTCATCTGCGCGCCCGAGTCCTCAAGCGACAGAGGTGCACCGCCCCGCCCTACAGACGCCGAAAGCCCAACGGCCTCGGCGGTAATGTTGGTGGAATACTTCAGCATATCGCGCAGCATGTCCGCCATCGGTCCGCTCTGAACCTCCGCCAACGAAGGACCGGACGGCGGAGCGTCCGACCGTGCGGCAGGCTTCAGCGCGATCCCGTGCGCGCGCGCGAAGGTGGCGAATACCTCGCCTGCGTAGAACGCCGGCTCGCGCACAGGTAGCCACCGCGCGCCCCCCGCTCCAAGGGCACCGGACGCCACGGTCCACACATCGACATCGCCGGCATCCTCGTATGTATAGACCGGTGTTGCCCGCCGCACCACAGACATGCGCGCCACGCGCACATCCGGGCGATACTTGTTGGACCGGGCGTCCATTGTCACCGCATACGCGCCGCCGTTGCGTTTCCACTCGAAATGCACACGGTTGAAGTTGAGGTTCAGCCCGGAAACGGCGGGATTATAGCCCACATGGTCGGGTTGGCCGGGGTCGATCCTGTCAACGCGCGGCAGCACCCCGTCCCACACGAGAAATCGCCCAGTCACCTCGCGCAGGCCCGCCTCCTTTAAGCGCGCGGCCAGCTCAGCCAATGCGTTCGTCTGGAGCGTTGGATCGCCTGTTCCCGCCAGCACCAAATCGCCCTCAAGCCGCCCATCGGCAGACACGGGCCCCAACGCATGTACGCGTGTCGCGTAGCGGTACGCAGGACCGAGCGCGTCAAGCGCGTAGAGCGCCGTCACCGCTTTGGCGACCGACGCGGGGGGCTGGCGCACGAGGGGGCCCCGCGTCTCCAGAACTTCTCCCGTTTCTGCGTCCGCGACCGCGAAGGAGACCGACGCCGATGCGCCGAGCGTCGCGTCCGAGACAAGGGTCTCGGACGCGGGCGCCAGACGTCGAGCGATGTCTTTCTCGCTCGGACGCGGCGCGGGACGCACCGAGACCTCGGGTGGCCGCGCCAGGGCGGGTGCCGCCAGGCTCGCGGCCAGGCCTGTCAGCACCGTCCGGCGCGACGCCCTGCCCCGCCCGTCGGCAGGATCATCTGAGCAGGCTTTCTTCATGGCTGCACGTAACTATACCCGTCGCGTCAGAGCAAGCGGCCCGCCGTCACGGAGCCGTCAGACCAGGCGCGCCGCTCCGTCGGCAGCTGCGGGCCAAGCGCTGCGCTTGGACGCGAGCCCACGCCGCCCCGAGACTCGCAGCAGGCGGAAATCCGGCGCTGCGTGCCGGGCGTGCCTTGAAAGACACAAGCAGATGCGATTGGTATCGGCCATGCATGGGGGCCATTGCGGCCCCAGAAAGGTGCACGCTCCATGATCCAGCCTGACAGCGCCCCCCCGGTCGAGACCCCCGACACTCCCGGCTCCGAGGCCGTGACAAACGCTGTCGCGGCAGTAGATCGGCTCGAAACCCTCTACGCGGAGGCCATCGCCTACCTGCGCGACCGCTTCGCCGATACGGTGTCCAAAGGTCGACCCGCCTGCCGCTATCGCGCGTTCTATCCTGAGATCCGTGTAAAAACGACGAGTTTTGCCGAGGCCGACTCTCGCCTCTCCTTCGGACACGTGGTCACGCCCGGGACGTATTCGACGACCGTTACTCGGCCGGACCTTTTTCGCAATTATCTGATCCAGCAGATTGGCCTTTTGATCCGAAACCATGGGCAGGCTGTCGAGATTGGGCCGTCCGACACGCCCATCCCCATTCACTTCGCCATGGCCGGCGCCGCAGACCCGAATGTCCCGCAGGAAGGCGCGCTCGACTTTCCGCTGCGCGATGTCTTCGACGTGCCGAACCTTTCCAACACCAACGACGACATCGTCAATGGCTACGCTTTCGAACACGAAGACGGGTCGGGCGCCCTCGCCCCCTTTACCGCACAACGGGTCGACTATTCGCTGGCGCGCCTGACGCATTACACCGCAACCGACCCCGAGCATTTTCAGAACCACGTGCTCTTCACCAACTATCAGTTCTACGTGCAGGAATTCGAGGCCTACGCCCGCGCAGCGCTGGCCGACCCCGACAGCGGCTACACCGCCTTTGTCGGTCCGGGCGACACGATCATCACGTCGGCAGATGCACCGCTCGAGGCGCCGACCAAGCTCCCGCAGATGCCATCCTATCATCTCAAGCGCGCGCAAGGCGGCGGCATAACACTGGTGAACATCGGGATCGGCCCCTCGAATGCCAAGACAGCGACCGATCATATCGCCGTGCTGCGCCCACATGCGTGGCTGATGGTCGGTCACTGCGCGGGCCTGCGCAACACGCAGGCGCTTGGCGACTTTGTCCTCGCCCACGCCTATCTGAGGGAAGACAAGGTCCTCGACGACGACCTCCCCGTCTGGGTGCCGATCCCGCCGCTGGCCGAGGTTCAGGTCGCGCTGGAACAGGCCGTGGCACAGGTGACCGAACTCGAAGGGTTCGACCTCAAGCGCATCATGCGGACCGGGACCGTCGCGACGGTCGACAATCGCAACTGGGAACTGCGCGACCAATCCGGCCCCGTCCAGCGCCTGAGCCAGTCCCGTGCGATTGCCCTCGATATGGAAAGCGCCACGATCGCGGCCAACGGATTCCGCTTTCGGGTTCCTTACGGCACGCTGCTGTGCGTCTCGGACAAGCCGCTCCATGGCGAGTTGAAGCTCCCCGGCATGGCATCCGCTTTCTACAAAACCCAGGTCGCCCGCCACCTCCTTATCGGCATCAAGGCGATGGAAGCGCTGCGCGAGATGCCTTTGGAGCGCCTCCATAGCCGCAAGCTACGCAGCTTTGAAGAAACCGCTTTCTTGTAACGGCGCCGCCTTGTGCGACGGATCGCCTATGGCCGGCTGGCTCTTGCGC
>JBCCYI010000103.1:0-15115 GCA_039189975.1 Pseudomonadota bacterium
CTTCGTCCTCTCGCACTCCGCTGCTTTGGCCGGACGTGTGTGGCCAGCCAGGGCCAGGCGGACAGCCGCCGTCGCCCCCAATCCGTGGACCCCGACAGCGCACCAACCCCAGCAGTCCGACGGGATCGCTGGGGTTTCTTTTTACCCCCAAACGCACCTCTGCCCCCGATCAGAGGACGTCCTCAGTCGCCAAACGCAGCCGCAAACTGCGGAGATCCCCGCCCGGATCAGACGCTGCCCCACCCGGCAACCTGCCACGCCCAACGACGCTAGGCCGGGCAAAATCCCAAAGCCCGGCAAAAGCCTGCGACCCGGGCCGGGTAAGCGGGAGGCGGCGCCGACCTTTCTGTGTTTGGTACGTTGAAGGTCTGGGGAACGGGCCCCGTGTGGGTCAGACGTGCCTTGCGGTTCGAGGGACGGAAAGACCGTCCAGTGGTCGGTTTAGCCGAGAACGACGTCCATACGTCAGACGACGGGCCACATGTTGAACGACGTGCGGTGAAGGAATGCCAATCGGGCAGTCGGCAGTGGTCGGGCAAAGTGAAACCGCGGATCCTCCCGGAGAGCACTCGACCAAGGGTTAAGCTCTAGGATGGGACACGGCGCACGGAGATGTCGCCGCAGGCCCCATCAACGCGGCGGAGTTTGGCCCGCAACGACGCCGATCATGTGCCTCACTCCCAGCAGTCCGAGGTCTTCGCGCGCTCTGGCATCGCGCTGCATCGGGGCCTTCCGGCCGATGGGATGGGCAACGCGTCGGTCCACCGCATTCCCGTCGTTGGCCAACCGGCGGAGGCGCTGACGTCTCCAACCCGGAGCTCCCTGGACGAAACGACAGCCCTTCTGCCCGACCAAGACTGCCGCAACGGATGCCAAGCTTCCCGCGTTTCCGCCCAAATCCGACGCGCCGTCCGGCGTTATTCCTTTGATGTGACCCCATAAGAGGCCCTGCCCGGCCGCTGATAAGTCTCAAGCAGGCGCCCCTCTTCCAACGCAATGCCGTCTGGGCGAGAGGTTGCGCCCGGACGGCGCCGGGCTACTCCGACACCACAACGCGGCCAGAGGCTGTCTGCGCCCGGAATTGCGGGCGGTACATGTCCTCGACACGGGCCGCGGGGTGGTGGAACGCGCCAGGCGTCACCGCACGCACGACGTAGCCCAGGCGGATCGGCGCGTCGCCGCGCCAGTCCAGCGCGGCCAGGAACCGATCCTGGCGAAACTCCGTATGGTCGGCGAATTCGATCAGCCCCAGGTCTCCCAGCGCGCGCAGATCGCCGCCGCGCAGCAGGTTGGGATTGTCGATCTCGAAGCCCGCGGGCAACGGATCGTCGATCATCAACCGCGACTCGATCGGCCCGAAAGGCACCACCGTCAGCAAGGCGACGAGCCGCGTTCCCACCGCGACAGACCCCGGATCGGCCGGCACCCCCTCCAAGGTCAGATAGCTGCGGGTGAGGCGAAACCCTGTCCCGTCCGCGACCGTCTCGCCCTCGGGCACGCCGAAGCGCGTGAGCCGCAGCGTCGCGTCCTGCGCCCCGGTGTTCACGATCTCTCTGGGGCCCGACGCGTCGCCCGCGCGCAGCGCCTCGACGAGCGGTCCGGCGACCCGCGTGCCGTTGAGTGTCAACTCCGACACGGGCCCCGCGTCGATCAGCGCCTGGGCCGCAAGCAGGGCCCAGACGGCCTCCTGCGTCGAAAGCGGGCGACCGGGGGCGACCAGCCGACCGGCCAGCGCCTCCAGCGGGATGGCGTCAGACCCCGCCTCGGCGGCGAGCGCCAAGAGCCCCGCCGTATCGCGCCACGCCGAGCCGTAGTCGTCGCGCCAGAGCGGCCAGTCAGCCTCAGCTTGCGCGGCCAACAGGCCCTCAAAACCAGCGCGGAACATCGCATCGGCCCGCGGCTGGTCCCCGTACAGCGCGAGCGCGGCGCCGAGCTGCGCGCGCGCGAGGGGCGTGGCAAAAGCCTCGACCTTTACATCGGCATAGTATCGCAGATCGCCCATCGCTGCGGCGCCTTCCCGCGCCAGCACCATCAGCGCATAGGCCAGGGCCTCGCCCCCCGCCTCAAAGTCGGGATGGATGGCGACCGCGTTGCGCAGATTGTCGAGCGCAGCCCCAAAGGCGATATCCGGCACGTCGTAGCCCCGCGCCCGGGCGCGCGACAGAAAGTCGGTCACGTAGGCGTCGAGCCACAGATCGCCCGTCAGCGGCCGCCAGAGGCCAAAGCCGCCGGTGCGCGCCTGATTGGCAAGCACGTCGTCTATCGCCGCCGCAATGCGCTGGTCCAGATCGCCCGCCGCGCCCTGCCCCACCACTTCGGCCACCGACGACAGATAGAGCAGCGGCAGCGCGCGCGAGGTGATCTGCTCGGTGCACCCGTAGGGATAGGTGTCGAGCCGGGCCAGCAGCCCGGGCACGTCGAACCGCGCAAGCGGCCCGGCGGCGATCGTGGCGCGGCCCGTCCCGGGGCGGAACCCGGCGAAGGCCGCAGCGCTCAGCGTGTAGCGTTCGCCGGGAGCCAGAACGATCTGCGAGGTCTCGGCGACCTCCGGGTCGCTCACTTGCAGGGGAAGCAGCAGCGGTGTGTCGAGCACGTCGCCACCCGGCAGCGTCATGCGCACATTCACCTCCTCCAGGCCCGGCGTCCGCCCGGCCGTGTCCGTCGCCGCCAGCGGCACGGAGAGGCGCACCCGTTCGCCCTCCCCCAAGGTCACAGCGGCGGGCAGGTCGCCCAGCGTGAGCCCCGCGCTGGCCGAGACGGTAAGGCCGATCTCGCCCACCGGCCCCGTGGCATGGGCGATCTCCAAGAGCAGCCGCGTGCGGTCGCCGGGGGCCAGAAAGCGCGGCAGGCTGGCGCGCAGCACCACCGGGTCCCGCACCAGAACATCGGCCTCGGCCTGCCCCACCCCCGTCTCAGACCAGGCCACCGCCATCAGGCGCACCGTCCCGTTGAAGGCCGGCAGATCGAACCGCGCGCGCGCCAGCCCATCCGCGCCCACCTCGAGCGGGCCCGAGTGAAACGCCACGAGCGCCTCCGTCGGCGGCGGCGCCTCCAGGCGCAGGCCTGCGGACGCATCGCCACCCGAGCGCACCGCCCCCTCAACGCCCGACCGGCTGTCGATCAGCCGACCGTAGACATCGCGCAGCGCCACGCCGAGCCGACGCTGGCCGAAGTAATGCGCTTGCGGATCGGGGCTGTCGAAGCCCGTGAGGTTGAGGATCCCCAGATCCACGGCGGCGATGCTGGCATAGACGGTCTCGCCCGGCACCGCCCCATCCACGCGCAGCGCCACATCGAGCGGCCCGCGCGGCGCGGCCTCCTGTGGCGCCTCCAGCACGGCCCCGAGCGCCCGCGTGCCCGGGTCGATGCGCGCATGGGCGAGCCCCAACGCGCGCAACGGAGTGCGCGGGCCTGCGTCGTCCAACGGGCGCAGCAACGTCGCCGACACATAGGCCCCCGCGCCCCACTCCTCCGTCACCGGCAACAGCACCTCCTGCGGGGCGTCGCCCAGCTCGACGATACGCATGTCGATCAGCCGGTCCGACATCACGCGCACCAGCGCCGTTCCGCCCTCGCGCGGGACGATGCGCAGGCGCGCCGTGTCGCCCGGCTCGTAGGCCGCCGCATCGAGCGAGACCTCCAGCACATCGGGCGCGCCCCCGGCCTCGGCATTGCCGGACCAACCCGCTGAAAAGCCGACGGAACTCATGGCATAGGGCGCCCCCTCGCGTTCGACGCGCAGCTCATAGGCGCCCCAGTCGAGCCCCTCGGCAATGCGCAACGGCCCATCCAGGACGCCCGTCCCCGACGCGATGCGCGCGCGCGTCGTCACCGGCTCCCAATCCCAGGCGCCGCCGCTCTGAAACCACTGATAGCGCGTCTCGACCCGGTTCAGCACCCAGCGCACCGGCATCGCTTCGGCGCCCACGCCGATCACGTCGAACTGCGCCTCACCGCCTTCCGGCAACGTGCCCTCAAAGAGCGGGCGGATGCCGATCAGCGGGCCAGCGGGGGCCAGCGCGCGGCTCAGTTGCCGCTCCACCGGGCGCCCGCCGCCATCGGACACGCGCGCCGTCACCGTCAGCACGCGCGGATGCGCGGGGCTGACGGGCTCCGGCAGGTCAAGCGCCAGGCGGGCCGCGCCGGAGGCGTCGGTCCGCGCGCCACCCGGCAGCCCGGCAAAGACGGGACCCGGCGGCGCATCGTGGCGCCCAAAGCGGTAGCCCGGCCAATCCGCGAGGGTCTGCGTCGCACGCAGCACCACCTCGCCCTCGATCGGCAGATCGCCCGCTGGCGCCCCAAAGAGGTAGTCTGCCTGCACCCCAAGGCTCGGGGCCGGACGCGCGGCCAACGGCGCCTCGGGCAGATCGAGCGCCACGTCGATCCGCTCCGGCAGGAAGTCCTCCACCAGAAGCCGCGCTTCGGCGAGCGCCGGAGCTTTGGGATCGGCATGAACGGCAAGCCGCCACGTTCCGCGCGGCACATTGCCCCCGAGCGGCAGCGCCGCAACAAAGCCGCCCGCGCCCGCTTCGCGCAGGACCGTCCGGCTGAACTCCACCCCGTCGGCGCGCGTCAGGATCGCCGTCAGCGGCAGGCCCGCCAGCGCCCGCGCCTGTCCGTCCCGCGCCAGCACGGTGGCGTGGATCGTCTCGCCCGCGCGGTAGGCGCCCCGGTCCGTCGTCAGGAAAACGTCGATCGGCCCCGCGGCCTCGCGCCCCGCCACGCCGCGATCCGAGAGGTCGAACTCCGCATCGCGGAGCGACAGAAAGGCGTAATCCTCTTGCGCCGCATCCCGCACCGTGACGAGCGCGGGCGCGGCACCATCGCGCCCCAGCGCCAGCCCGGGCGCAAACCGCGCGTAGCCGTCGCTGTCGGTCACCGCTTCGCCCAGCACACGGTTCGAGTCCGCGATGAGGCGCACCGTCGCGCCGGTATAGGCCTCGGCCGTCTCCAGCGAGCGCACGACGACATGCACCCCGTCCGACCCGCTCATCGCCGACAGACCCAGATCGCTGATCAGAAACCACTGCGTGGCGGGTGTCGTCACCTGCTCGGCCACATCGGCGGCGCGTGCCTCGAGCGCATAAAGGCCGGGCGGCAGGTCGCGCACCACGTCGCCCAACGGCAGGCGCGTCGTTACATCGGCATTCAGCTCCGAGGCCACCTCGCCGACACCCGCCCACACCTCTTCGGCCAGTTCGGTGCGAAAGCGCGGCAGGTCCCACTCCGAGAGCGGCCGCCCGAAGAACTCCTCCTGCAGCGCGCGCAGGGTGTTGCGGTCGGACACGGAATAAAGCCGGAGCGCAACCGTGTCGGTATTGACCGCGATCACCGGGACGGACGCCGCCGTACTGCGCGGCAGGATGTAGGCGCGTCCGGGAAAGCGCACACCAGGGCTCCGATCGCGCACATACTGGCTGAGCGTGACCGGTGCCGCGAGCGCCTCGCCCGACGCGGCAGGCAGTCCGGCGCGCAAGGTCAGCGTGTAGCGGACGCCGTGGCGCAGGCCCGTGACGCAGAGCTGCCGGCCCTCTGCCTCCACCGCAAGGCCGCTTTCCTCGGCTTGCACGTAATCCTCGTAGACGGCGCCGCCTTCGGCCAGATCCTCGGAGAAGAGCGCACAGATCCGCGGGCTTGCGGCCTCACTGTCGACCTGGGTGCCCGTCACACGAAAGCCGAAGAGGCCGCGCGCCCGGTCCAAAGCCGCGCTCAGATCGTCGCGCGGGCCCTGCGCCACCGCGAGGCGCAGCGCGCCGATACTGTCGCGCCCCCGGCCCTGCGCTTCGAGCGCACGCGCCAGCCCGTCGAGCGCATCGGCCAGGACAGGCCCCTCTGGCGCGCGCAGCGCCGCGTTCGTCGCCGCCCAGAGCGCACGCTGTTCCAGTTGCCGGCGCGGCTGGTTCTGCACGCGGGACAGCTCCAGAAGCCGCCTGGCATAGGCCGACCAGAGCGCCGGATCGTCGCTCCGGGTCACCGCTGCCCCCGTCAGCCGCACCGCACCGGCCAGGTCGTTGCCCCGTGCAGCGCGGCGCGCGGCATCCGCAAGCGCCTGAGCCGTGGACGTGCCCGCTGCGTAGCGCAGCGCGAGCCCCTCGGCCTGCTCCCGCGCCTCGGAAAGATCGCGCGACCGCAGAAAGGACAGCGCCGCCCGCCGCTGCGGCACCCCCGCCAGCACCGCCGGATCCGTGTCGAACACCACAGCCGACAGCGCGCCCGCAAAGCCCTCCGCCTCCGGCACGCCGGACTTTGGAAAACACGCATTGGCGCGCAAGTTGAAGGTGAAGGCCCGGCAGGACGGGTCGCTGAGGCAGGCGGTCTGACAGGCGGCCAGCGTCGTATCGAATTGCGGTGTCAGATCCCCGCCCGGCAGATCCGTGTCGCGCAGCACGGCGATATACCGCTCGGGGACTGGGCCAGCTCCGGGCGTGGCCTCCTGCGTCAGGCCGGTCAGCGGCCAAAGACAGACGGCAATAGCGAAAACGATGCGGCGCATGGGGCAGCCCTCCCGAGTCAGTGCCATGCCTCTCACGCGCGAGATGCGGCGTCCATTGCGCAACGCGCCGCGCATTCGGGTCCGAACCGCTGGCCGCATCCTTTGGCCGAGGCGCTCAGTCCAGGATCTCGACCTGCCCGCGCGCGGCCTGGCCGCTGGCGTCGATCACCGTGAGCGCGCCAAAGCCCGCGCCCGGAAACCCCAGCTCGACCTCTCTGTCATAGCGGGCCACGGCGACCGGCCGGCCGTTCCAGAGCCAGGTGAACGGGGGGGTCCCGCGCTCCACCCGCCCGATCAGCGGCACGTCCGGCATCAACGCCAGCGCTCCGCCATCGGGCGGAAACGCGATGGCCGGTGCCTCGGCCTCCGCTTCGGCCAGCGCCCCGCCCGGCGCGAAGCGGCGCAGCGGGGCGGGCAGATCGGCCCGGCGGACCGTCAGCGCCCCCGGGGGCGGCGGTTGGAGCGGGACGGGATCGCGGCCCATCCGCTGAAAGGCCTCGAACAGGATCGGCGCAGCAAGATCCCCACCAAAGGCCCCGGGCACCGGCGCGCCATCGGCCCGCCCGAGCCAAACGCCGACGACGTGGCGCCCGTCGTAGCCAAGCGCCCAGGCGTCGCGGTGCCCATAGCTTGTGCCCGTTTTGAAGGCGAGCGCCCGCCGCGGGGCCGTTGCCGGGGGCGGCGTTCCGGCGAGGATGTCGCCGACGTACCACGCCGCCACAGGGCTCAACACGCTGCGCCGTCGTTCGCCCGGAGCCTTCCCGAACGCGTGGACAGGGGAGTGCCCGGCCACCGCCAGCGTCCTTGGTGCCGAGCCGGGGTCTGTGCGGGTGCCCGGCGTGGCGCGCAACCGCACGGCGTCGCCCCCGCGCGCGAGCGCGGCATAGAGCGTCACGAGGTCCTCCAGCGTCACGCCGACCCCGCCAAGTGCGATGGCGAGACCCGCCTCGCCCCCGCCGCTTCCGACGCCGCCGTCCTCGGGCAGCTGCGCCGCGATGTGAGCCCGCGCGAGCCGCGCCATCAGCACCGGCGGGCCGATCTCGCTCAGAAGGCTCACGACCGGCACGTTGAGCGACGCCTGCAACGCCCGGCGCACACTCAGCTCACCGCGAAACACGCCGTCGAAATTCTGTGGCGCGTAGCGACCGAACCGCACGGGGCGATCTGCGATCAGGCTCTCGGGATGGACAAGCCCGGCCTCGAACGCCATGCCGTAGATCAGCGGCTTGAGCGTCGAGCCCGGGGAGCGGACGGCTCGGGTCATGTCGACAAAGCCCCGCCGCGTGGCATCGGTATAGTCCGGGCTGCCCACGGCCGCGCGGATCTCACCGGTCTGATGGTCGGCAACGAGGAGCGCGGCACTGAGCCGGGCGTCCTGCCCGGCAACGGCGCGGGCGGCCAGATCCTCCAACGCCGCCTGCAGATCGGCGTCGAGCGTGGTCACGACGTGGGAGCCGCTCTCGGTGCGCAGCCGGTCGGACAGATGCGGCGCAAGGGCGGGAAACGGGCGGCGCCGCTCGGGCAGGCGCGCGCGCCGCGCCCACGACACCTCCGCCTCCGGCAACAGACCGAACCGCACGGCCCGGTCGAGCACCCGGCCCCGCGCAGCTTGTGCCGTCGCGGGATGGCGATCCGGGCGGCGGGCCTCAGGCGATTGCGGCAACGCCACGAGCAGAGCGGCCTGATCCGCCGTCAGGCGCCGCGGCTCGACGCCAAACCAGGCCAGCGCCCCCGCCCGCACCCCTTCGAGATTGCCGCCAAACGGCGCGAGCTGCAGGTAGAGCGTGAGGATCTCGTCCTTGGTCAGGTGACGCTCCAGCGCGAGTGCGAGGCGGATCTGCCTGATCTTGCCGGGCCAGCGCCCCGTCCCGCTGTTCTCCAACAGCCGGGCCGCCTGCATTGTCAACGTCGACCCGCCGGACACAACGCGGCCCTGGCGCAAAGCCTGCCCGGCCGCCCGCAGCAGCGCGGGGAGATCGACGCCGCGGTGTTGGTAGAAGCGCCGGTCCTCGTAGGTGACGAGCATGCTCAGATAGAGCGGATCGACCTGCCCGGGCGTGACGGCCAGGCGCCACCGCCCGTCTTCGACCGTGTAGACCCGCAAAAGCGCGCCGTGCCGATCCGTCACCTCTGTGCCGGTCTCTGGGGTGAGCGGCGGCAGTTCAGTCCGCGCAACCCAAGCGTCGAACCGCTGGTAGCCAAGGACCATCGCCGCGATGAGCGTCACTACGGCGATCAGAATATTGAGAAAGCCACGCTGCATCGGGCCCCTCCCCTTCCGGTGCGGCCCTGACGCGCTTGGGAGCGCCTAAGGGCCGAGAGCGTTCCGACGCTCGCTATAGAGCGGGGGGTCGGCGCGGTCTACCGTGCCAGCAGTGTGCGGGCGGGTGCACCGCACCCCCGGAGCGCCGTTTCCACCATGACGGGCGGGGGCAACCGCGCGGCGCGGCACCAGTCGTACAATTTATAACACATTGTTTTGCAATACATTTCGTCGGATTTCCAATTGGCAATTCACTCTTTTCGGCTCTTGAGATACGCGCGGAAGGCCGCCAGCAGAGAGTCGTTCGACAGCTCCGCGGGGAATTCCATCGAAACAACCTTGCCCGACTTCTTGACCGTGATGCCCTGTTCGCCGGGACCCCGCCGGAACACCGCCACCTTCTTGGCCTTCGGTGCCGCGGGCGGGCGGGCGCCCTGCTTCAACCGGCTCAACACCGAGGCCACATCGCTGCCCTGCCCCGCCGCGCGCTCCCGCGCGATCACGCGCGCCGTTTCGAGCACGCGTTCGGCTGCCGCCTCATCGGCCAGCAACGGCTTGAGCTGGCGGGCGTGGAGCTCCCGCAGGTCGTTCGGCGCGGGAAACGCGGCCACGATCTCGCCCGGCAGACGCGCGAGCTGCAGGTACCGCGAGAGCCACGAAGGTGACACCTCCAGCCGCTCCGCCATGCGCTTCTGCTGACCGCCGTAGTAGAGGTCGATGGCCTTGGCATAGTCCTTTGCCCGCTCATAGTCGGAGATATCCGCGCGGTCGCGATTTTCGATGTCGGCGAGGCGAAAGGCTTCCTCGTCGGTCAGCTCGCGCTCCTCGATCAGGTAGCGGAACTGGGGATACGTGTTCGCGCGCAGCCAGCTCACCGCAAAGTGCCGCCGCGCGCCACAGATCACCTCCCAGTCGTGGCTCTCCCCCTCCGGCAGGCGGCGCACGATCGCAGGAAACTCCTGCTCGCCCTGCGCCTTCAGCCCGTCGATCAGGTCACGGCAGCTATCGGGCGTGAGCAGCGCGTAATTGCGATTGTGATGCTCCCACATCCGGCAGCGCGCGGGATCCACCAGGCGGAGCATCGTCTCGCGCCGCTCGCCGGCCCCCTGCTCGGCCAGCGTGCCAGAGCGGCGCAAGAACCGCGACGGTGTGCGGGCGCCCTGCCCCGTCTGTTCATCGAGGCCGGATAACACATCGTTCATCACATCGTCATGCTTGCGCGTCATAGGATGCCCTCCTTCCTGAGTGCGGCTTGCTGGCTGGGCCAGCTCTTGCGGATCAGGATTTCAATCTCGCGGCCCACGGCGTCGAGATAGACGCGGCAGCGCTTGTGCGTTTCGGTCCGGGCCGCCGCGCCCGTCATTTCATAGACAGTCGAAAGGTTCGCAGCGGCGTTGTCGATCTCGGCGCTGTCCTTCAGAACGGCCGTGAGGATGTCTTGCGGGAAAACCGCCTCCATCATCCGTTTGATCGCCTGATGCGCACTTTTCTGGTCGTTCATCTTGGTCGCCAAGACCTTAACAAAGGCATAGTCGCGCGCACCGCCGTGTTGCGCGAGTTCTGACAGGGTCGCTGACATCATGCGCAAGAAATGGGCCGTGGACCCGAAATCGACATTGTTGGGCGGCGCCGGGATCACCAGCGCATTCGCCGCGCGCAGGACGGACAGGGAGATCATGCCGAGCGCCGGTGGCGGGTCGAGCAGGATCACATCGAACTGCCCGGCGATGCTCTGCACCCCCTCGCGCAGCCTGTCGAGCACGAAGCCCGGCTCACGCGCAACCCTGGCCGCAAACTCATACTCGGCATCGTAGAGCCCGAGGTTGGCCGGGATCAGCGCGATGTTGGGCCAGTACGTCGCCCGGAGCGCATAGTGCAGCGAGGTGGGGCCGCCGTGGCGGAAGAACGGGTAGAGCGTATCCTCATCCTCGTTGACGTCGATGTCGGGGTTCAGCCCGAAAATCGCTGTGCTCGAGGCCTGACTGTCGCAATCCACAACGCAGACCCGGTAGCCCTTGAGCGCGAGGTACTGCGCCAGATGCACCACGACGGTCGACTTGCCGACACCGCCCTTGAAGTTCTGAACCGCGAGCACCGTCGTCGGGTCAGCTTCAGCGCGGTGGGGCAGAGTCCCGAAGACCTCACGCATCCGATTGACAGCCGCGAGGCTGTAGCCCGTACGGCGGTTGGTCGCGGGGTCCTTCTCGGGCATCGGGAGACGACCCGTGTTTTCCGCATCCCGGATCGCTTTTTCCGTACGTTTGCACATCTCTGCGGCTCGGCGGACGTTGAACCGGATCTCCAGTTGCTTTTCAGACCCGGGGGCGAAGACGCGCGACCGCAACCGTTCGATCACCGTATCTGCGCGCCGCGCAAGCGCTTCTATATCTTCGAGGCCGATTGCGTCTGGCATGGTGCCTCCTTGAATTTTTGAGGCACCGTGCCGCGAAGAGCCGCCGAACTCAAGTTCGGTTTTTGAGCGCTTGATCAGAAATTTACGAACCTCGGCACATCGTACAGACAATAACGGGAATGGAGCGCATGATCTGGGATATCCGAACTTGGCGGCCTAATGGAGCGTCTTATCACCCCGAAACGTAGCTTCGCCGGTCGATGGCTTGGACCAATGCTGCAAACTGGTGCTCTTTGAACCAAATCCCAGTGCAAAAATCACAAGTTCTGGATTCTTAAGATTCTCTGTTCCCATCGTCTAAGCCTATGATCTCAAGTCCTTCTTCCCGGAAGGCCTTACATAATGGGTGACTTGCGATACGGATCGGGACGCTTTGGCTTACGTCTTGGATGATATGTCCTTACATCTCGGGCGCCGTGCCTGGACAAGGCTTACATCTGGGGTGGGGGCAAGGGCGCCGAATCGGCCCCTCGGGTTTTCCGTTCTTTTCCAGAACCCTGCGATTCGTTGCTCCTCACGTCGATTCGACGAAGCCTTACGTTTGGGGTGGGTGGGGAGAGGCTTGGCGCGTTGCAGGCTTACGCCGTTCATGATACAAATGTAAGCGAAGGGCTGTTTGCACAGGCCCCATCGAGCAAAGCATGACCGAGCCAAACGCCCCCGAGGCGAAGAAACCGTACCGTACCCTGGATGCGCGGCCAACGCCGGAAAGCCTCATCAAGCCGGGTGAGTTGGTCGATCTCGTCGAGGTGACGCCGCTCACCCTGGCCGACCGGCGCATCTACAACCAGCTTCTCGAGAACGCCTGGGACGCGATCGACAAGCCCGTGACCCATGTCATCGCGAAATCCGCTCTGCGCGGCTCGCACAATTCCAACGACCGGGTGGGCGAGAGCATCGAGCGGCTGATGGCTGCAATCGTGCGGGTCGCGATCCGACGCGACGGCGAGGACGCCATAGAGCGGGTCCAGCTGCTCGGCGGCAATATCGAAGGTCTGCGCCGCGACGGTCTGTTGGAATACGAGATCCCGGCCCGTTTGCGCCGCATCATCGGCGATTCCACCATCTTCGCCCGGCTCCAGCGCGAGGTGATGTTCGCGCTCTCCTCGAAATACGCGCTGACACTCTATGAAATGGTGCAGAAGCGCGGCAACCTGCGCTGGCGTAGTTCAGAGCGCTTCACCCTGGAGCAACTGCGGGGCGTCCTCGGGGTGCCGCGCGGCAAACTGACGACCTGGTCGAACCTCAGGCTGCGCGCCATTGCGCCGGCGGTGGAGGAAGTCTCGGCGCTGTCGGACTATGTTGTTGAGCTCAATCCGATCAAGACGGGTCGATCCGTAACCCATGTCGAGCTGCGCTGGTGGCGCAAAGATGGGGCGGGGCAAGGGAGCTCCGAGCGCGCGCTGCGCTTTGCCTCGACGGGACGGCGCGCCAAAGCCGAAGGGCGAAACGAAGAGCCAGCGCAGCCCTTGCGGCCACGCCCGGCTTCGACCCCCGGCACACCCCTGCGCACCAGTACTTACGAGACGGCGCGGTTGAGGTTTCCGGGTTATGATATCTATTTTGTGGAAAGCGAGTGGCGCGCCTGGGCGGCAGGAAAAACCCCGGCAGATGATCCGGATCGGGCGTTCCTCGCCTTTTTTCGAACCTATGCCGAGAGCCACCCGCTCTGATTGCCACTCGGACAACGCTCGGAGAAGGCGCTAGAAATCCATGATTGCCAATTGGCAATCGCTCAGATGAAAGACGGGATTACTTCCATTTAGAGGGTTTAATCCGACACGTCGGTCGCTGATAAGCGGCTCGGTCTCACATGATCCTATCCGTGAGAGCGTTGACTGATCCGCGGGGATCCGGGAAAGCACCCTGCCACCAAGGCCACTTGAAGTAAGCGGTTGGGAGTCTCTTCGACGGACAGGGCGCCCCAGGCTTCGTTGAGCGTTGCACCTTGACGGACTTGGACTTCTGCCGTCGCATTTCATGCCCCAGAGCTCGAAATCTCAGCCGCATTGCGCTCTGATGCCGGTGTCACCGGCCCTCCGCAGTTGGATCCTTATGCGGTGCTGGACCTAAGTTCGTTATGGCCGATGAGGCAACCGTGGCGTGGGCATGCTCTTTGACGCACAGGTTTCGTTTGCGAGCTTGCCATTCGTTAGCGTTGGCGCATTCAAAACTCCGAGTTTCGAGCAAAAAACCCGGAGTCCGTAGGCGCGTCAACGCACTCATTGCCCCTGGCGCCCTCTCTTGACACCGCTCCCTGCATGCTGAATGCCGGTGCCGAGTTTTCAGATCATTCATCTCAGCATGGGACAACACGCCAGCACGCCCGGCATAATGCCGTCTCTTATTGCGTGAGACGAGGAGTAAGGCAGTCTTACATGACGAGAGTGAGGGGCTCGAATTCTTCTCTCTTTTGAGTGCCGTATAGGATTGGGCCACGTGCAGACATTTTGAGACGGTCAGCAATCGAAGCTCTTGATTGGATCCCGTAACACTTAATCTCGGCCGGTGGCCGGACTATGGGCGTTCGGCACGAAGCGCAACCGCATTCGGGAAGGGTGAAAGAGTCCAATGCCTGACAATGAAAAGGCGGTCAAAGAGATCGTTGCATTAAGCGCAGCAATTACCGCCGCGAGAAAGAAGCTGGAGAAGGTCGAGAAGGACGTTTCGTCTGCCTCAGGCGATATGCACCCCAGTCTACCCCCAAAAAAGCAAGCCGACGCAAAGGCGAAGTTTGAAAAGGCGCTGAAGCAAAGCCACCAACTCATGGCTGAAATCGACAAGATGATGACAAAACGCCGGGACCTTGGAAAGGCAGTTGGTAAGGAGATCTAGGCTTCTCAACACGCCATGCGTGCGCTCAGACGAGAGGACCCTAGGTGTTTGATCCCACGCTTTGATGGGGCGATGCGTTCGCTGGACTGGACGGACGCACTATGGGCCGGAGACGTCACGGTTGCGCCACGACCCCGTTGACCGGCAGGCGATTGCAGCGCAATCGCTGAGAGGCGCAAGCTTCGACCGCTGAGTTGAGCAGAAAGCTCGGCAGTAAGGAGGGTCAGAAAACGATCCGGGGGATCGTTTTCCCGACGAACGCCGAAGACGGTCGCGACGTGGCGGAAGCGCGATGGTCGACGCGCGATGGTCAAAGACAAGAAGACCGGGCAGGCGGAGCCGCGCTACCGTTCTCGGCGAGGAAGACCGAGGGCGGGAACGCCATCGATCCGAGACACCGCCCGAAGGCCACGGTCGTCGCCGTCCGCCGGCACTCTCTGCTTCCGCTGGAGGACTGCTTCTACGCTCTGCGGCCGACGGTGAGGCAGGATGCCGCCATCGGTTCGAGACACCCGCCGAACGCCTCTCACGCGCGCGTTTCTGCATCGCTGCCTCCCGCGATGAGCCCTGTCGCGCCGTTGCCAGCGGTGTTCGTGCTGCTTGCACATCCGCCGGGGCATGCGCAGGTCGACTTCGGTGAGGGTGAGCCATGTCGCGCCTATGGTCCGAGCGACAAGGGCGAACCGGCGAGCGGCTGTTACTCTGCTGCATCGAGTGCGAACGCCGGATGATCGAGCGCCGCATCAAGGCGGCGTCCGGCATGGGCCTCGGACCGATGGCGGCCTCCATGCCGAACTCCCCGCCACCAAGAGCCTCGACAGCTTCACTTCAAGGCGATCCCGTCCCTCAACAAGGTGCTGACCATGGAGCTGGCACGCTGCGCGTTCGTCGATGGGCGCGAGAACGTCATTGCACGCGGGCCCGTTCGCCATCGGTCTCGAACGCATGGCGACCTGATGGCTCACCACGGGCAAGACGCATGTCGCGCTGGGGCTTGGCCTCGCCGCCTGTCAGAAGGGGCTGAAGGTCCGCTTCACGACTGCAGCGGCTCTGGTCCATGAACTCATCGAGGCGGCCGACGACCGCCGACTGCAGCGGATCTAGAAAACTC
>JBCCYI010000104.1:0-15076 GCA_039189975.1 Pseudomonadota bacterium
CCCAGACGCTGCTGTCCGTCAATTGGACCGGCGAAGGACTCTCGGCGTGGTCGATGTCGATGACCTTGTCGAGATGCTCGTGCCCCTTGATCGTCTCGCACGGCGCGGGTGTCTGCCGGGCGCCGTTGAGCCGCATCGACGCGGTCTTGAAGAGCGTCTCGATCGTGAGCGTGGACTTGCCGCCGCCTGACACCCCCGTCACGCAAACAAACTTGCCCAGCGGGAAGTCGACCGTGACGTTCTGCAGGTTGTTGCCCGTTGCTTTCTTGACCGTCAGCTTCTTGCCATTGCCCTTGCGCCGCGTCGCGGGCACGGCGATCTCGCGCCGCCCGGCGAGGTAGTCGCCGGTGACGCTGTCGGGGTTGGCCATGATCTCAGCCGGTGTACCGCTGGCCACCACTCGGCCGCCGTGCACCCCTGCCCCTGGCCCAATGTCGAAGACAAAATCCGCCTCGCGCACGGCCTCCTCGTCGTGTTCCACGACGATCACCGTGTTGCCCTGATCGCGCAGGTTCTTCAGCGTGGTGAGCAGGCGGTCATTGTCCCGCTGGTGCAGGCCAATCGACGGCTCATCCAGGACGTAGAGCACGCCCGTCAGCCCCGAACCAATCTGCGAAGCAAGCCGGATGCGCTGGCTCTCGCCGCCCGAGAGCGTCCCCGCATTGCGGCTGAGCGTCAGGTATTCGAGCCCGACGTTGTTGAGGAAACCAAGGCGCTCGCGGATCTCCTTGAGGATGGTGCGGGCGATCTCGTTCTTCTGCGCGGTCAGCGCCGCAGGCACCGTATCGCACCAAGCGTAAGCCTCGCGGATCGACATCTGCACGACCTGGCCGATGTGGAGCAGCTCCGTCTCGGGGGTGCCGATCTTCACCGCGAGGGCTTCCTCGCGCAGTCTGTAGCCGTCGCAGGCACCACAGGGGCGGTTGTTCTGGTAGCGCTCGAACTCTTCGCGGATCCACGCGCTGTCCGTCTCGCGGTAACGCCGCTCCATGTTGGGGATCACACCTTCGAAGGGCCGCGACACCTGATAGACGCGCCCGCCCTCGTCGTAGCGGAACTGGATTTCCTCATCGCCGGAGCCGTGGAGGAACACTTGTTTGACGTGGGCCGGCAGGTCTTTCCAGCGTGTGTTCTTGTCGAACTCGTAGTGCTTGGCGATCGCTTCGATCGTCTGAAGGAAGTACGGCGACTTCCCCTTTCGCCAGGGCGCCAGCGCGCCATCGTAGATCTTCAGCGTAGCGTCGGGCACAACCAGCTGCTCATCGAAGAAAAGCTCATGACCCAAGCCGTCGCACTCTGGGCAAGCGCCGAACGGGGCGTTGAACGAAAAGAGCCGCGGCTCGATCTCGGGGATGGTGAACCCGCTGACGGGGCACGCAAAATTCTCAGAGAAGGTGACGCGCTCGGGCTCGCCGTCGTCCTCCTTCGGGGCGGTCTCGAGAATGGCGATCCCTTCGGCCAGGTCGAGCGCGGTGCGCAAACTATCCGCCAGCCGCGTCTCCATTCCCTCGCGCACGACGATGCGGTCAACGACGACGTCGATGTCGTGGCGGAACTTCTTGTCGAGCTTGGGAGGATCGTCGAGCTCATGGAACGCCCCGTCGACCTTCACCCGCTGGAACCCCTGCTTGCGCAGCTCCAGGAATTCCTTGCGGTATTCGCCCTTCCGGTCGCGCACGATGGGCGCGAGGAGGTAGGCACGCGTCCCCTCCTCCATGCCCATGATCCGGTCGACCATGTCCTGCACCTGCTGCGCCTCGATGGGCAGACCGGTCGCGGGCGAATAGGGCGTGCCCACGCGGGCGAAGAGGAGCCGCATATAGTCGTAGATCTCGGTGACGGTGCCGACGGTCGAGCGCGGGTTCTTCGACGTCGTCTTCTGCTCGATCGAGATCGCCGGGGAGAGGCCGGTGATGTGGTCCACATCCGGCTTTTCCATCATGTCGAGGAACTGCCGCGCATAGGCCGACAGGCTCTCGACATAGCGGCGCTGGCCCTCGGCGTAGATCGTGTCGAACGCCAGCGACGACTTGCCGGAGCCCGACAGCCCCGTCACCACGACGAGCTGATCGCGTGGAATGTCCACGTCGATGGACTTCAGATTGTGCTCCCGCGCGCCGCGGACTTCGATGTGCTTCTGCTCGGCCATGCGCCCCACCCTGTCGTGCAGGCCCTAAGGTAGTCGATCCGAGCGCGACGGCCAATCAGAAAGTGAGAACGAAAGATGAACATATGGGTCACTGCTGACACGACGTGTCGGACGCGGAGAAACGCCTCATTCCAAGGCGTCCGATGAGCATCTCCCACCGCGTCACCCTCGGGCGCAGCACGACCCGCCCACCGCGCGGGCCGGGACCGTCACCCGGGGGGCACTGTCACGTCTGGTCGCGACGTCTAGCGGCGAGCCACAGATGCGTCGCCGTGCCGAGCGCCAGGGCCAGCACGAGCGGCAGCACGAGACCCGGCAGCCCCGCCAGTGCGATACCGGCGGCGAGAACCGGGACGCCGAGTGTGTTTCCGAGGTTACCCATCTGCGCCATCCCGCCGTTCGCGAGGGCACGGTCCGCCGGCGCGACGTTCAGCTCCGGCACGGCGGCGAAGCTCGCGCCCTGCACAAGGCCAAGGGCGGCGGCCGTGATCAGACAGACGGCCGGATGCCCCGGCCAGAGGAGCAGCCCTGCGACGCAGAGCGCTGCGGCCACGAACCCGATCAACACCACCTGAACGGCCGACATGACCCGCAACAGCGCCACGCCGAGGACCATCGACGCGGCGATTGAGACAAGTGGCATGGCCGTCAAGGTCGCCGTCCGGGCAGTTTCAGGGATGAAGGGTGGAATGAGCGTGAGCAGGCTGACGAAAGAAAAGGTATAGAACAGCCATCCCCAGGCGGCCGCCCCGATGCGCGGCGACACATAGAGCCGGACAGAGCTGGACCAGAGTGCGGCGAGCGAGACGGGGGCCGGATCGGTGGGCTCATCGGACGGAAGGCGCCAGGCGAGCAGAAGGGCAAAAACAAGCATCCACAGGCTATGCGCCCAGAAGAGCGCGCCGATCCCGTGGGCCTGAGCCAGTGGGATCCCAAGGGCGGCAATCAGCGCGAAGGCGACCCCAAAGAAGGTCCCCCACAGCGTCAGCGCAAAGCCCCTGTGCTGCGGGGCCGCGACCTGTGAGATCAGCGTGGGTGCGGCGACCACGAGCGCCAGGTGAAAGAGGCCCTCTACGATCCGCAGGGGCAGAAAGATCCAGAGGGGTGGCACGATCCCCTGGATTCCGGACAGAATGGCTCCTCCGAGGAGGCCCCACACCATCGCGCGCTTCAGTCCGACCCGCGCCACAACGACCCCGGCCACCACGCCAAGCCCTATGCCCACGACACCGACGAGCGATACGGCCCAACCCAGGACCGCGCCCGCTCCGGGATAGGCGGCCGGCAGCATATCGAAGACGACGGCCACCTTACCGTACTGCGCGGCGGCCCCGAGGCCGGCGAGCCAGAGAAGCAGGATCAGACCAAAGCGCGTCTGTGGCGGCGCCCCATCCGCCCGCGGCGCAGTTTCGGACATGTTGTCAGATGGTTGGACCATGGGACTCGCGCGTGCCATTCGCGGCGCGCCGCCGCGCCACGGCGTCCACGAGAGGATGTAGGGTGGGCCACCCGGTGGGACGGCCCACGATCTGCCGGCTTGTTACTCAGACGTGAATGACACGATCATATGCGTCCAGCACCGATTCATGCATCATCTCGGAGAGCGTCGGGTGCGGGAAGACGGTCTCCATGAGGTCTTCCTCGGTGGTTTCGAGCTTCTGGCCCACGACGTAGCCCTGGATCAGCTCGGTCACCTCGGCGCCGATCATATGCGCGCCCAGAAGCTCGCCCGTCTTGGCGTCGAACACCGTTTTGATCATGCCCTCGGGCTCGCCGAGCGCCAGCGCCTTGCCGTTGCCGATAAACGGGAAGCGCCCGACGCGGACCTCGTAGCCCGCCTCCTTGGCCTCGGCCTCCGTCAGCCCGACGGAGGCGACCTGCGGGTGACAATAGGTGCAGCCGGCGATCTGGTGCGGCGCGACCGGATGCGCGGAATTGCTGCCCGCGATCAGCTCGGCCACCATGACGCCCTCGTGGCTGGCCTTGTGGGCGAGCCAGGGCCCGTTGGTCGCGTCGCCGATAACGTAGAGCCCATCGACGCCGGAGCGGCAGTAGTCGTCCGTCACGACGAAGGAGCGGTCGATCTTGGCGCCGAGTGCTTCAAGCCCAAGCCCTTCGGTGTTGGCGACGATGCCGACGGCGGAAATGACGGTGTCGAATTCCTGCGGTTCGACCTTGCCGCCCACTTCGATATGGGCGGTGACCTTGCCCTTGCCGCGGTCGAGCGACTTCACCATGCCCTTCTCGATGATGGTCATGCCCTGCTTGACGAAGCTCTTCTTGGCGAAGGCGGAGATTTCAGCATCCTCTACGGGCAGGATCCTGTCCTGCACCTCAACGACCGTCGTATCGACACCGAGCGTGTTGTAGAAGCTCGCGAATTCAATGCCGATGGCGCCGGAGCCGATGACCAGGAGCTTCTTGGGCATCCGGGGCGGCGTGAGCGCGTGCTTGTAGGTCCAGACCAGGTCACCATCCGCCTCAAGCCCTGGCAGCTCGCGCGCGCGCGCCCCTGTGGCGAGAACGACGCCCTTGGCGGTCAGCTCCTGCACGCCCTTGTCCGTCCGGACTGACACCTTGCCTTTGGCGGGCAGCGTGGCTTCGCCAAGAATGGCAGTCACCTTGTTCTTCTTCAGGAGGTGCTGGACACCGGCGTTCAGCTGTTTGGCGATCCCACGGGAGCGCTTCACCACGGCTTCGATGTCGTAGCCGATCTTCTCCGCGCTCAGCCCGAATTCCTTGGCGCGCTCCATCAGATGGTACACCTCGGCGGACCGCAGCATGCTCTTGGTTGGAATGCAGCCCCAGTTGAGACAGATCCCGCCGAAGTGCTCGCGCTCGATGCAAGCCACTTTCAGGCCGAGCTGTGCGCCACGGATCGCGGCCACATAGCCGCCCGGCCCTGCCCCGATAACGATCATGTCGTATTGCGTGTCGGCCATGGCCACCCTCCTCCGATCCTGACCGGCGCGCGGCCGCGCCGTTTGTTCACCATTAAACGATCTGGCGAAGAAGCCCAACCTCGCGCGGTGCGTTTCGCCGCGTCGCTCGGGAATAGCCGCTATGTCCGGCATTCATGGGCTGGCGCCGTGCCGCGCCCGCGCAGCGCACCACGCGCGTGACGTGTCCAGACGAATGCCCGGCTGGTACGCTCTGGAAGCTTGCGTCAGGAATGGGGCGTGCGGCCATTGCGGCCACGCGCACCCAGCACCCGGTCAGGCCGCCGTGGCCTGTTGCATTGAGCGTACAACATCGCCGTATCCGCCAGCGGCGAGAAAGTCCGCTTCGGCCCGACTCGTCGAACGGCCAAGGTCCGCGTTTCGATGCGGGAAACGCCCGAACTGCCGGATGACCTCACGGTGCGCCCGCGCATGCAGCAGGTTCAACGCCCCCGTCTCGGGCATCCGTGTCATGATCAGGCGCAGGGCGCGTTCCTGATCCTCCAGCACTTCAGAATGCATCAGCGGCAAATAGAAGAACTGTCTCTGCGGCTCAGGAATGCGCAAATCCCAATTGTGCAGGATAGAGCGGATTGCCGCCGTGCGCGCCACGGCGTCGGTTGAAAACGCGCGCCCGTCCTCTCGGAACATGTTACGCGGGAACTGGTCCGTCAGGATCAGAAAGCCCAAGATCCGCTGCGGGCTGCACATCCAGTTGCGCAAGCCTCCGGCCGCCGAAACCTCCCACAGAGGCTGAAAGCGCTGGCGGATATCCTCATCAAGAGATGGGTCGACCTTGTACCACCCGGATGGCCCGACGGTGTCGACCCAGTAGGACGTCACATCCTGCGGCGTTAGTCCGGCAATATCACTCAACTCAGGCACGATTCTTGTCTCCCCTTCACGCGGCCCCGTTCCCAACTTGGCCAAAGCGCCGCAGAAATAAACCCGCGCCTGAGGGGTTTTCCCATGCCATCGGCAAAACCTTGCCGGTCGCCGCGTTTACGGCAGGAGAACCATTTCAGAGCAGAAATCACACGTGAGGCGACGGGTGCCTGTCGCACGCCCCTAGACCGCCCCGAGACATGCGCTATTATGTCGCAATGCGGGAGGGCACCGCCACGCCAACGCAAAGGACCTGTTCGTGATCCAAAAGTTGAAACTCGCCATGTTCGCACTCGACCACGCCATGCAATACGGGCTTTGGAAGGCCGGGGCGGATATGTGCGGCGGCAGCTTGCGCCGCCATCGGGCGGATGCGCACCGCAATCTTTCGGCGCGGGCTTTGCACCATATGCTAGACCGCGGCGACCACTAACAGCCTTCAAGCGATCCCAAAGGCACCCGTGCAGCGTCCTGACCAACGGGCGGGCGCCTCCGCTGGCTTAGATTGGTTGTGTACGGTCCGGAGCTACGTGTGCGCGCGCGTCACCCGGCATCTGGACAGACACTCCAAGATCCCTTCGACGAAGCGGTAGCCGCCCTGCACTGCGCCCAAGGGATCTCCAGCCCGTCAGGCAGCGACGACGATTTCTGCCCGCAGCCCCCCCAGGCGGGTGCTCTGCCCGAGTTCCAAACGTCCCCCGTGGCTGCGCGCGACGTCCTGAGCGATCGACAGGCCCAGCCCTACGCCCGATCCCCTGTCCTGGTTGCGCGCCGCGTCCAGACGGGCGAAGGGCCGGAGCGCCTCCTCATGGCGCGACGGATCGATCCCAGGACCCGGATCTTCCACCACGAAATGCACCGTCCTGGACTTGCGCTCGACCGTGACCTCCGCCCGCCCCGCATAGCGCACGGCATTGGCGATCAGATTGCCGAGCGCCCGTTCGATCGATTGCACCCGGACCTCGACAAGAAGGGCTGCGCGCGCATCCGGCGGCACCAGCACGACGTCGCCACCGGCCCTCACAGCCTTTTCCACCGCCCGTTCGGCCAGCGCCAGAGGGTCGGCGAGCTCCGGCTCGACCTCCGCTTCCGAGCGCGCGAACTGCAGGAACGCATTGATGAGGGCCTCCATCTCGGCCACGTCGCGCGTCATCTCGCGCACATCGTCGTCTTCCGGCATCATCGACAGGCCGAGCCGCAGCCTGGTGAGCGGCGTGCGCAGATCATGGCTGATGCCCGAGAGCATCATGGTGCGCTGTTCTATCTGTTGCTCGATCCGTTTGCGCATGTCGAGAAACGCTTGCCCCGCCGCCCGCACCTCCTGCGCGCCGCGCGGCCTGTACGCCACGCGGCGCCCCTTCCCGAAGGCTTCCGCCGCAACGGCGAGCTGCGTGACGGGGCGCAGCTGATTGCGCAAGTAAACAAATGCCACCGCAGTCATCAGGATGCCGAAGACGACCATAATCACGAGAAACTGGTGCGGATTGGACGCCGCGACGAGCCGCCGCGAAAACTCGACCTCCATCGGCCCAAAATCCGTGTCGAGCTCGACAAAGACGGAGCCCGTGTCACGTGCTAGGTCCACCGCGCGCAGCTCGGGCACTTCTTCACGCAGCGTCGCAATCACGGTAATGCCCGAGACATCGTAGAAGAGGCGCTCCGCCTGCCCGGCCGGCGCGGCGGGCTCAATGGGCAGCGTGACATCAAGGTCAAGATCGCGCCGAAGATCGGCCGTGTTCGCCAAGGCCCCGGCGCGGGTGCGTGCCTCCGCCACTTCGCCGAGCAGAAGTTCGAGATCCTTCACCACGCCACGCGTCATCTGCCGTGTCACGTCCTCGAAGTGGCGCTGGATGAAGACGACGGATGCCACCACCTGCAACGCCACCAGGGGCACCAACAGGATCAGCGCGGCGCGGCCATAGAGGCCCCGCGGCATGGAACGTTTGAGCCAGGCGAAGGACACGCGCTACATGTAACCGGCCGAACGCGTCGGAGAAACGGGGAATCGTGCACCATGACTCTTGAAGGCCCAGCCGGTGCCGTGACCGCCCGCCCGGAGCCGGGCTTGCGGCTGGTCCGCGCGCCCAACCCGTCACCCATGACCTTCAGCGGTACAAACACGTGGATTGTGGGAACCGGCGCTGTGGCCGTCATCGATCCCGGCCCCCGCGATCGCCGTCACCTGGAGGCGATCCTTGCCGCCCTGGAGCCCGGTGAACATGTGCACTCCATCCTGGTCACCCACGCCCATCGCGACCACGCGCCCCTTGCGCAGCCCCTGTCGGACTGCACGGGGGCAGATGTCTATGCGGCGGGCGATCTGGTGTCACGGCGGCGCCCTGTCATGGCCCGTCTCGCTGCTGCGGAGGAGATCGGCGGCGGCGAGGGGATCGACCTGGAGTTCGCGCCCGATCACAGGATCGACACCGGCGACCGGATCTCTGGCCCGGGCTGGCATCTCGATGTGCTGGCCACCCCCGGACACACCGCCGATCACCTCGCCTTCCGGTGGGGCGACGCTGTTTTCACGGGCGATCACGTGATGGGATGGGCTTCGTCGCTCGTGTCGCCGCCCGATGGGGATCTCGTGTCCTTCATGGCGTCATGCGATGCGCTGTCCGGGATTCAGGCACGGGTCTATTATCCGGGCCACGGCGACCCGGTGCCCGATCCGATGGCGCGGCTTGCATGGCTGATCGCCCATCGGACGTCGCGGACAGAGCAGATTTGCGCGGCACTTCAGTCCGGACCGATGACACCCGCAGCTCTTACCCAACAGGTTTATGCCGCTCTAAACCCGGACCTCTTTCCCGCCGCGGAGCGCAACGTGCTCGCCCATCTGATCGCCTTGAGCGAAGCGGGACACGTGGCCCCAGACGGCCGACTGTCCACGCGCGCAAGATTTTCGCTTGTTGCCCGGCACAATGGTGCATCCACCCCTAGACGCTCCCTGAAGCACTTGCTATAGGCGCCCGAGTTCCGGCGTAGCTCAGCGGTAGAGCAGTTGACTGTTAATCAATTGGTCGTAGGTTCGATCCCTACCGCCGGAGCCAATTAAATCAAATACTTAACCCTAGAAACCTGACGCCCTTCGCTCCTGAGTTTGGCTCCGGGGAACGCTGGGGGAACAGAATTCTAGCGTTCGCGGGGGCGAAGGCGGGGCATTCCCCCAGTAGGATACGTCCGTCTTGCCACGCGAGTCACCGCACGTAGGCTCGAAGGGTCACAACCTTTGAGAGACGCCATGACCATGCCTACACCTAGAGACCTTGCGCTCGCGAAGAGAATTCTTGAGTTGCCGCCTGAGCGCCAAGCGCTCATCAACATGTACCTGTTCGCGATAGAGTACGAGAACCAAGACGACGCGGACCCGGAGACCGTCGCGGAAAACTATCGGCTCTGCGACGAAGAACTCCGCTCGGCAGGCTTCTCGCCGCCGCCGCGCCGGTCGGCTTCTCACTGATCCGCGCCGCTACGCATTAGTACCCTCGGCCCTCTCGAGCCGTTCGTGCGACGTGAATGGCACCGACGAACGGCTCGCGAGGCGGGTCGCACAACGAGACCGAAGGGCATGGGTGGAAACCGACATCCAAATTGCTTTGGAACCCGGCAACCTCTGCATCGCGTCGGAGCGCCCGCAGCGGGCCATTACACTCGGCTCAACAACGTCAGGGAACCAATGGCCTCGACAACGAGCCACTACTTCAAGCGTTCTGGACTGAGAGCTTAACGATCTATCCAATTGATGCGACGCGGAGTGGATTGACGCCCCAATACCCGTCATTTCTTTTGGTACGAAGGGCAACAAGGAGCGCAGATTGGGGCCTAGCAACTGATTGGTGCACTGGGTTTGCTAGCACTTCAACCGATCATCGAAGGCAGGGTAAACCATACCTTTCTGACCCATGGGTCACTAACTATGATCTCGCTAGTGTTGGTTCCTAACAGATTGAATTGGCGATAATTCCATGACCACAATGAGCTTCTTCCGACCCACCGATATGGTGACCTTCTACGCTGGCGACGATGATGTTGGAGAAGAGCAGGTTCTCATAAACACGTCCAGTCTGATCCGCCTCGACTCTGAAAGCGGGATCGTCAGCAGCTACGAGGGTTCCTTCACGTACCCGGACGATCTGCCCATGGGCACCACAACGCGCATCTACCAAACACTCAACGGAGAGCTCATCCTGGATTGGACAGGCCTTAACGCCGATATCCGGGGCATACTTGCGGATGACGAAACCGTGGATACTGGCGGTCTTATTGGTGAGGGCGACGAGGGAGACTTCGGCTTTTTCGTTCGCCTCCTGTCCGGCAACGACACCTTCAACGGAAGCGACGGGGCCGACCGCATTGTGAGCTTCGATGGCGCTGACACGATCAACGGGGGCGCGGGCTTCGACCAATCCGTGCATTTCGGCACCTTTCGTTCTTACGAAGTGGGCGTGCAGGGTGACGGCACCGTCACAGTAGGTCAGCGCGGTGAGAGTGTTCGCGATTTCCTCATCAGCGTAGAGCAGCTCATCTTTGACGATCAAACCTATGACATTGCCGCATTCTCCGGAATTTCCGGAATATCCGCCGAGGAAATTCGCCTCTTTGTTGAGATGTATATCGCGTATTTCGACCGTGCCCCGGATGCCGAAGGGCTGGCTTATTGGGGTACGCGTCTGAACGATGGTATGACCTATGCCGAAATTGCGCGAAGCTTCTTCGTTCAGGACGAGACGGTTGCCCGTTACCCCGACCCCAACGACAGTGCCGCGCTTGTCGACTCGGTGTATGCCAACGTCCTCGAACGCGAGGCGGACGATCTCGGCCGAGCGTTCTGGATCGGGGAACTCGACAATGGCAACGTCACGCGGGGCGAGTTCATCCTCGCGATCATTGATGGTGCAAAGAACTTTGATGATCCCGATGCCACGCCAGAGCTGATCGCGCAGGCGGCTGCCGATGTCCAAACGCTCACGGATAAAGCCGATATTGGAATCTACTACGCGGCAATCAATGGCCTAGGCGATCCGTTCGGCGACGCCGTGACGGTGATGCAAGGCTATGACGTAGAGGACCGAGAAGGCAGCCTCGCCGCTGCGCAGACCCAAGTTGATGGCTTCGCGGCTGACAACGAGGCCTTTACTCTGCAGCTTGTCGGCCTGATCGAAGATCCTTTTGCGACGGCGTGACCAGTTTCCAAGTCAGCTAAGCATCCACCACTCAAAGACTCAGAGTTAGCTAAGGTCGCTCATAGGTCTCGCCTATCGACCCAAGGTGTCTGCAACTCCTGATCAGGGGTTCTCCCTGGCAATGGTGGGGCGTCGTCAGAAGTTTCTTCTGCTGACACGCTGCGCCCGTCAATTTCGCTTTTTCGAGCGGTACGCGTTGGCGCGGCATAATCCATCCTCCCGTGCCTCTGAATTGCGGATGTGTGAATGAAGCTGGGGTTTCGGTTTCGGAGTTGGACCGGTCTAGAGATGGACACACCCCCTCCCGGCTGTCTGGCGCTGTGTGCTGCTGCGTGAGCGTGACCCTCGCCGTCCTTCGCGTAGGCAGCCGCATAGTGGCAAACGCCTGCGACACAGGCACACGCAGCTTCTATGAAGATTGGCGCCACGCCGCGCATTGGGATCGCGGCTGCGCCATGTCGGGGTTCCTACGCCACTCGCCGACTAAAAGCGGACCATTTGCCATCTCCGTCGGCGCGCATGGTCAGCGCTTCGCGCGGTGGCTCGACAATACCATCGCGCTTAATCACGAAAGCTGACCTTATGCGTTCGCACACTTGATGACGCGCGCAGCGTACTCGTCATAGACGCAGCCGCCGATCCTCTCGCGGATGTAGATCTTGTTCACACCCGGTGTAGTGATGCTTGTGTCACCCACTTCGACGCGCAGCCCGCCGAGTTGAGTCAGCACATAAGCTCGGGACCAGTCTCCGAAAGCAATTGGATGCTCGTTCATGCCGATATCTGGCATTCCCTCGCAAATGGTCACGCGATAGCCAAGAAGTAGCGCCGGTTGTCCAGCCATGAGGCTTTCCGCCCAAATGAACCGACCATCGGTGTCCTTCAAGGAGCGTAGTACGCCCGCCGTGGCGGAGTTCATCAACCATCGGCCGTTAGCGCGGTAGCTGGAGTGCAAGTCGTAGACCGCGCCCATAAGCAGCGTAAAGGGATCCGGGCCAAGATCGTCGGCGGCACCCGATGGAAGGAACTTGAGCGCGTCCGCAGTTCGTGTGCCGTCTGCGCCGCTCTCGGGCGCGACATGAAGGATTCCGCTCGGCTTGTTCGTGCCGTTGCCCGAAACGATGGCGCGCATTTCCGCTTCGCCAAGCGCTGCACCGGCCTCGGTGATCAGCCAAGTGGCCACATCCACCGAGGCGTCGTAGGCCAACTCCTCAGTGTACGAGACGAGACCGTAGCACGTGCCCGTGGTCGGCACCTTCCCGTCAAGCGTCGGCTCGTCGGTCCCTGAGCGGGTATCGCCCTCCCCAACCCAACCGCTCGTCGCGTCTGCGTTACTCAGCGGAAGACGGATGCCGGATGTCTCGACGGGCAGGACACGAACGACTCCACGCAGAGGGTTGGCATCACGCGCGCGAGACAGAATATCGCCCTCGATCAAAGTCGGCACGGCGTATCCACCCGTCGCGCCACTGGTTCCACTTGCAACCCGAGTTTCGCGTTCGGCGGTCAGCAGATTTGAGCGCGCGCGCTCCGCACGCGGGTCGCACAGCCAGTCGAAGAAGGCGTTGCGGTGCTCATCGACAGCAGGTTCTCCTCCGGCGACGCCCGGCGCTTCGATATCGCCGAAGTCAGGGCGGCGCGGATCGACGTAGAACTGCCGATCCCGAGCTTCCTCGATACGCTCTTCGAGTTCGTCAACTTCAGACATGAGCGCATCAAATTCCGACTCGATAGCTCTTGCTTTTGCGGGCGGCGTATCCTCCCTCAGGGAACGCATGAGGGCGCGTGCCTCACGTCGCTTTTCGTTTCGGTCTCGCTGAAGAGTCTGCAAACCCATTCGGGCCTCCATTCATGAAGAAGCACGCGCAGGCGCGCTAAGGACTTTGGATTGATCACCAGCCCGTTAGGCGCTGGCTACCTCCATCCGCAGCGCGGAATGGGTACTCCACCTCAAGAGCGGGGTGGGTAGTGACCCTCAGTTATGGGAGTTATTCCCCTAGGGTCAATAATAGGAGTAACCGAAAGCGAATTGAAATTCAATATCGCAATGCGGCATCATTCATTTAGGCATGTCCTCCGGGCGCATTCGCACCCATCACAATTACCCGAGCCTGTTCCGCCTCGAGAAATCGCTGTAGCATCTGTGAAGTGCCGAGTTTTCCGTGTGGCCCGCAAACAGCGCGATGAAGGGTAATGGAATTGCTCAAAAGCGCCAACGCGAAATCGCGCGGGTCTCCGCCATCCAATTCCATTTCGTCGAGCGCTGCGCCGACGAGTTTCAACGTGCGCTGCATCTCCGGGTGCGCAAACAGCCGAGCACGCGGATCAAAGTCCTCCAACTCCAGAAGGTCTTACCTCATTTCTTGGTTCTGTTCATGTTGCATAGTCTGCCCCTCCTCGGGTGCTACTGGCCGGGAACCGCCCGGCGCGCTTTTCATCTCTCAACATCCCTTAGCTCCGGGGGACGGATGCGGATCCGCGCGGCACCTCGGACAGCCCGGACAATACCTAAGGATATTGTCCCGTCCGTCCGGAGAGAGTGCGGCCGGACAATCTCCGAGTGTCCGGCTACTGTCCGGCTGTCCACCTATTGATTTTATTGTATAATCCACAGAGACCCCTCGTTGATTTGGACCAAGTTCTTTTTGACCAGGTTATCGACCGCGCGTTGCGCCGCCCGGCGGCGACTGTCCGGGTTGTCAGATCGCATTTTGCCGTTAAGGAACTTGAGGAACGCGTCTTGGCCCACGACCTTCCGGGACCCTTGTTCAGGCCAGCCGGTACCGCCGGGACAGGGTGTGCCGCAATCATCCATAAACTGGCGCAAGGCTTCGAAGGCGATCTTCTGATTAGGACTGAGCGGCTTGCCCGCCAAGCCGTCCTCGCTCTTGGGCGGCTCGATTTCAGTAAGCGCCGCCGAAGTAATGGGCTCACCCTTGCGAGTTGTTCCGATTTCCACCTCGACCACCCTGAAGCCGATTGGAGGGTGCGGCGCCGTCTTCTTCATCATCGTATTGGTGACCCTAATGCCCTCCCCCTGCTTCTCGACCATATATTCGGCATCGAGGGCACCGAGCAGTACCATACTCCCGCGAGCACGCCCCTTATTGGAATGCCCGGTATGATGAACGAGCAGCGCAGACGTGTCGTACCGGTTTTTTCACCTCGTCAATTGCAGCGACAAAGCTCGACATGTCCTTGGTGCTGCTCTCGTCGCCCGGCCCCATATTTCGATTGAGCGTATCCACAATAATGAGAGCGATCTTCCCACACTGGTCCGCTGCATCGTCAATACAGCAGACCATCTGAGCAACACTTTCCGGCTGGAGGAATTGCCCCGCCATCGTTGATACGAGTAACGGTGCGCCTTCAAGGCTCACGTTGTGGTGTCTTTCCCACGCTGCTAGGCGACGTTTGATGCCATTGTTGCCCTCACCCGCGATGTAGATCACCGCTCCTTGCTTGACGTTTCGGCCATGAAAACTGTGCCCCGTGGCAATAGACGCCGCCATGTCTAATGCTACGAAGCTCTTTCCTGCGCCCGGGTCAGCGAACAACAATGCGAGGGTTTCCGTTTCAAAAAGCCCGTCAATGACGAACTCCGGCTCCCGAAACTGGAGTTGGTCGGCTCGAACGAGAGCGAAACCACGCTTCACCTTCGCCTCTGGCTTCTTCACCTCAAACGGCAACACGTTGATCGACATGCCTTCGCCCTCATCTCGCAAATTATCGTTAAAGTCCCGCCCGTCTCCCGGATCGGCAATTGCAACCGACCAGCTTAGGTCATGTTGACAAATGGCGCACCCACAGGCGGATCGAGGTTATGTCGATGAAGCCCAGGAAGCTCTCCGCGGTCTTGTCGTATCGGGTGGCGACGCGGCGGGCGTTCTTCAGCTTGTTGAAGCACCGTTCGACAA
>JBCCYI010000105.1:0-15030 GCA_039189975.1 Pseudomonadota bacterium
CGCGGCTGCCCGGTGCACTGCATGCCCCTCTCGGCAGAGTTGCGTTGCAAATCGCCTGCCGGGCAATGGCTGTCAGCGCGGATCGTGTGGATGCGGGAGGATGAGGCTTGCCGAATGAGTCGAGGCGCGGCTCCGGGAAATCCCGGCTGTCTTCCTGTCCGCTGTCTCGACCAGCTGCGCCACGGCGACCTTGCTGGATCGGTCAATGTCCACGAAGAGGTTCGCCTTGGGGCCGCCATCGGTCCGAGGCCCATGGCGGACGCGTGCCCTCCGCCGTCCGGAGCTCGGCGGTGTCCTTCTCGGCGAATGCTCGCATTCGCCTGCCGGGCCGCGGATCTGGAGGACGCCGATCGGCTCGCCATTGGGCTCGGACCCATGGCGCTCAAGGGCCACGCGCTCGGAGTTGCCAGTGGGCGCGCCACCGGTCCGAACACCGCTGGCGACGGCGTGACAGGGCTCATCGCGGGAGGCAGCGATGCAAAGACGCGCGCGTGAGAGGCGTTCGGCAGGTGGTTCGAACCGATGGCGCTCCCGCCCTCGGTCCTCCTCGCTGAGAACGCTTGAGCGCGGCTCCGCCGGCCCGGTCTTCTTGTCTTCGACCGTCGCGCGTTTTCGCAACGTCGTTACGGTCTTCGGCGTTCGTCGGGACAACGATCCTCCGGATCGTTTTCTGACCCTCCTTACTCCCGAGCGCCCGGCTTACTTCCGTGGTCGACGCGTGCGCCTCTCAGCGCGGGCAGCGCCATCGCCTGCCTGCCAACGAATCGTTGTATTGCTGCTCGGACGGCGTGCGCCCCTCTCTGCGACTGCTCGCATCGCATGTCGGTCAACGGGGTCGTGGCGCTCCCGTGACGAACTTGTCCCATAGTGCTTCCGTCCAGTCCAACGAACGGATCGCCCCAGCAAGCCGTGGCATCGAACACCTAGGCTCAAGAGAGGTGATGTCTTGCGTCGCCAGAAAACGCCCTCTTAGGATCAAAGTGACACACGGCTGCTGATCCCTTGTCAGTTGCGCCCTTAAATCAACTCTTCATCCCCCCAACGCTACCGCCAAGCGTGGAGAGGCACGACTTTGCCCCGCCGGGCTATTGATCAAGGTCAATGCGCTAAGGCGGCTTGGATCGTCTCAAGAAGACGCAGGTGTCGAACCGGGGGGCTCGTGCCTCGCGCAGACACCGGCCGAGGTGCAATTGCATCATCGAGGTGCAGCGGAATCTCCGTGCTGCGGCTGGAGGTGCAGCGCTACGGTGAGTCCTGGGCGTTCAGGATGGACAGCGCAAGATCCGTCAACATATCGGCAGCAGCGTCCGGGGTGAGGTCAAGAGCCGGGGCGGTCACGGAGTAGCCTTCGAAATACGGCACGAGAAGCGCTTTCAGTCGAGAGGACGTGGCCGGGTCGGCGTCGCCATTCAGCGCGGAGCGCGCCAAAGTATCGGCAAAGCGCCGATAGTATTGGGCAAGGCATTGGTCGATCACCGAATTCCGGCTGGAAATCGCCCAGATCTCTCGGAATGCCCGGCACATCTCGCTCACGTCTTGGCCGTGGGCGAGGCCCGCACACACAAGAAAATGGACCCGCTCCCGCTGCGTCGCGGCTGCGTTCTCTGCGGTGAGCCGCTTCACGACTTCAGCGCAATCGTCGAAGTACCGCGTGACCATCGCGGTGAGGACGTCATCGCGCGACTTGAAGTAGTATTGTACGTTGCTCAGCCGCATTTCCGCGCATTCGGCGAGTTTGCGTAGGGTGAGCCCGCTATCGCCGCGCGCGATCAGCAGTTTGAGCGCGCAATCGAGAATGCGTTCTTCTTTCGCGGAGAGGGCGGTGTCGGAAATGGCGCGACCCTGGGTGCTTTTTGGAGAGCGGCTCGGATAGGGTGCCTTTTTCGCGGTGCGGCGACAATAGTGTGTTGACGAATTTGGTCGTATGACCTACTCAAAATTGGTCATACGACCAAAACGGACTCTGCTATGATCACCGCGTTGCGCACACCCGATTCTTTCTTCGAGGGACTGGCCGAGTATCCCTTTCGACCAAATTACGTAGATGATCTGAAGGGCTATGAAGGGTTGCGCGGCCACTACCTCGACGAGGGCGATATGCAGGCCGAAGACGTATTCGTGTGCCTGCACGGTGAGCCGAGCTGGAGCTACATCTACCGAAAGATGATCCCCGTCTTCACGTCGGCTGGTGCCCGCGTTGTCGCGCCCGATTGGCTTGGGTTCGGCAGGTCGGACAAACCTGTGGCGGACGAAGACTACTCGTTCCATTTCCACCGCGCCTACATGTTGGCGCTTCTTGAGCGCCTGGATTTGAAGAATATCACGCTCGTTGTGCAGGATTGGGGCGGCGTGCTGGGGCTGACCCTGCCAATGGAAAAACCGGAACGGTTCAAACGCCTTCTCATCATGAATACAGGTTTGATGACCGGCCCCGTTGAGATGCCGGCTTTTGATGATTGGCAGGCCCACATTGACTCGGATCCTGACGTCCCGATCGCCGACATCATGCAAAAGAACGAGCCGAGCATCACACCCTCGGTCGCAGCCGCCTATGAGGCGCCGTTCCCGGACCAGACCTACAAAGCGGGTGTGCGCAGGTTCCCGCACCTCATTGCTCGGACCACCGACAGTCCGGGCGTCGAGACGTCTCGGCGTGCGGCGCAGTTCTGGTCCACCCAGTGGACTGGCGAAAGCTTCATGGCCATCGGCATGCAGGACAAGATGCTCGGCCCCCCTGTGATGAACGCTCTGCGAGGTGTCATTCGGGGGTGTCCGCCGCCACTGGAGATTGAGGCGGGCGGACACTTCGTCCAAGAAACGGCCGGACCGCTGATTGCCGAGAGGGCGCTCGCGCATTTTCGGCAGACCAAGTCCTGACGCCGCCTCCCCCGGGTGAACCACCAAGCCGTGGTACCACCCCGCCCGCGGCCTCTTCACGGGTGGGCGGGCTCGGTGTGCCGCGCAGCATCGCGCGGCGCTGAAGCGGTCTGGTCGTCAAAGGGCGATACGAGAGCCCACGTCCTTAAGCCGCACCCGCTGGATGGGGGGTCCCCCGTCCGTCACGCGCATTTCGAGTAGCCACAATGACGGCAAGTCATGCAGCCCTCGATCATCGCCATGTCATACTGCCCACAGGAGGGGCAGGCCGGACCCTTTGGCGCCATCCCGACGACCGCGCGCTCCTCCTCCGGGTCGACTTTCAGCCCAAGGCCTTCGCCCTGAATGAAGCCGATCGACACGAGGTGCCGCTCGATCACGCCACCGATCGCTGCAAGGATTGACGGGATGTACTTGCCCCCCATCCAAGCCCCTCCGCGCGGATCGAAAACGGCCTTGAGCTCCTCGACCACGAAAGACACATCCCCTCCGCGGCGGAACACGGCGGAAATCATCCGCGTGAGCGCCACTGTCCACGCGTAGTGCTCCATGTTTTTGGAGTTGATGAAGATTTCGAAGGGCACGCGCCGCCCGTTGAGCTCGATATCGTTCATCGTGATGTAGATCGCGTGCGGGCTCTCGGGCCATTGCAGCTTGTAGGTGTGCCCCTCCAGGCTCTCGGGCCGGTCCAGCGGATCGGAGAGGTACGTGACGTTGGCGGCGGCATCGAAGTCAGGCGCCGCGGGGGCTTCCTGGGCGGGCTGCGCGGGCTCGGGCGCTTCGGCGACGCTCAGGATGCTCCCAGTGACCGCATTGGGGCGATAGGTGGTGCAGCCTTTGCAGCCCTCATCCCAGGCCTGCATATAGACAGTCTTGAAGGCGTCAAAGGAGATGTCCGCGGGGCAGTTGATCGTCTTGGAGATCGAACTGTCGATGTACTTCTGCGCGGCGGCTTGCATACGCACATGCGCGGCAGGGGAGAGCGTCTGTGCGTCGACGAAATGGTCGGGGAAGGGCGCGTCGCCATGGAGCTCGCGCCACTTTCCGACGGCAAAATCGACGACGTCCTCTTCTGTCCGCGTGCCATCGGGCTGGAGCACCTTGCGCGTGTAAGCATGGGCGAACACCGGCTCGATCCCGGACGACACATTGCCCGCGTAAAGCGAGATCGTGCCCGTGGGCGCGATCGAGGTCAGGAGCGCGTTGCGAATGCCATGTGCGGCGATCATCGCGCGGACGTCCTCTGGCAACCAGGCGACCGAGGGGCTGGCGAGGAATTTCTCGGCGTCAAAGAGGGGGAAGGCCCCCTTTTCGCGGGCCAGATCGGCAGAGGCGCGGTACGCGGCGACAGCGATGGCGCGCAGCCATGTTTCGGTCTGGGCTGCGGCCGTCTCGGAGCCGTAGCGCAGCCCGACCATCATCAGCGCATCCGCCAGTCCCGTGACGCCGAGGCCAATGCGCCGCTTGGCCTGAGCCTCGGCCGCCTGCTGCGGCAAGGGAAACCGCGAGGCGTCGACCACATTGTCCATCATGCGCACGGCCTGAGCGACGAGCGTCTCAAGAGCATCCGTGTCGATCCCTGCTGCAGCATCGAATGGAGCATCGACGAGAGCGGCCAGGTTGATCGACCCGAGGAGGCAGGCGCCGTAGGGCGGCAGCGGTTGCTCGCCGCAGGGGTTGGTCGCCGCGATGTCCTCAACATACGCCAGGTTGTTGGCGGCATTGATGCGGTCGATGAAGATCACACCGGGCTCGGCATAATCGTAGGTCGAGCGCATGATCGCATCCCACAGGTCGCGCGCGCGGATTGTGCGGTAGACGGTGCCGCCAAAGACGAGATCCCATGTCTCATCCGCCTTGACCGCGGCCATAAACGGGTCGGTCACAAGGACGGAGACATTGAACATGCGCAGGCGGGCTGAATCCGCCTTTGCCGCGATGAACTCCTCGATATCGGGATGGTCGCAACGCAGCACGGCCATCATCGCTCCACGGCGCGAGCCGGCGGACATAATCGTCCGGCACATCGCATCCCACACGTCCATGAACGACAGCGGGCCCGAGGCGTCAGCGGCAACCCCCGCCACGGGGGCACCTTTGGGCCGGATCGTCGAGAAATCGTAACCGATGCCACCGCCCTGCTGCATCGTGAGCGCGGCCTCTTTCAGTGCTTCGAAAATGCCGGACATCGAGTCCGGGATCGTGCCCATGACGAAGCAGTTAAACAGTGTCACCGCGCGCCCCGTTCCCGCCCCGGCAACGATGCGTCCGGCCGGCAGGAACCTGAAATCCTCCAGCGCGGCGCGGAAAGGGGCGACCCATTTGCCCGGGTCCTCTTCGACTTGAGCGAGCGCTGTCGCGATTCGGTCCCACGTCTCCTCGACGGTGGCGTCCACCGGCGTGCCGTCCGCGGATTTCAGACGGTATTTCATGTCCCAGATCGTTTCCGAGATGGGAGCGGCGAAGCGGCTCATGTCGGCCCTCCGAGAGGTTGCGGGAAAGAGCGATCATCATAGCATGCCGCTTGAGAATCGCAAATCCTTGGCTAGTATCCCGCTGGGGACACAAGATGCTGGGGTGCTGCCATGGATGAGACACATGTCAATCTGCTAAAGCTCTGTGTCGGTGCGGAATGCGTCGAGGACCTGTTGCGCTGGCAGGCGTCCGCGCGGTCGCGGGGGCCGGATGGGCGCGTCCGGCATGTCACGCGGATGTGGCCCAAGCGTGCCGAGGCGCTTTTGGCGGGCGGCTCGCTCTACTGGGTGTTCAAGGGCGTGATCCTGGCGCGGCAACGGATTCTGGCGCTCGACGAGGTGCGCGGGGCAGACGGTATCCTGCGCTGCGGCATCGTGATGGACGACGAGGTATATCGGACCGAGGCGGTGCCGAGGCGTCCATTTCAGGGCTGGCGCTATCTGGCGGCGTCGGATGCGCCACGCGACGTGTCTCCGACCCGCGCGCAGGAGGTGGCCTTGCCACCGCAGCTTGCGGCCGCCCTGGCGGAGATCGGGGTCCGGTAGGATCACCGGATCAGCTGGGCGGCGCTCCAGATGAGGGCGATCAGGACGGGCTGGTGGACGAGATACACCAGTAGGCTGTTTCGCCCAGGCCAGGAGAGCCAATGCGGGCCGACGGGCCGCCCGCGCAGCAACTGCCATACTCCATAGGCATCGGCCACCTTGGCGCAGGCGAGCCCGGCGAGGCAGGGGGCGGCCCAGGGCAGGATGGGCTCAAAGTCGACAGAGGGGCGGGGCATCGTCGCGAGCCCTGTCCACCACAGGGCCGGACGGTTGAACGCCTCTGAGGCCAGAACGGCGGGAGCCATGTACACCAGTGCGGCCAGGGCCAGAATGCCAAAGGCCGGCCAGCGCAGGACGGCAAGCCCGATTAGGCTCGACACGGCAATCGCGTGCAGGATCCCGAAATAGACGAAGGCCTGCGGCATAGCCACGTAGGTCGCCGCGCTGACGAGAGCAGCCGCTGCGGCGAGGAGGACAAGCCGTCGGAAAAAGGTATGCCAGCGAAGCACTTGCCCATGTGCCAGCCAGAGGCTCACGCCAGCAAGGAACAAGAAGCTCCCGGCGACGAGTTTTGCAAACTGCGGCCAGATGCCGGTCTGGACCGTCCAGGGGGGCACGAGGCCCACCATCTGCAGATCGAACATGACGTGGAACACGACCATCCCGACAAGGGCACATGTGCGTGCGAGGTCGAGTGCGGGAACGCGGGCAAAGGTGGTCGCATTCCCTGTCGCGTCTTGCATGCTGCCACACCTTCCGTCCGGGGACGTGCGTTTCTGCCGGCCCGCGTTGCGTCATGTGCCAGTGTCGGGCGAAGCGTGCGGAGAGGCAATGCTTCGGCCGGGGCGGATACCGGGAAGGCAGGGGCCCCGGCCCCCAGGAACGCGCGAACAGACTGGGGGCCCGGGCGGAAGGCTTGGCGCGAAGCCAAGCCGCCATGCTATGGCAGAACCGCCCGGTCGGGAGGGGAACAGGAGACGACCCTCGCGGCGGACGCGTTCATACCCAAAGAGGTAGCGCAGAGTCGCGCATCTGCCTTTGACCTGAGTCAATCCAAGGACCGCGCCGTGCTTTCCTGCGCCATGGTCAGTCATGGGCATCGCAGGCGCCCGCTCTGGGTAAGTGGCCGCACGCGAAACGCAAGCCCTCGCAGCGCGGGCGAGTGGTCCCTCGCCCCGGCAAGGGCGTCGATCTCACATGAAAAAGGGCCGCCCAGTGGGATTGGGGCGGCCCTGTCCTGCGTCGTGAAGCGCGGTTATTCGCTGGCGACACCGCCCCCGAGGCCGTGCACGTACGTCGCGACAGACCGGATCTCAGCCTCCGAAAGGCGTTCCGTCCAGTAGGGCATCACACCGAAGCGGGAGTAGGTGATCGTCTCTGTCAGCCTGTCGACATCGCCGCCATAGAGCCAGATCGCATCCGTGAGGTTTGGCGCACCGCCATAGACGTCACCCGTGCCGTCCTCCATGTGGCAGGCCGCACATTGCTGGGCAAAGACCTCCTCGCCTGGTGTGGCGAGGGCCGCGTCATGCTCCTGGTTCGAAATGAGCCGGACGTATTGCACGACCTGGGCGATCTCTTCCTCGCTGAGGATCTCATCCGCGCCGAAGGCCGGCATTTCGGACCATCGGGCGTCGGGATCGTCCTCGTTGCGGATGCCGTGGCTGATCGTGAGGTGGATATCCTCGATCGTGCCGCCCCAGAGCCAGTCGTCATCCAGCAGGTTCGGGTAGCCCGCGGCCTGCACGCCGGCCGCGCCCGCGCCATGGCACTGCGCGCACCAGGTCCGGAAAACGGCCGCTCCGGCGTTCTTGGCGTAGCCGTCCAGATCGGGATCGGCCGAGATTTCGGTCAGATCCGTCTCGACGAGTTTCGCCCGGATCTCGGCATTGGCGGCTTCGAAGCGAGCGATCTCGGCGTTGACGGCCTGACGGGTATCGCCTGCCGGGCCCGTGCCGAAGATGCCCTGTGTCGCCGAGGAGACCAATGGCCAGGCCGGATAGGCGATGGTGTAGCCAATGCCCCAGACGATCGTGGCATAGAACACCCAAAGCCACCATCGGGGCAGGGGATTGTTGTATTCCTCGATCCCGTCCCAGGAATGGCCGGTCGTGCCGACCCCCTGCTCTTCCTTCTTGATCGGTTTCTTACTCATGTCCGAGCCTCCTTACGGCTCTCGTCCGCAGCCCCTGCCGGGGCGTCTTCGTTGCGGAAGATCACATTGGCGGTGTCGCGGTGCTGCGCTCGGCTGCCCGGGCGGAAGGCCCAGAGGACCACGCCCAGAAAGAAGCAGAACATGAAGAGCAGCATCCAGCTCCCCGCAATTTCCCGCGCCAGTTCGTAGGTCATGTGCATGGCCTCCTTAACGGTTCGGGTCGGGCTCGAAGGTCGAGAAATCGACCATCGTGCCGAGCACTTGCAGGTAGGCGACGAGGGCGTCCATCTCGGTCACCTCGGGCTGACCGTCGAAGTTGCGGGCCTGGGTGCCGGGGTACCGCTCGATCAGGGCGTCCGTGGCATCCCAGTCGTTCTCCGGGTTGGCTTGGGCATAGAAGTCCACCCGCGCCGCCTCGATCATCTCGCTGGTGTAGGGGACGCCCACGAGCTGGTGGGTCGACAGCAGGTCTGCGACATGCTCGCTCTCCAGCTCCCGGTTCATCAGGAAGCCGTACTTCGGCATCACCGATTCCGGCACCAGGGCCTGCGGATCGATCAGGTGATCGACGTGCCAGGCATCCGAGTAGCGGCCACCGACACGGGCGAGGTCTGGCCCCGTCCGTTTCGAGCCCCACTGGAACGGGTGATCGTACATCGACTCGGCTGCAAGGCTGTAATGGCCGTACCGCTCCACCTCGTCGCGCATCGGGCGGACCATCTGGGAGTGGCAGACATAGCACCCCTCCCGGATGTAGATGTCGCGCCCTTTAAGCTCCAGCGGGGAGTAGGGGCGCACGCCCTCCACCTCCTCGATGGTGTTCTCCAGGTAGAAGAGCGGTGCGATCTCGACGATGCCCCCGACCGTGACCACCATGAACGAAAGCACCAGCAGGAGCGTCGCGTTCGTTTCGATGATCTTGTGCCGGTCGAGGATCTTTTGCGTCCGCGGGCTTTCGGCCGCGGGTGCGGGTGCATCGGCGGAGGTTTCTTGTGACTTGTCGGTTTCCATTTCCGTCCCTCCTTATTCAGCCGGTGTCGCCACAGGCCCGGAGGCGGCTGCCACCGGTTCTTTGCGGACGCCACGGGTGACCGTGAGGTAGAGATTGACGCACATGATGATCGCACCGGCGAGGTAGAGGACACCACCCAGACCGCGGACGACGTACATCGGGAATTTGGCGGCCACGGTGTCGGCAAACGAATTCACCAGGAAGCCATTGGCGTCGACTTCGCGCCACATCAGGCCTTCCATGATGCCCGTCACCCACATCGCAGCGGCGTAGAGCACGATGCCGATCGTCGCGAGCCAGAAGTGCCAGTTGACCATCGGGAGCGAGTAAAGCCCCGCGCGGTTCCAGAGCTTCGGCACCAGGAAGTAGAGCGCGCCGAAGGTGATCATGCCGTTCCAGCCCAGAGCGCCGGAATGCACGTGGCCAATCGTCCAGTCGGTGTAGTGCGACAGCGAGTTGACGGCCTTGATGGACATCATCGGGCCTTCGAACGTGCTCATGCCGTAGAAGCCGAGGGAGACGACCATCATCCGGATGATCGGGTCGGTCCGCAGCTTGTCCCACGCGCCCGAGAGCGTCATCAGGCCGTTGATCATGCCGCCCCAGCTGGGCATCCACAGGATCACCGAGAACACCATGCCGAGGGTCGAGGCCCAGTCCGGCAACGCGGTGTAGTGCAGGTGGTGCGGACCGGCCCAGATGTAGAGGAAGATCAGCGCCCAGAAGTGGATGATCGACAGCTTGTAGCTGAAGACGGGACGTTCAGCCTGCTTCGGCACGAAGTAGTACATCATCCCCAGGAAGCCTGCGGTGAGGAAGAAGCCCACGGCGTTGTGGCCGTACCACCACTGCACCATCGCGTCCTGCACGCCCGAGAAGACCTGCACCGACTTCGATCCGAAGAGGGACACCGGAATGCTGAGGTTGTTCATGATGTGCAGCATCGCGACCGTCACGATGAACGACAGCAGGAACCAGTTGGCGACGTAGATGTGCTTTTCCTTGCGCTTCAGGAGCGTGCCCAGGAACACCGCGAGGAACGCGACCCAGACGACCGTCAGCCAGATGTCGACATACCACTCGGGCTCGGCGTATTCCTTCGACTGGGTGCCGCCCAGGATGTAGCCCGTCGCCGCCAGCACGATGAAGAGGTTGTAGCCCCAGAACACGAACCACGGCAGGTTGCCGCCCCAGAGCCGCGCCGCCGACGTCCGCTGCACGATGTAGAACGAGCAGCAGATCAGCGCGTTGCCCCCAAAGGCGAAGATCACCGCCGATGTGTGGAGCGGACGCAGCCGCCCAAAGTTCATGTAACCTTGCGCCCATTCGAAGTTGAGCGCGGGAAAGGCGAGCTGAAACGCGATATAGACGCCGGCCAGAAAGCCGACGACTCCCCACAGGGCGGTCGCTATGACCCCCGCGCGTATGACGTCGTCCATGTACTCGCCACTGACGTCGACATAGTCGCGCTTCTCATCAATGCCGCGCAGATACCAGACAAACAGGCCTGCCGCGACGAACATGATGAGAAGGGCGTGCACGAGGTAGGCGACGTCCTGCGCATAGTTCGCCGCTATGGCTGCGCAGAGTGCCACCACGCCCAACAGGGCAATCTTGGCATAATCCCACATTTGAGTGTCCCATCTTTTCTTATGCCTCGCCGTTCTCGGAGGGATTCCCCCCGCGCGTGGCGAGTCGTCATGCATTTTGTATGGGCTGGTTCGGCAGGGAGCGGCCTTGATCTAGGTCAACGAAAACCGGTGCTTTCGTTGCGGTGCGTCAAGGTGGAGCAGCGCCATTTGCACTAAGGTCCGGCGCGAGGGAGAGTGACGAAAGGGCCTAAAAATGGGTTACAAAACAATCTTCACCGTTGTCATGGGCGATCCTGGAGAAAGCACCTTGCTCCAGGGCGCCGTGGCGATGGCAGAAGCGCATGGAGCGCACCTGGACATCTTGTCCCTTGGTGTCGATCCCTCGACCCCTGGCTACTACTACGCCGGCGCAAACGCGATGATCGAGCAGCAGTCGCTCGACCGCGCCCGGTCGGATGCTGTGGATGCAGGCGAGCGCGTGACGGCCTTCATGGAGGGGCGCGCTGTGCGCTGGACTGGCATGACGGCCGTCGCGCAAATCGGCAGCATCTCGCAGATCGTGGGCGCGCAAGCCCGGTTCGCGGACCTGGTCGTGCTGCCCAAGCCCTACGGCGAAAATCGCTCAACCGCCGATGAGGCGGTCCTGGAGGCGGCGCTTTTCTCGGCGCATGTGCCTGTGCTGGTGCTGCCGGAAGGCAGTGCGGTGTCGCAGCCGCGTCGTGTCGTCATCGGCTGGAACGAGAGTGCAGAGGCCATGGGGGCGATCCGGGCAGCGCTGCCGATGATCGTCGCGGACGACGTGGCGGATATCGTCATCGTCGATCCCCCGCGGCACTCCGCCGACAGATCCGATCCGGGCGGGTTTCTGAGCCAGATGCTGGTGCGGCACGGGGCCAGACCTGAGGTGTCTGTGATCGCCGGAACGATGCCGCGCGTGGCCGACGTGCTGGCGCGCCATTGCCTGGACCGTAACGCCGATCTGATGGTCATGGGAGCTTACGGCCATTCCCGGTTTCGCGAGGCCCTGCTGGGCGGCGCAACGCGTGATGCGCTGGAACGCGCCACACTTCCGGTGCTCATGTACCATTAGGGCCGTCTGCCCCGTCCGTGGCCACGACAAACCGCCGGGACGCTCGCCACGGCTCCGTTTCGCGAAGATGGGCCGAGGCAGGAAGCGCGGGAGGGCCCCCCTTGGGTCCGGCTAGCTCTGGCGCCGCCGCGCGCTCCACGCGGCCAGGCCGAGCCCGGCGGCCAGCAGCGGCAAGCCGCCGGGCAGGGGCATGATCGCCGGCGGCGCTTCTCCCGTCGTGAAGTTGTCGAATGCCAGCCCAAGGCCGCGGGTCTTTGTCCCGATGAAGGAGAAGTCGATCCAAGCGACATTCGGGATGCCGCCATCGACATTGGCGTCGTTGAACGCAAAGGTCCAAACGTCGCCGTCGAGGGATCCGGCGCCCGTGCTCACGCCCGTCGGGCTTGAAACAGAGCCGATCAGCACACCCAGCGCGTCGAACGCATCCACCCGCCACTTCTCGGTGCCCTGGCTCGCGTTTCCGTCAATGTCCCAGATCTCTCCGGAGATGAAGTCGTAGGGCACGATGTCGTAGGAGATCCGAAACACGGCTTCGTCGCGAAAGTTACGGTCTTCGATCTCGCCACCGGTGCGCAGAAAGAAGGTGCCGATACGATCCTCGAGGCCGGGGTCCACTTCGTCCTGGCGCCGCGTGGCGTCGCGGACAAAGCCTTGCGGGCCGCTGTCCGCTGTGCCCACGGCTTCGACATCCAGGGTGAGCCCCTCTTCCTCGTTGATGGTCGAGAACACCACGCCCTGGGCTGCAAACGACGTGGCCGTCAGCGCCTCGTTGTCGCTGAACCCGGTTTCAAAGTCGATCGACACGGCCAGAGCAGCGGCCGGCACCAAAGCGCTGATCGCACCCGCGAGAGCGCAGGTCAGAGCATGCATAACACCCAAATCCTGTTTAACGCGCCCACCGCACCATCGGCCTAACGGCCGGATGTCGTGGCCGTCAAGACGCCTGACGCGCTTGCCGCGTCGCCGTGGCCCAAACGCCCAGGGCCGGGCGTGTCATGCCAGAGAGCCCTTCTCGCGGACGTGCCGCAGCGATGCCACGCTTCGCCGCGCAACCGCGCGCGATACCTTTGAGAGAGAAGGTTTGTCGCGCCTTTGGAAACACTGCCAAATTCTCGCCTCTTTGCGATCAAATTTCCACCTGATCGCTTCATCACATGGTTAACAGTGAGTTTACGGGGAGCGAAGACCGATGCTGCATTGGAAGTCGGCGCGTACGCCTGAGCCGGGCGTGGACATGTCAGCTCATGCCCATCAGGCAAGTGGTCTTCTCGCTGGTACGCGCATTGCCACTGACATCGGTTGGCGGCCCGCTGAGGGGCTTTGCGTCGGCGATCGCGTGATGACCTTCGACAATGGTCTGCAACCGCTGCGCCGGATCAGCCGTCGCCTGTGTCCAGGGCCGAGCGATGGCGAGAGCGTGGCGCAGCCCTTGATGGTGCTTGCCCCCGGTACGGCTGGCAATGACGGGCAGCTGACGCTTCTGCCCGGGCAGGGTGTCATCCATGAAAGCGACGTGGCGGAGGCGCGGTATGGCGACCCCTTCGCGCTTTTGCCTGCCGCTGCGCTGCGGCCGCTCGGCGCCGTGCGCGCGATCCTGACCGAGGCGCCCGTGGTCGCGGTGTCGCTCGGGTTTGACGGCGACGAACTGGTCTATGCGGAGGGTCAGGCACTGCTCTACTGCGCGGGTTCGACCTTCGAGCACCCCGATACACTGGAAGACGCGCTCTTCGGCGCCCCGGCGCGCTACAGGATGCTTCCGACAGAGGTGGGCCTGGCCCTTGCAGCGGATGTTGCGCGGCAGGAGCCCGATGGTTTGTCCCGGACGGGCTCGACCCCGTAGGAAGCCGTGCCCAGCGGGTGCTTCCCCCTCAAGGGGCGACACCTCGCAACCGGCCAGTCCGGCGCTCTAGGCAGCGGCGGGAACACCCGTACCATACCGGGAGTAGAACCGGGCGTTCTTAGACGCCATCTCACGCAGTAGGTCCGGGCAGGCAAACCGCGCCCCGTGTGTGTCCGCAAGGGCATCGCACCGCTCGGCTGCATAGGGCGTCCCGAGCATATCAAGCCAGGAGAACGGCCCACCGGACCAAGGCGCAAAGCCCCAGCCGAGGATCGCGCCGACGTCGCCTTCCCGAATGTCGGTCAGCACCCCTTCCTCAAAGGCGCGGACGGCCTCCAGCACCTGCACGAACAGCAGCCGGTGCTGCACCTCGACAAGCTCGGGCTGCGTCTCGGCCAGCGGGTATTGCCCGGCGAGGCCGTCCCAAAGGCCCTGGCGCTTGCCCTTCTCGTCATAGGCGTAGAACCCGGAGTTGGCCTTGCGCCCCAGACGGCCCGCGTCGGCCATCCAGAAGAGCACCTCGTCGACCTCGTCGTTGGCGTAGGCGTCGCCCATGGCGGCTTTGGTGGCCTTGGCGATCTTCACGCCGAGGTCGATGGAGGTCTCATCCGTCAGTTGGAGCGGGCCGAGGGGCATGCCCGCGAGCTTTGCCGCATTCTCGACAAGCGCCGGCGCCACGCCCTCGCGCACCATGCGAATGCCCTCGTTGATATAGGGGATGATGCAGCGGTTGGCGTAGAAGAAGCGGGCGTCGTTGACGACAATCGGCGTCTTCTTGATCTGGCGCACGAAATCGAGCGACTTGGCGACAGCGCGGTCCCCCGTCTCGGCGCCCTTGATGATCTCGACGAGCAGCATCTTCTCGACCGGCGAGAAGAAGTGGATGCCGATGAACTCAGCGGGCCGCGCGGAGGCCTTGGCAAGCTCGGTGATCGGCAGCGTCGAGGTGTTGGTTGCAAAAATGCAATCGGGGCCAACGACCGCCTCGACCTTCTTCGTGATCTCGGCCTTCACGCCCAGATCCTCGAAGACGGCCTCGACGATGAGATAGCAGCCGGCCAGGTCTGCCACATCGTCCGTCGCGGTGATGCGGGCGACCATCGCCTCGGCCTTTTCAGGGGTGGTCTTGCCGCGTTTGACGCCCTTGGTGGCGTAGTCGGCGGTATGCGCTTTGCCCTTTTCAGCGGCCTCTTGCGACTGGTCGAGGAGCACCACGTCGATCCCCGCTTGCGCGGAGACGAGCGCGATGCCCGCGCCCATCATGCCCGCGCCGAGGATGCCGACCTTCGAGACCTTCTCGTCGGCCACGTCGGGTCGGTTGGCGCCTTTTTCCAGCGCCTCCTTGTTGATGAAGATCGAGCGGATCATCGCCTCGGACGAGGGGTTCAATAGCACCGACGTGAACCACCGCGCCTCGATCTTGAGCGCGGTGTCAAAGGGCGCC
>JBCCYI010000106.1:0-15007 GCA_039189975.1 Pseudomonadota bacterium
AAGCTGGGGGGCCAGCCCCCCAGACCCCCCGGGATACTTCTTGCACAATGAAGGGGTAGGCAGCGTCAGTAGACGACGACGGAGCGGATGGACTCGCCTTTGTGCATCATGTCGAAGCCTCCGTTGATGTCCGCGAGGTCGAGCGTGTGGGTGATCATCGGGTCGATCTCGATCTTGCCCTCCATGTACCAGTCGACGATTTTGGGGACGTCGGTGCGGCCGCGGGCGCCACCGAAGGCCGTGCCCTTCCAGGTGCGGCCCGTGACGAGCTGGAAGGGGCGGGTGGAGATTTCGGCCCCGGCGGGCGCCACACCGATAATGATGCTTTCTCCCCAGCCTTTGTGGGCGCATTCGAGGGCCGCCCGCATGACGGAGACGTTGCCTGTGGCGTCGAAGGAATAATCCGCGCCACCCTTTGTGAGGTTCACCAGGTAGAGGACGAGGTCTTCGTCCAGGTCGTTGGGGTTGACGAAGTCGGTCATGCCGAAGCGTTCGGCCATGGCCACTTTGCCCGGGTTGACGTCGACGCCGACGATCTGGTCGGCGCCGGCCATGCGCAGGCCCTGGATGACGTTCAGCCCGATGCCGCCGAGACCGAAGACGACGGTGCGGGAGCCGATCTCGACCTTGGCGGTGTTGAGCACTGCACCGATCCCCGTCGTGACGCCGCACCCAATGTAGCAGACCTTGTCGAAGGGGGCGTCCTCGCGGATCTTCGCCAGCGCGATTTCGGGAACGACGGTGTGTTGGGCGAACGTCGACGTTCCCATGTAGTGCAGGATCGGGTCGCCATCGAGCGTGGAGAAGCGCGAAGTGCCGTCGGGCATCAGGCCCTGGCCCTGAGTCGTGCGGATCTTCTGGCAGAGGTTGGTTTTCGGATTGAGGCAGTATTCACATTCACGGCACTCGGGCGTGTAGAGCGGGATGACATGGTCGCCCGGCTTCAGCGTCGTCACGCCCGCGCCAACGTCGACGACAACGCCCGCGCCTTCATGCCCGAGGATTGCAGGAAAGAGGCCCTCGGGGTCCGCGCCCGAGAGGGTGAAATCGTCAGTGTGGCAGAGGCCGGTCGCCTTGATCTCGACCAGCACCTCCCCGGCACGGGGCCCCGCTAGCTCGACTTCCATTACCTCCAAGGGCTTGCCTGCGGCGACTGCGACGGCGGCGCGCGTTCTCATGTCCTGTTCCCTCCCATTGGTCCGGTCCGGGCGTCAGCTCGGCCCGGTCGGCGCTTTGGCCTGTTGGACTCCCCGCGGAGGGTGCGGTATGCCCGACCAGAATGCAACGCCAAGAGGCTGCAATGGCAAGCAATATCGACCGTGTGGGGCGGCCTTTGGCGCGCTTCGGAATTGTCGCACTGACGCTCTTGGCGGCCTGTGCGCCCGCGCCGCCCTTTGAGGAAGTGTCGGACCCGTTCGCGCCGCTCCCACAGGCCGCCCCCGTGACCACCCAGCCGCTTGTCGCGCCCGGTGCGATATCGGATGAGGTGATCACGACGGTGGAGCCGGTAACGCCCGGCCCGATCACGACGGAGATCGACCCCTCGGCCACGCCTCCGGCGGAGATCTCGGATGGCGCCACGGACAGCCTGGACACCGTGACGGAGGTCAATGACGGTGGACTGGTTGAGCGCTTGCCGAACACCTGCATGTTGGAGAACTACCAACAATATCAGGGATCCGATGGCCTGATTGCGGTGGGTCTGGTCACTGACCGGCCGGCTCGCCTGGTTGCGCCTGGCGACATTGTCGACCAGCGGTACAATCCGCAGCGGGTGAACTTCTTCACCAATGGCGAGGGACAGGTCGTTCGGATCAGCTGCGGCTGATAGCGTCCGGAGCAAGCGGGGGGCCGCCGCTTGCGCGGCGGCGGTCGGCGCAAGGGACTGGCCACGCGCTCCCGCCGCACCGGGATCGTCGGCACGCCGCGGGTGGGGAAGATCTCAGGTTTTTGGGCCAGGGGTGTTCGGCGCAAGACGGAGCGCACGATCGAGGGCATCGGCGAAACGGGACCGATCGGCCCGGGAAAAGGAGCGCCCGCCGCCGCTGGTTTGCAAAGGATCGGCTGAACGCAACTCGGTCATCAGGTCACGCGTCGCCAGCTCCGCGCCAATGTTCGACGGCGTCAGCCGGGTGCCGTCATGGCGAAGCACCTGCGCCCCTTTGGCGACACATGCCGCAGCAAGGGGCATATCGGACGTGATCACGATATCGCCTGCCCCCACATGCTCCACGATCCATGTATCCGCCACGTCGAGCCCCTGATCGACGTAGACGACACGCACCAACGGGTTCGTCGAAGGGCGCAGGCCCCCGTTGCAGACAAGGAGGAGCGGTACCTTGTGCCGCGTCGCAACCGTTTCGGCCTCCGCCTTCACCGGGCACGCGTCAGCGTCGACGTAGACACGCGTCACGCGCCGAGGGCCTCGGCGTGGAAGGCAATGTGATCGGCCATGAATGTCGAGACAAAGAAATACGAGTGATCATAGCCCGGCTGCATGCGAAAGCTCCCCTCCTGGCGCCGCTCGGCCATGACTTCGGCCAAGGCTGCGGGTTGCAGCAGGTCGAAGAACTGGTCGTCGCCACCCTGGTCAATGAGCACCGGCGCGGCGATCCCCCGCGCGCGCATCTGGAGCGTGGCGTCATGGCGGGCCCAACGGTCCGCATCCGCGCCAAGATAGGCGGTGAGCTGCTTGCGGCCCCAATCGCTGGCACTGGGATGGGCGATCGGTGCAAAGGCGGACACGGACGCATAGCGTCCTGGGTGCGCCGCCGCGAGGGTGAGCGCGCCATGTCCTCCCATGGAATGGCCGGTGATCGCCTGCCGGTCCGGGTCGACCATGAACTCTGCGGCCAGGAGCGCCGGCAGCTCGTCGCTGATGTAGCTCCACATCGAGAAGTGTGGAGCCCAGGGCGCCTCTGTCGCGTCAACGTAGAAACCGGCGCCCTGGCCGAGATCATAGGCATCGTCGTCGGCGACAGCTTCGCCGCGCGGAGAGGTGTCCGGGAAGACGAGGGCGATCCCCGCGCGGGCGGCGAAGCCCTGAGCGGCGGCCTTCGTCATCGCGTTTTCATGGGTGCAGGTCAGACCAGAGAGATACGTCAGTACAGGCACTTGCCCACGGGCAGCGGCGGGCGGGAGATAGAGGCCAAAGGTCATGTCCCCCCCGGTCGACTTGGCGCTGTGGGTGTACACCCCTTGTATCCCCCCGAAACACCGATTCTCCGAGACTGCGTCCATTGTGTATCTCCCTCTGCCGCCCCCGCGGAGGCGCCTTCTGCCTGAATGCACGCGCCGCTTTGGACCGATGGCGCGGTCCGAGGCGCGCCGCGCGGCACGTAGCGTCCTTCGGCGTGCCACGAATGCCGCGGAGCGCGCAACCCCTGCCCCGCGCCGTGGTGCCGGTCTGGGATCTTGTCACGGGGTCCTGCCGCTCGGCCTTGCCCCTTTGTCCTGCCCGTTGACCGCTCCGAGTGGCCTTAGCCACGGGATGCTGACCTGTCCGCGGGCGGCGTTGCCAAAATGCCGGTCCGAAGGAGCATTGTCCCCAGAGCCGCCATATCTCGTCTACACCTCTGCCCAATTGTCGCAGTAGCGTGCGCCGTGCCATTGTTCGGATCAAACCGGGAGGACATGACATGCCGGACATCCCTGCCGCTGCGCCATCTCCCGCGCCCTTCGCCGTGGTGCTTGAGGGGGTGCTCTGCCGGACGGATCTGCAGATCGAAGCCCGCGTGCAGGCTTTTTCGGCCGATCCCGTGCGCAGCCTAAGCGGTCATGCGGCGCCAGCGCTCTCGGCCGAGGCCCTCCCGCTCGACGGTGACGTGCTCGATGCTCTGCGCACGGCGCGGGCCGACGGGCGCCCCACGCTGCTGGTCACTTCGGGCGGCTTGGCACAGGCAGACCTGATCGCGCAGGAGCTTGGTCTCTTTGATGAGGTGGTGCATCTGCCGGACACTGCGGCAGCCGAGCTTCACTCCGAACTGGCCGTGCGCTTTTCGCCCGAGCTGGAGCTTGTCCAGTCCACACCGGCCCCATCCGGCGCGCCCGGCAATACGCGCGCGCAGATCAAGGCGATCCGCCCGCATCAATGGTCCAAGAACCTCTTGGTTTTCTTGCCGACCCTCGCCGCCCACGACACAGGTGGCATTGGAGCCGCAGTTGCGGCGTTCGTGGCGTTCTCGCTGACGGCCTCTTCGGTCTATGTACTGAACGACCTCTCCGACCTCGCCGCAGACCGGGCCCACCCGCGCAAGCGGTTCCGTCCCTTTGCCGCGGGGACACTCAGCGTCTCCGAGGGGCTGCGCATGGCGCTTGGTCTGGTCCTCGGGGCGCTCGTCGTCTCGGTCCTGTTCCTGCCGCTGCAGTTTCTCGGCGTACTCGGCCTCTACTACGTCGCAACGTTTGCCTATTCCTTCTGGCTCAAGCGCAAGCTGGTGATCGACGTGATCATGCTCGCGAGCCTCTACACCATCAGGATTATCGCAGGGGCCGTTGCCTCGGCCGTGTGGCTCTCGCCCTGGATGCTTGGCTTTTCCATGTTCATCTTCCTGTCGCTCGCGGCGGTGAAACGCCAGGCCGAGCTCACCGACATGCTCCGCGCCGGAGACGCCGCACGCGCCGGGCGCGGCTATGTGCCAGACGACCTCCCGGTGATCCGGTCCATGGCGTTGGCGGCCGGATATGCCGCTGTTCTGGTTCTTGCGCTCTACATTAGCTCCGAGGATGTCTCGCGGTTCTACTCGATCCCCGAGGCGCTTTGGCTTCTTTGCCCGATTCTGCTCTACTGGGTGAGCCGTATCGTCATGAACACCCATCGTGGCCGCATGACGGATGACCCTATCGTCTACGCCGCCAAGGACCGCGTGAGCATCGGCGCTGTCCTGCTAAGTGCGGCCATCGTGATCGCCGCAAGCGAACTCTAGCGCCCCGGGATCGCCCCGCGCTTTTGGCCCGCGCCGTCCCAGGCATCCATTGCGGCGATCGCCTCCTCCGCCGTCTCGACGAAGGCAAAGAGCCTGAGGTCCTCGGCGCTGATGGTGCCTGCCTCCACGAGCCCGTCAAAGTCGATGATGCGCTCCCAAAACGCCTTGCCAAAGAGCAGGAACGGCACCTGCTTCATCCGCCCCGTCTGAATGAGCGTGAGCGCCTCGAACGTCTCGTCGAGCGTACCAAACCCGCCGGGAAAGACCGCCACCGCGTCGGCCCGCATCATGAAGTGCATCTTGCGGATGCCGAAATAGTGGAAGTTGAAGCACAGCTCCGGCGACACATAGCCGTTCGGCGCTTGCTCATGCGGCAGCACGATCGACAGGCCGACAGACCGACCACCCGCATCCGCCGCCCCGCGATTGCCAGCTTCCATCACGCCGGGCCCCCCGCCGGTGCAGATCACCCACTCGCGCCCACCCCTGGCCAGCGATCGCTCGGTGACCAGCCGCGCAAAGCTCCGCGCTTCCTCGTAGTAGTGGCTCATCGCCCCCATGGTGCCCTGCGCGGCCGCATCCGGCGCGTTCTCCGGCGCAGGGATCCGGGCCCCGCCGAACAGCACCACCGTCGAGTCCACTCCGGCTTCCGTCATCAACAGCTCAGGCTTCAGCAGCTCCAGTTGCAGCCGCACGGGCCGCAAATCGTCGCGCAGGATGAACTCATCGTCCGCAAACGCGAGGCGATAGGCCGGCGCCCGCGTCTGCTCCGTCTCCGGCACACCCCGTGCAATCCCGCTGTCCTCGGACGCCCCCCGCAACCCGCTGTGTCGCTCTTCACCCATGCCCCTGCTCGCCTCTCCCGTCATCCGGCCGATTGCGCCTGCGCATCCCGGCGTCTATAGCGCTGCTCGTCACCAGATCAGAAGGAACGCGCCATGTCCAACGCCCAGCTGGAAGCCGCCATCGAAAGCGCCTGGGAAGGCCGCGACGCGATCTCCCCCTCGACCACCGGCGAGACCCGTGAGGCCATCGAGGACACGCTCGACGCGCTCGATTCCGGTCAGCTCCGCGTCGCCGAACGCGGCGAGAGCGGCGATTGGCACGTCAACCAATGGGCCAAGAAGGCCGTCCTCCTCGGCTTCCGGCTCAAGGATATGGCCCCCCAGGACGGCGGGCCCCAGGGCGGCACCTGGTGGGACAAGGTCGACAGCAAGTTCGCCGGCTGGGGTAAGAACCGCTGGTCCGAGGCCGGCTTCCGCGCCGTCCCCAACTGCATCGTGCGCAAATCCGCCTATATCGCACCGGGCGTGGTGCTGATGCCCTCCTTCGTCAACCTTGGCGCCTATGTCGACAGTGGCACCATGGTCGACACCTGGGCCACCGTCGGCTCCTGCGCCCAGATCGGCAAAAACGTTCACCTCTCCGGCGGCGTCGGCATCGGCGGCGTGCTCGAACCGATGCAAGCCAACCCCACCATCATCGAGGACAATTGCTTCATTGGGGCCCGTTCCGAGGTGGTCGAAGGTGTGATCGTCCGCGAAGGTTCCGTGCTCGGCATGGGCGTCTTCATCGGCCAATCCACCAAAATCGTCGACCGCGAGACCGGCGAGGTCCTGATGGGCGAGGTCCCGCCCTATTCGGTGGTGGTCGCGGGCTCGTTGCCCTCCAAGAACGGCGTGAACCTCTATTGCGCGGTCATCGTGAAACGGGTCGACGCCCAAACCCGCTCCAAGACCGGCATCAACGACCTCCTGCGCGACTAGAACGCGTCGCACGCAAGCGGGCTCACAATGAGCGGCTCTGGCGCAGCCGCCGTTGCGTTACTCTGAAACGCGGTCGCTCGTCTGCCCGCCCGCGACCCGTTGCGCGTGCGTCCGCGCGGCCGCTTGCCCGTCACTTGTCCCAGCTGCGCAAAAGGGCCTTGGCGCCGATGCTCAGGCCGCGCTCGTCTCGCGCAAAGGAAAACGAACCATTCACCCCGTGCAACGATGCCGCCGTAGCAGAAGCTCTGCGGCTCGAAGCGTTCGCCGCTGGCCAACGCCTGGCCCCAGAAGCACTGTCCACAACAAGTCTTTACGAAAGAGAAAGAAACCTCGCCAGTCGTCGCACCACCCAATCGCGACACGGACGTCCGCAGCAACTCTCGCTACTTCATTGTGCCAAAAATATCCTCGCCGAAGGCGATCCCCCCACTGCCATGCCGCGAGGCCTCGCACAGGCGCGCATCCACTCCCCAAACTCGGCAACCCGCGGATGCACCGCCAGCGCGATAGCAGTGCCGTCAGTCGTCGCGGGCCAGCAAGCCGTATTTTCGCAGCTTGACATAGAGAGACTGCCGCGACAGGCCCAACATCTCTGCGGCAGCGACACGGTTGTTTCGCGTCAGCTCAACGGCCGTCTCGATGCAGAGCTTCTCCACGACATCCGTCGTCTCCGCCACGATGTCCTTCAGCGTTGCCGACCCGACAAGCTCCATGACCGAGCGCATCGCGTCATCGGTCACACCGATGCCCGGCTTGCGCAGCGCCTCAGCGCGACTCGCGTCCCGGATCACGAACACGAAGGCCGGGTGGCTGCGGTCGTCCAGATGGGTCACCGAAATCTCGACAGGCACATGCGTGCCATAGGCGCTGGCAAGCTTGGTTGCGTACATCCGCATCTGCCCAGCGCGCATGGCGTTATCGAGCAACACCTTGAGATCCACCGCCCCACGCGACAGGAACTGCCCAAGGCTGCGCCCTTTTATGCCCGCCACGTGAGCGGCATCCGTCATCCCGAGGAAGGACTCGTTGGCCGCGCGAATGTCGCCGTTCACATCGGTGAATACAATGGCGTCGACCCCCTGCGCGAAGAGCCCTTGCAGATCCTCCGCCAGCGCTCCTTGGGCAACGGGCGCGTCGCCTTCCGGTGCCAGGCGCACGAGGAGCATGCGCTCCCCGGCCGCACGAAACGCGGTCGTCGTCAGGCGCACCTTCGCCCCCGATTGCCGGAGCCGGACATCAATGGGGCCAGCGCCGTCCGCCAGAGCCGCGCTTGTCAGCGCCTCAATGAACTCCGCGCGTTTCTTGCCATCGAACTCCTGCGTGATCGCCGACCCGACCAGATCTTCCCGGCTCAGTCCCATCAGCGCGGCCGCCGCCTGGTTGGCATCCGTGATCTGCCCCGTGCCGATCGCCACAAAGAGCAAAGGCTCGTGCGCAACCTCCATAAGAACGCGGTAGCGGGTATCGAAGTCGCGCTGGATCTCATAATCCTGCTCAAGCGCGAGCTGTGCCTTCACGAGCTGCTCCTGCATCTCGGCAATCGGACGCAGATCGCGCCCCAGCATCAGGAGGGTGCCGTCGGGCCCGATACGATGAAACGAATACCGGATCGGAAACCGTGTGCCGATCTTGGTTACGTGGTTCAGCTCCAGGCCCGCAAACCCATTGGAATTCGCCGCCAACCGTTCCAGCGCGGTATCGAGCTTGCCGACGGAATCGCTCGCGAGCACGTCGCGAATATCCTGGCCGTCCCACGCGTCCGCCTCGGACAGCTGTGCGCTCTCGGCATTGCGCAGCACAGACAGAATCCGTCCCTCCGCTGAAATCACGAGCGAAAGATCCGATGCCGATGCGATGATGTCGCCCAGGATGTCCGGAGCAATGAGAGGGATCGACCCTGAATTCCAGTATGTCGTCCCCCCGGAACTCACACCGTCTCGGAAACCCGCCCTGGGTCCCCCTTCTTCCTCGGAGAGCTGGGCGTCTGTCCGGCGGAGGACACGACGCCGGCTGATGTCGTAAGGCCGCAAAGTCTAAGTGCCTCCTCAGGGTCGCACGTTCCGAAGTCCGCTCCGATCAGCGCGGGCGCTTCACGCGTCTGGTTCAAGATTTCCCCACCGAGCACCACGAAGGGCGACGGTCCTATGCCTGACCTAATCGAATTGACGAGGTTGGCAAGAAAATCAAGTCCCTCATTCCCGGCAGCCGACACCGCAACCATGTCATAGTTGCCCGAGCGCACAATCCGCCCGACAGTCCGGCTATCCTGACCGATCGACAGACGCACCAGCGCCCCCAAGCGGCGAAAGCGCGACATTGCGACCATCGCCCCAAGCGTATGCTGGCTCCCCTCCGGCGAAACGAGCAGGACTTCCGGCGCGTCGAGGCAGAACGGATCGCCCGCCGGGCGCGCGACCTCGAGGTCCCGAAGCCAGCCCTGCAACCGCGCGACGGCGATGGTGACCTCCGCAAAACTATGCCGGCTGTCCATCCATGACTGGCCAAAGTAGCGGGCCGCTTGGGGAATATAGATATCGACCAAGTCCGACCGGGACACACCTGCGCGCAGGAGGCCCTTGAGATCGTTATGGGCTTCTGTTTGCTCCGGATGCAGAACCGCCGACTGCAGCGCCGCAAGAACATCGGCATTTACCCCAAGCACCTGACTCCCCACTTTCTGAGTCGCCCTGGGCGTCGCACCGCGCTTGGCACGCGCCTTTGGCACGCTCTCCGCGCTGGCCTCGCTCAGACCTTCGGCCCGGGCGTCTTGCGACCCTGTGTCCTTGAGCATTCGCATCATCCTCTCCTGCGAGACGGAAAACGTCAACGCAAAGTGGAAAGATCGTATCCAACTGTTTCTCACACGGCGCGCGATGTCAAACAAAACTGACACCCATCTCCCAATCGACAGGTGGAAAACACACGCTCACGCCTTGCGCCACCTCCAATAAATCTAGGCATTTCAAAGGCCATCACACCCCAATCCGGCATAGGGCCGAACTGTAAGTCTGTCGGCTGTCAGTTTTTGTTGACACTTCCGGCTGGCAAACCATACTCGCACTACACCACTTCGACATGCGAGGAGAAGAATGGGTCTTTCGCCGCATCAGAACCCGTCACCGGGGCAGCTCTATACGCCAGAGCAGCGCGCCCGCCGCGACGCGAGTGTCTGGACCTTGGTGCAAGGGATTCTCGCCCCTGTGCAATTCGCGGTGTTTGCAGTCTCACTCGCGCTCGTTTTGCGCTACCTGATGACCGGCGAGGGCTACATCGTCGCCACCCTCTCGATCCTGGTGAAAACGGCCGTTCTCTATACCATCATGGTGACGGGCGCGATCTGGGAGAAGGTCGTTTTTGGCCAGTATTTACTGGCCCCTGCGTTCTTCTGGGAAGATGTGGTGAGCTTCGGCGTCATCGCGCTGCACACCCTTTATGTCTATGCCGTTCTGGCCGCTGATTGGGGCGCCACGACCGAGATGTGGATCGCGCTGGCCGCCTATGCGGCCTACGTCGTCAATGCCGTTCAGTTCGTCTGGAAACTGCGTCAGGCACGTCTTTCCGCCCAGGCGCTGGAGGTCCCTGCATGACCGAGCATCGCGTTCCCGTCTCCGGCGGCTGCACCGCCACGCCCGTCCTGAAACAGCGCGGCCAACGCGAAGTGTTTTGCGGGCTGACGGGAATCATCTGGCTGCACCGAAAGATGCAGGACGCCTTCTTCCTCGTTGTCGGCTCACGGACCTGCGCGCACCTGCTGCAATCGGCGGCCGGGGTGATGATCTTTGCCGAGCCCCGCTTCGGCACCGCGATTCTTGAGGAGAAAGACCTCGCCGGGATGGCCGACGCCCACGAGGAACTTGACCGCGAGGTCGCCCGCCTTCTCTCGCGCCGGCCCGACATCCGCCAGCTCTTCCTCGTCGGCTCCTGCCCGTCCGAAGTCATCAAGCTCGACCTCGCCAACGCCGCCGAGCGCCTGTCGCGCGTGCATGCCCCGCATGTTCGCGTGCTCAACTACTCCGGCTCCGGCATCGAGACGACCTTTACCCAGGGCGAAGACGCCTGCCTCGCCGCGATGGTCCCCGCGCTCACCCACACCGACCGGCGCAATCTGCTCTTGGTCGGCGCCCTGCCGGACGTGGTCGAAGATCAGATGAAGGCGCTCATCGGCGGACTGGGCATCGAAGACGTGCAAGTCCTGCCGGCCCCCCGCGCAGATGCTGACCCACAGGTTGGACCCAACACCGTCTTCGCCCTCACGCAGCCGTTCCTCTCCGATACGGCCGCCGCCCTCGCGCGCCGGGGCGCGCGGCACATCGCAGCCCCGTTCCCCTTTGGCGAAGAGGGCACGACAGCCTGGCTTGGCGCCGTCGCGCGCGAGTTCGACGTCCCCGCTGAGCGCTTCGAAAAGGTCACGGCCGCCCCACGGGCCCGCGCCCGCAAGGCGATCGCAACCCAGGCCCAGGAACTCTCTGGAAAATCGGTCTTCTTCTTCCCCGACAGCCAGCTCGAAATCCCGCTCGCCCGCTTCCTCACCCGTGAATGCGGCATGACAGCCGACGAAGTTGGCGCCCCCTATATCCACAAGGGCCTGCACGATCCGGACCTCGCCCTCCTCGCCGAAGGCCCGACCATCAGCGAAGGCCAGGACGTCGACCTCCAGCTCGACCGCTGCCGCGCCGCCCGCCCGGACCTCACGGTCTGCGGCCTCGGCCTCGCCAATCCGCTCGAAGCCGAGGGTCTCTCCACGAAATGGGCGATCGAACTCGTCTTCACTCCGGTCCATTTCTACGAACAGGCGGGCGACCTCGCCGGCCTCTTCTCCCGCCCGCTGCGCCGCAAGGCCGCCCTCAAAATGGAGGCCGCCGAGTAATGCGCCGCCCCCCCTTCTTCTTGCTCAAAATACCGCGGGGTCTGGGGCAGCGCCCCAGGAAGCGACCATGAAGCTCACCGTCTGGACATACGAGGGCCCGCCCCACGTGGGCGCTATGCGCGTCGCCACGGGCATGAAGGGGCTCCACTACGTGCTGCACGCCCCCCAGGGCGACACCTACGCCGACCTTCTCTTCACCATGATCGAGCGCCGGGACCATCGCCCGCCCGTAACATACACGACCTTCCAGGCCCAGGACCTCGGCTCGGACACGGCCGAGCTCTTCAAGGACGCCATCACCGAGGCGTACAGCCGCTTCTCGCCTGAGGCGATCATCGTCGGCGCGTCCTGCACCGCCGAGCTCATTCAGGACGATCCCGCCGGTCTTGCCGAAACGATGGGCCTGCCTGTCCCCGTCATCCCGCTCGAGCTGCCCAGTTACTCACGCAAGGAAAATTTCGGAGCCGACGAGACGTTCTTTCAGATCGTCCGCCATCTTGCGGGACCCGTCGAGAAGACGGCGCGTGTGAGTGCCAACATCCTCGGGCCGACCGGCCTCGGCTTTCGCCATCGTGACGATGTCGAGGAAATCACGGGCCTGCTCGCGGACCTCGGCATCGAAGTCAACGTCTGTGCGCCAATGGACGCGACCCCCGCGGGCATCACCCGGTTGGGAGCCGCGCATTTCAACGTGCTGCTCTATCCCGAGACCGGTGAGGCCGCCGCGCGCTGGCTCGCCCGGGAACGCGGCCAGCCCTACACCAAGACGGTGCCGATCGGGGTCGGCGCCACGCGCGACTTCATTGCCGAAGTCGCTGAAATCACCGGTGTCTTGCCCGATGCCGACGAGCGGCGCCTGCGCTTTCCCTGGTGGTCGAAATCCGTCGACAGCACGTACCTGACCGGCAAGCGCGTGTTCCTCTTCGGCGACGCGACCCATGTCAAGGCGATGGCCCGAGTGGCGCGTGAGGAGATGGGATTCGAGGTGGTGGGGCTGGGGTGCTACAACCGCGAGTTTGCCCGCGACATCCGTGCACTGGCCAAGGAGTACGGCGTCGAGGCGCTGATCACGGACGACTACCTTGAGGTTGAGACCCGGATCGAGGACCTCGCGCCAGAGATGATCCTGGGCACCCAGATGGAACGCCACATCGGCAAGCGTCTGGGCATTCCCTGCGCGGTGATTTCCGCGCCAGTGCATGTTCAGGATTTTCCGGCGCGATACTCACCTGTGATGGGTTTCGAAGGTGCGAATGTGCTCTTCGACACGTTGGTCCATCCGCTTGTGATGGGTCTTGAAGAGCATCTTCTCGCAATGTTTCGAGAGGATTTCGAGTTCCACGACGCAGCCGGTGCGAGCCATCATGGCGGCAAGGCCCAGCCACGTCTCGAAGAGGGGGGCCAGCCCCCCGCCGCCTCCGGCGCCGCCCCCCGCGGTATTTTGGAGCAAGAAGAAGGGGCGCGGGTTGCGTCGTCCACCAGGGGCGACGTTGTGACATGGCTGGCTGACGCGGAGAGGGAGCTGAAGAAGATCCCATTCTTTGTGCGCGGCAAGGCCAAGCGAAATACGGAGAAATATGCGGCTGAGCGCGGTGTTACCGAGATCAGCATCGACACGCTCTATGAAGCGAAGGCTCATTATGCGCGATGATGGGTTCATCCCTGGCTACCGCTTTGCGGTCATTACGCTCGACAGCCACGCCGCCGGGCCGGCGGCGCGGGTGGCCGACACGCTGTGCAACGATTTTCCAGGGCTCTCGGTGTCGATCCACGCTGCGGCGGAATGGGGGGAGAACCCCGAGGCGCTTGAGCTTGCGCGGGATGCGATCCGTCACGCGGATCTTGTCCTGTGTAATCTTCTGTTCATCGAGGAGCACATCCAGGCGGTGTTGCCTGATCTGAAGGCACGCCGTGACGATCTTGACGCACTCGTGGGGATCATTGCGGATCCCGCCATCGTCGACCTGACGAAGATGGGCACGCTGGATATGTCGGCGCCGCAGTCGGCTGCGATGAAGCTTCTCAAGAAGATGAAGCCGAAATCCAAGCGGGCGTCGTCGGGTGAATCGTCGATGAAGATGCTGCGCCGGATCCCGCAGATCCTGAAGTACCTGCCGGGCAAGGCGCAGGACCTGCGGGCCTATTTTCTGACGATGCAATACTGGCTGGGCGGGTCGGACGACAATGTCGAGCAGATGATCCGTTTTCTGGTGGCGCGGTATGCACGGGTGGCGGAGTGGCACGCGGTCGAGGCCAAGGCGCCGATCGACTACCCGAGTGTTGGGCTCTACCACCCCGATCTGCCGGGGCATCACATCGCGACCGAGGTGGCGGACCTGCCGGGGGCCTCGGCTGAGGGGCCGACTGTGGGGCTGGTGATGCTGCGCTCCTACATTCTGGCCTCCGACACCGCGCATTACGACGCGGTCATTCGGCGGTTGGAGGCGGAGGGGATGCGCGTGCTGCCAGCCTTTGCGGGTGGGCTCGATGCGCGTCCGGCGGTCGAGGCGTTCTTTGTCGATGAAGACGGCGCTGCGCAGGTCGATGCACTGATCTCGCTCACCGGGTTCAGCCTCGTGGGCGGGCCGGCCTACAACGACAGCGACGCGGCGGTGAAGATGCTCAAGGGGCTCGACGTGCCCTATCTTGCGGCGCATCCGCTGGAGTTTCAGACGCTGGGGCAATGGGCCAAGAGCGCGGGCGGCCTGGGACCGGTCGAGACGACGATGCTCATTGCGTTGCCGGAGATCGACGGGGCGACGTGCCCGACGGTTTTTGGCGGGCGGCATGGGCCTGAGGGATGTCAGGGCTGCCAGCACACCTGCCGCACGGCGGCGGTCGATACCAAGGCAATGGCGCCGTGCCTCGAGCGGATCGATTCGCTTGTGGAGAAGACGGTGCGGCTGGCGCGGCTGCGGCGGCTGGCGAATGCGGACAAGAAGGTCGCCGTGGTGCTGTTCGGCTTCCCGCCGAATGCGGGCGCGGTGGGGACGGCGGCGTATCTGTCGGTCTTCGAGAGCTTGCACAACACGCTGAAGCGGATGGCGCGCGAAGGCTATGATGTCGAGGTGCCCGCCACGGTCGACGATCTGCGGGCGGCTGTTTTGGAGGGCAATGCCAAGCGCTACGGGCAGGAGGCGAACGTCGCGGCCCATGTGGACGCAGAGACGATCGTGCGCCAGACGCCGCCGCTGAAGGCCATCGAGGCGGTCTGGGGCCCCGCGCCGGGGCGGATCCAGTCGGATGGGCGTGGTGTGTTCGTGTTGGGCGCGCAGTTCGGCAAGGTGTTTGTCGGGGTGCAGCCTGCGTTTGGCTACGAAGGCGACCCGATGCGGCTGCTCTTTGAGAAGGGCTTTGCGCCGACGCACGCCTTTGCCACGTTCTACCTCTGGCTGCGGAATACGTTCGGAGCCGACGCGGTGTTGCATTTCGGGATGCATGGCGCGCTG
>JBCCYI010000107.1:0-15005 GCA_039189975.1 Pseudomonadota bacterium
AGCATCTGGCGCACCCCTGCTCGATCGACAGCACGCCCACCTCCGCCAATCAGGAGGATCACGTCAGCATGGCCGCCCACGCAGCGCGCCGCTTGAAGCGGATGACGGCGAACCTGTCGATGATCCTGGGTGTCGAGGCGATGTGTGCGGTTCAGGGGGTCGAGTACCGTGCACCCCTGCGCACCTCTCACGCGCTGGCCCGTGTCGGTGCGGCTTTTCGGGCGCGCATCCCCGCACTGGAAGCGGACAGGTACATGGCAGATGATCTGGCAGCGGCGGCGGCGCTGATACGCAGCGGAGCCCTGGCGGAGGCGTCTGGGGTGGAGATCGCATTATGAGGATGTCGCGCTCGTGGCTCTCGTCCTGCCGCCTTCGGCGAGGATATTTTTGGCACAATGAACCAGGCAGAAGCGTTGGATTGCGCCGGGATGTGGGGGTGGGGCAGGTCGGCTGTGGTTGCGGCGCGCGGGAGGAGAGAGCATGAGCTTTGTTGAGGTGTGTCAGGGGGACAGTCCGATTGTGTTGGGGCTGCCGCACACGGGGACGGACTTGCCCGAGGACAGCGCGACCGGGCTGACGGAGGTGGGGCGCGCCCTGGCGGACACTGACTGGTTTGTGGACGAGCTCTATGCCGGGCTGCTGCCCGACCTTACGACCGTTCGCACACGGGTGCACCGCTATGTCATTGATGTGAATCGCGATCCCAGCGGGCAAAGCCTGTATCCCGGTCAGAACACGACAGCGCTGTGCCCGGTCACCGATTTCGACGGGAATGCGCTCTATCACCCGGGTGCGGAACCGGATGACGCGGAGGTCGCGCGGCGCCTGGAGACGTATCATGCTCCCTACCACGCGGCTTTGCGGAGGGAGATGGAGCGGGTGCGCGAGATGCATGGGGTGGCGATCCTCTATGATTGCCATTCGATCCGGTCGGTGGCGCCGTATCTGTTTGCAGGGCGGCTGCCGGATCTCAACATCGGGACGAACGACAGCACCTCGTGTGCGTTGGTGTTCGAGACGGCGGTTGCGTCGGTCTGTGCGGCGGCGGGGGACTATACGAGCGTCGTGAACGGGCGTTTCAAGGGCGGCTGGACGACGCGGCACTACGGGCGCCCGGCGGAGGGGTGGCATGCGATCCAGATGGAGCTGGCGCAATCGACCTATCTGAAGGCGGAGGCGCCGCCCTGGCCTGTGAGCCTGCGGTCGGCGGATCGGCTGCGGGCCGTGCTGACGCTCGTGCTGAAGACCCTGTCCGGCATTGCCCTTTGGAGGCCCTCATGACCGACCCTCGCAAGAACACGCGCGACGTTTTTCCGCCAACTGGTCCGGAGCTGACCTGCAAGAGCTGGCAGACCGAGGCGCCGATGCGGATGCTGATGAATAATCTGCACCCCGATGTGGCGGAGAACCCGCACGAGCTGGTCGTTTATGGCGGGATCGGGCGCGCGGCGCGGACCTGGGCGGACTTTGACCTGATGGTCGCGAGCCTGCGCGATCTGGAGGCGGACCAGACGCTGATCGTGCAATCGGGCAAGCCGGTGGCGGTGATCCAGACCCATCCGGACGCGCCGCGTGTGCTCATCGCAAATTCCAACCTCGTGCCGCACTGGGCGACGTGGGACCATTTCAACGCGCTCGATCGCAAGGGGCTTGCGATGTACGGGCAGATGACGGCGGGGTCATGGATCTACATCGGCACGCAAGGCATCGTGCAGGGGACCTACGAGACCTTTGCCGAGGCCGGGCGGCAGCACTATGGCGGCGACCTGACGGGCAAGTGGATCCTGACGGCGGGTCTCGGCGGCATGGGCGGCGCGCAACCGCTGGCGGCTGTGATGGCGGGGGCCTGCTGCCTCGCGGTGGAGTGCAACCCCGACAGCATCGCGTTTCGGCTCCGCACGAAGTACCTCGACGAAGAGGCCCGCGACCTCGACGAGGCGCTCGCGATGATCGCGCGGTGGACCGAAGCGGGGGAGGCAAAGTCGGTCGGGCTTCTGGGCAATGCGGCGGAGGTCTTCCCCGAGCTGGTGCGCCGGATGCAGGCCGGAGGGCCGCAGCCCGACATTGTGACCGACCAGACAAGCGCGCATGATCCGCTCAACGGCTACCTGCCGCTGGGCTGGAACCTGGCCGAGTGGCGCGCCAAGCGCGAAACGGCGCCCAAGGAGGTGGAAGCCGCCGCGCGCGCGTCGATGAAGGCGCATGTGGCGGCAATGGTCGACTTCTGGAATGCGGGCGTGCCGACGCTCGACTATGGCAATAACATCCGACAGGTCGCGCAGGACGAGGGGCTGGAGACGGCCTTTGCCTTCCCCGGCTTCGTGCCGGCCTATATCCGCCCGCTCTTTTGCCGCGGCATCGGGCCGTTCCGCTGGTGTGCGCTGTCGGGCGATCCCGAGGACATCTACAAGACCGACGCGAAGATGAAGGAGCTCTTCCCCGACAACGCGCATCTGCACACCTGGCTCGACATGGCGCGCGAGCGGATTGCGTTTCAGGGTCTGCCCGCGCGGATCTGCTGGATCGGGCTGGGGGAGCGGCACCGCGCCGGGCTCGCGTTCAACGAGATGGTGGCGTCGGGCGAGCTGAAGGCCCCGGTTGTCATCGGCCGGGATCACCTCGATTCCGGTTCCGTTGCCTCTCCCAACCGCGAGACGGAGGCGATGCTCGATGGCTCGGATGCTGTGTCGGACTGGCCCTTGCTGAACGCGCTGATCAACACTGCGAGTGGGGCGACGTGGGTGTCGCTCCATCACGGGGGCGGTGTCGGCATGGGGTTCTCGCAGCACGCGGGCATGGTGATCTGCGCGGACGGCACAGCGGCGGCGGCGCAGCGCCTGGCGCGCGTTCTGTGGAACGATCCGGCATCGGGTGTCTGGCGCCATGCCGATGCGGGCTACACGGAGGCCATCGATTGCGCGCGCGCGCATCAGCTTGTGCTTCCAGGGATCCTTGGCCCGTTGCCCGCCACGCCCTGATGGCGGAGGTCAACCCGCGACGCCTCCGCCAGGGCGCCCAACGCGATACGCAGGTTGGGCCGCGCGTGGTGCGCTCTGGGCTTGGCGCAAACGCGGCAACGGTTCACGGACGGGCAGGATTGCCACCGGATGGACGGAGCGTGACGGGGCGTAGCGCTTGACGGCGCAGGCCGGTCGCGCCACGTCGACATCCAACGCTGGGAGGCGCCATGTATCCCTATTTCCGTCTTGCCAAGGAATTCATCCGGCATCGCAATGCACCCGCGCTTGGCCCTTTCGACGAGCACCGTGCGACGCATATCTGCTGGCCTTGGGACATCGACCCCTTTCTGGAGCTCAACAACGGGCGCACACTCACGCTCTACGATCTGGGCAGGTTCCTGCTGTTCCGGCGCATTGGCACGATCGCTCTGATGAAGGAGCGCCGCTGGACGGGCACCATCGCTGGCGCATCCGTGCGCTACAGGCGACGCGTCCGGATGTTCGACACGTACGAATTGCGCAGCAAGATGATCGGCTGGGATGACAGGTTCTTCTACATCGAGCAAGGCATGTGGCGGAAGGGTGAGTGCACCTCGCACGGGCTCCTGCGCATGGCCGTCACGGGTGGGACGGGGATAGTCCCGCCTGCTGACTTCGCGGCTGCCTTTGGAGCGGACCTGGAGAGCCCGCCCCTTCCATCGTGGGTTACGGCGTGGATCGCGGCGGAGGCGGAGCGGCCTTGGCCGCCCATGCACTATGGCGAGGTGCCGTCTTCTGCGATGGCCCCAGTTGAAGAGCGCGTGAGGGGCGGGTAAGCCCCGCGTATGACCGCGCCGTTCTCCACCCCGGATCCTGTAACGCTTGCAGCCGAGCTTGTGCGCTGCCCCTCTGTGACCCCTGCCGAAGCCGGGGCGCTGACGCTCCTGGAGACGCAACTCTCCAAGGCGGGCTTCAGCTGCCATTGGGTCAACCGCGGCGAGGTGCGCAACCTCTTTGCCCGTTGGGGTGAGAAAGGCCACGCCAAAACGTTTGGCTTCAACGGACATACGGATGTTGTGCCCATCGGCACGGCGTCGGAGTGGAGCGTGGAGCCCTTCGGCGGCACGGAAGCGGACGGTCGGCTCTGGGGGCGCGGCGCAGTTGACATGAAGTCCGGCGTCGCTGCGTTCGTCAGTGCTGCGATTGACTTCGTGGAAGCCACGCCCCCTCAGGGTGCCCTGATCCTCGCCATCACCGGCGATGAGGAGGGCGACGCCGTGGATGGCACAGCCGCGCTGCTCGACTGGATGGAGGCGGAGGGCGAGGCCATGCAGCTTTGCCTTGTCGGCGAGCCCACCAGCCGGGAAACCCTAGGCGACACGATCAAGATCGGTCGGCGCGGGTCCTTGAATGTGTGGTTCGAGGCGAAGGGCGTGCAGGGCCACTCGGCGTACCTGCACCGCACCAAAAACCCCGTCGCTGCGGTTGCGACGCTGGCGCATCGCCTCGCCTCCATACAGCTCGACGACGGGACCGAGCATTTCGACCCGACGACGATCTCCCTGGCGACCATTGACACCGGGAATCCCGTTACCAACGTCGTCCCGGCCACGTGCAGCGCTGCTGTAAACATCCGGTTCAACGATCGGCACACCGGGGCATCCTTGTTGGAATGGCTGCGGGCCGAGGCCGCGCGGGTCACGTCGGAAACGGGGGTGGAGATCAGCCTGCGCAGCAAGCTCTCCGGCGAAGCGTTTCTTACGCCGCCCGGCCTGTTGTCCGAGTTGATCTCTCGCGCCGTGGAGGCCGAGACCGGCCAGATCCCCGAACTGACCACGGGCGGCGGCACGTCGGATGCGCGCTTTGTGATGCGCCACTGCCCGGTCGCGGAGTTTGGCCTCACCGGCGTTTCGATGCATCAGGTGGACGAATACGCCGAGATTGACGAGATCCGCGCGCTGACCCGGATCTATGGGCGGATCCTGAGGGAGTACTTTGCCTGATGCCGCCGCTTGGAATGCGCGCCCTGTTCGCCCGGCGCTCGCTCGTGAACGCGGTCGCATCGTGAGGTCGCCGGAGGTCTTCGAGGCGCGTTCGGAGGCGGATCTGGCCGCGTGCATCGCGCTTCGGCATGCTGTGTTCTGTGTCGAGCAGGGTGTGTCCGAGGCGGATGAGCAGGACGGCCGGGACGGCGAGGCGCGCCATCTCCTCGCCCGGATCGGCGAAGCCCCGGCAGGGACCTTGCGGATGCGCATCCTCGGCGATGCCGCCAAGCTGGAACGGGTCTGCGTTGCGCGCAGCGCGCGGGGCACGGGCCTTGGCGCTGCGCTGACCCATGCGGCTATGGACATGGCGCGCTCCTTGCCCGGCGTCAGTCAGGTCAAGCTCTCAGCCCAGGTGGACGTGATCGCCTTCTACGAGCGTCTCGGCTTTGCAGCGCACGGTGACGCCTACGTCGACGCGGGCATCCTTCACCGCGACATGTCGCGAGCGCTCGATTGAGCCTCAATCCTCAGCGATCCGCCGTTCTTCGGGCCATTGCCCCAAGCGCCCGGTGCGGCTTCGCCCGACGGTGCGCCCCATGATGCGCCAGCATCTCATTGTGATGGCCAAGGAGCCTCGCCCGGGGCGGGTCAAGACGCGCCTCGCCGCCGACATCGGAAATGTCGCGGCGGCCTGGTGGGTGCGCCATCAGACCGGCAGGCTCCTGCGCCGCGTGCACGACCCGCGCTGGTCTCTGACGCTCGCGGTCTCGCCGGACACAGCTCTGTGGTCCCGGTGTTTTCCACGCGGCCTTGAGCGTGCGCCACAGGGCAGCGGCTCTCTCGGGGATCGGATGGCGCGCCTGCTGCGCAGCATGCCGCCGGGGCCGGTCCTGATTGTCGGCAACGATATCCCGGCGCTCGACAGGCGGCACATCGCGCAGGCCTTCGCCGCGCTCGGCCGCGCGCCCGCCGTGCTCGGCCCCGCGCCCGATGGCGGGTACTGGGCCATCGGCCTGAGGCGCGCGGCGGCGCCGCCCGCTGATCTTCTGGCGCGCGTCCGCTGGTCGACAGAGCACGCCTGTACCGACACCGCTGCCACGCTGCCACACCCTGTCGCCTACGTGGCCACACTTGCGGATGTCGATTGCGCCGCCGATCTGGACACGCGCTGAGATCGCAAACGCAGCCCGGAACGCCTTTCGCACGGCGATGAAGTGACAGCCCCGGGGCAGCGTGCTAGCTCCCCCCCATGTCAGAGCTTCCCACCAAAGCGCAGATCCTCGACTGGATCTCCGAGAACCCAACCCAAACCGCCAAGCGCGACATCGCCCGCGCCTTCGGTATCAAGGGGGCGGCCCGGATCGACCTCAAGCGCCTCCTGCGCGAGCTCGAAGATGAGGGACATCTGGATCGCCGCAAGGGACACTACCGGGACCCGGAGAAACTGCCGCCTGTCACCGTGGCTCAAGTGAACGCGCCGGATGACCAGGGTGATCTGACGGCCCGTCCTCTGGAATGGCATGGCGAAGGGCCAGAGCCCCGCATCCTGCTGATCCCGCGCGCCGGGGAGCCTGCGTTGGGCGAGGGGGATCGCGTGCTCCTCCGTCTCCAGGCCGTTCCGGGCGAAGACCACCAATACGAAGGCCGCCTGATCCGCAAGATCGGCACCAACCCACGAGCGATCCTCGGGATCTTCCGCACGGGCGCGGAGGGCGGGCGGATCACGCCGATCGACAAGGGCTCGGACCGGGAGTGGTTCGTCCCCGCAGGCAACACCCACGGTGCCAAGGACGGTGAGCTGGTGGAGGCGGAACAGGCCGGGCCACGCTCCCGCCTCGGTCTGCCCAAGGCGCGGATCACCAGCCGGTTGGGCGACCCGTCGGGACCGCGCGCCGTCTCCCTCATCGCGATCCACCAGCATGGCATCCCGGACGTCTTCCCCGATGCCGCCATCGCCGAGGCCGACGCGATGAAGCCCGCGGGGCTGAAGGGGCGCGAGGACCTCCGCCATCTGCCGCTTATCACCATCGACCCCTCGGACGCGCGCGACCATGACGACGCCGTCTACGCGCATCCCGATGATGCGGAGGACAACGCCGGCGGCCATGTCGTCTGGGTCGCGATCGCCGACGTCGCCCATTACGTCCGCCCCGGCAGCGCGCTCGACCATGAGGCGCGTACCCGGGGTAACTCGACGTACTTCCCCGACCGTGTCGTGCCGATGCTGCCGGACCGCTTGTCGGGCGACCTCTGCTCGCTCCACGAAGGGGTGCCGCGCGCCTGCATCGCCGTGCGGATGCGTCTGTCCTCAGAGGGCGATGTGATCGGCACGTCGTTTCACCGCGGCCTCATGCGCTCGGCCGCGTCGCTCTCCTACGAGCAGGCGCAGGCCGCGTTCGACGGCACGCCGGACGACAAGGCCGGGCCCCTCGTCGAGACGGTACTCGCCCCGCTCTACGCCGCCTACAAGGCCGCCGCCCAGGCGCGCGACCGGCGCCAGCCGCTCGACCTCGACCTGCCGGAACGGCGCATCGAGCTGTCAGAGGCGGGCGAGGTCACATCGGTCAACTTCCGCGAGCGGCTCGACGCGCACCGCCTCATCGAGGAGTTCATGATCCTCGCCAACGTCGCCGCCGGGCAGACGCTGGTGCACAAGAAGACGCCGCTCCTCTTTCGCGTTCACGAAGAGCCCGCGCCGGAAAAGCTCGACGCGCTGCGCGAAACGGTGCAGGCCTCCGGGCTCACGCTCGCCAAGGGGCAGGTGCTGCAAACGCGCCACCTCAACCGCCTGCTCGACGCCGCCGCCGGCACTGAGCTTTCCGAGTTGATCAACATGGCGACCCTGCGCTCCATGCAGCAGGCCTATTACGCGCCGCAGAACTTCGGCCATTTCGGCCTGGCGCTCGGCACCTACGCGCATTTCACCTCGCCGATCCGGCGCTATGCCGATCTGGTGGTGCATCGCGCGCTCGTCACGGCCCATGGCTGGGGCAAGGACGGACTGACCGAGGAGGACATCGACCGGCTGGAGCCCACCGCCCAGCAGATCTCCGAGACCGAGCGCCGCTCCATGACCGCCGAACGCGACACGACGGACCGCTACCTCGCGGCCTATCTCTCGGAGCGCGTCGGGCAGGAATTCGAGGGGCGGATCAGCGGCATCGCCCGCTTTGGCGTCTTCGTGAAGCTCGACGAGACGGGCGCAGACGGGCTGATCCCGATCCGCGCCCTGGGCAACGAGTACTTCCACCACGATCGGGACACCAACACCCTGATGGGCGCCGATACAGGGCGGGAGATCGGTCTTGGGCTCCGCGTGCGCGCCAAGCTCACGGAAGCGGTGCCCGTCACCGGAGGCCTGATGCTGGACCCGCTCGAGATCGGCGGCGAGGCTGTCGACGCAGATGGCCGGGCGGGTCCAGGCCGCGGGCCGTACCACAAAGGCCGTCCACCTGGCCCAGCACGCCGCAAGGTTGGCCAGGCCAAGGCGCGCGACCGGGCGGTCAAGGCCAAGGACAAGCGCAAGGTCACCCGCAAGCGCAAATAGCCTTTCGCCTAGAGCGGATACGCGGGGCAGTGCCGCCTGGATGGAGCGTCGTGCGAGCCCATCCAGCCGGCGCGGGCCATTGGGATGCGCAAAATTCGGCGGCCCTTGTGTGGGTTTCCTTTCTTGCAGGCCTCAATCGCGCTATACTTGTGCAAAACAGAGCAGCGATACACTCAGGCAGGATGTCCGATGAAAGCCCTCTTCCAAGCGGCCGCATGGGCCGCTGTTTTCGCCCTCTTCCCAGTTACGGCTCCGGCAGCGCCTGCCGTCGAAACCTCTCTACGCCCCGCCGCGCGCCCTGCGCAGGAAGCGCAGGCAGCGGCGGCTGACGTGGTGAGCCGCGCCGCCCGCCCGGGTGTGACCCAGGTCGCCACGGGCGATGCGGGGTTTGACCGCTGGATCGCACAATTCAAGCGGAAGGCCCGGCGGGATGGCATCTCGCAAGCCGTGCTCGACGCCGCCTTCGCGGGCATATCCTATGACACGCAGGTGATCCGGCTGGACCGCAACCAGTCCGAGTTTTCCAAGACGATCTGGGAGTATCTCGACAGCGCCGTCTCCTCCTCCCGTGTCACGAACGGGCGTGCGGCCTACCGCGCCAACCAAACCGCGCTGCAGGCGATCGAGCGGCGCTATGGCGTGCCTGCCCATGTCGTTGTGGCCGTTTGGGGGCTGGAGACGTCCTTTGGCTCCTACCGGGGATCGTCGGATGTGATCGAGTCGCTAGCAACGCTGGCCTATGACGGCCGCCGCGGCGCGTTCTTCGAGGCGCAGCTGATGGCCGCGCTCGAGATCCTGCAGGCGGGCGATGTGCGGGCGCGCAGCATGCGCGGCTCCTGGGCCGGGGCGATGGGGCACACGCAATTCATGCCGACGAGCTATCTCGACTACGCCGTCGACTTCACCGGCGACGGGCGGCGCAATATCTGGGGTGAAGATCCGACGGATGCGTTGGCCTCCACCGCGAATTACCTGGCGAAGAAGGGCTGGGTCGAGGGACAGCCCTGGGGCGTTGAGGTGCGGCTCCCGGCCGGGTTCGACTATGCGCTGACTGGGCGCGCCGTGTCGAAGACCCCGCGCCAATGGGCGCGCCTTGGCGTGGTCGACATGCAGGGGCGAGCGGTGCCGAACCATGGCCGCGCGTCGATCCTGCTGCCTGCCGGGGCGCAGGGGATCGCCCTGATGATCTTCAAGAATTTCGAGGTGATCGAGCGCTACAACCCCGCCGATGCCTATGTCATCGGCGTTGGGCATCTCTCGGACCGGGTCGTTGGTGGGCCCGCGTTCCAGGGAGACTGGCCGCGGGGCGACCGTGCGCTGCGCGCCTCCGAGCGGCGTGAGCTGCAGGAGCGGCTGACGCGCGCGGGCTTCGACACGCAAGGGGTCGACGGCCGCATCGGGCCAAAGACGCAAGCCGCCATCCGCGCCTACCAGAAGCGGACCGGCCTATTGCCGGACGGCTATGCCTCCCTCTCCCTGCTGACGCGCCTGCGCGGATAGCGCCAACGTCCGCGCCGGGCCAACACCGCTTGGCAGATCGCGCCCGTGCGCCTATACCCGCGCTCCATGGCCAAGAAAGACGACAACAAGAACTACAAGGTGATCGCCGAGAACCGGCGGGCGCGCTACGATTATGCCATCGAGGAAGACATCGAGTGCGGCATCGTGCTGACCGGGTCCGAGGTGAAGAGCCTGCGGATGAACACCAGCCAGATCACCGAAAGCTACGCCGAGGTGAAGGAAAGCGAAATGTGGCTGGTCAACAGCTACATCGCGCCCTACGAGCAGGCGATGTTCGGCCATGAGGACCGGCGCCGGCGCAAGCTCCTCGCCTCCAAGCGCGAGATCGCCCGTATGTGGGCCGATACGCAGCGCAAGGGCATGACGTTGGTGCCGCTCGTGATGTACTTCAACCATCGCGGGATCGTGAAGGTGAAGCTTGGCATCGCGAAGGGCAAGAACGTCGCCGACAAGCGCGCCACCGAGGCCAAGCGGGACTGGCAGCGCCAAAAGAGCCGCCTGATGAAGGAACACGGCTGAGTCGCTGACCGACCGGCGGCGCCCTCCCGGCCGGCGGCGCCCTCCCAGCCGCAGGCGTCTGCGCCGTTAGCGCAGGCGCACGCGACGGCTCACCGTCTGCGTGGCATCGGCGGCTACCGACCCCGGTGGGTGGGCGAGCGCACCCGGTACCCTACCATGGACAGGCGCACGGCGACGGTCACCGCCGAAGCGCTGCTGGCTCTACGAGCTCGGGTGAGCCCGCGCTGACCGTTAGAGGAAGATCAGATCGTCCAGTGTGAGCGTCGTGACGTCCATTCCGGTTACAGTCACGAAATCCTCCCCATAGGCAATCTCGACCCTGCGTTCGCTGATTTCCGTGAGCACCACCGCGCTGCGATCCAGACCACCCGAAGACAGGTCGATCGAGATGAGATCGTCTTCGACGTCGAAGCGCAGCAGACGGTCTGCGCCATCCCCAACCAGGAAATAGAAGATATCCGCGCCATCCCCTCCAGACAGCACATCATTGCCAAGACCGCCGGTGATCTCGTCGTTGCCGGCCCCGCCATGGAGACGGTCGCGCCCCGCGCCACCGTCGAGCGTGTCGTTGCCCTCGCCGCCGCGCAGAAGGTCCCTGCCGGCGTCACCGGAGAGCTCGTCTGCGCCCGCACCGCCGGACAGCCGATCATGGCCGTCGCCACCGCTGAGCGTGTCGTCGCCCGCGCCGCCCCTCAGGACGTCGTGCCCGCCGTCGCCTGAGAGATCGTCGTCTCCACCGCCGCCGTAGAGATGGTCGTTGCCCGCGCCTCCGGCGATCGTGTCTCCCCCTTCACCGCCCGAAATCACGTCGCGACCACCGGCGCCATTGGCGGTGTCGTCCCCGTCGCCAAGGCGCATCTTGTCCCTGTTTTCCGTTCCATCGACGTTGTCCGCCTGCTCGGACCCCGTGAAGACGATCCGCAGCTTGGCCAGCAGCGCGTCGACGGTATCGTCCGCGAGCGCCTCTGTCAGCGCAGCGCCATCAAGGCTGAAGCGCGAGATCGTTGCGACGGTATCTTCTCCAGAGTTGAAGGTGCCGCCCGTGATGATCCCCGAGAAACCATCGACGGCGTCGTAGCTGAGGGTATCTCCGGTCAGCTCCAGCGTGACGTTCGGATCGTCCGGGCTCTGGAGCGTGACACGTCCCTCGGCGCTTTGCGTGACACTGCCCGTCAAGAGCAGAGGAAGACTGTAGATGCTGCTGTTGAAAGCGGAGTGCGCCTCGATCCGGGCAACGTGTCCCGGGCGCTGCACAAGGGGTGCGACGCTCGACTGTGTGTCGGGTCGGCCCTGAAAAAGTCCGCGAATGGGCATGGGATGGTGTCCTTACAAAGAGATCCGTTCTTGGGTTGGTGGCGGACCCTGCTGGATCAGGCAGGGTCCGCCACGCGCATGTGGCATGCGGGCACGCCGTGCACCCGGGCCGTCTCGTGGCATCACCACGAGTGTCCAGCCAAGGGCCGTTGGGCCGACGACACGCGACACGCTTCTCGCTCCAGCTGTCGACGGTTTGAGCCATGCCGCCGCAGGGGGGATACCTGCGGCTTGTGCCTGGGGCAGGCACACTTGGGGATGGTGCACAGCACATCAGGATCGACAGATGAAATGGGCATTATGCCCATATTTGTGATCTAGTCGAAACGTGGACTTGCTGTCAATCCAAAAATGGACTATTTGCCCATCTGCAACAGATCATGCCAGGAGAGACCCCGAACCTTCTAGACAAATCCTATTTATCTCAGAGCATTAGGGGATTCCTGGTGGATCGGGTGTCTTGTCAGACGCTCTCGGCGAGAGGGGCAAAACGTGCCAAAGAGCACATTTAAGGGCGCCGTTAGGCGCATTCTGCGCCCGCTTGTCCGGGCGATGATCGGACGCGGACTGACATTTCCCGAGCTGTCACAGCTCCTGAAGGAACTCTACGTCGAAGAAGCCCAGCGCTCGTTTCGGCTGGAGCGTACACGCGTGACGGACAGCCGCATCAGCCTGCTGACGGGCCTGCAACGGCGGGACGTGAAGGCGATCCGCGCGGCAAGCACCCAGCCGGAGGAAAGCGCCCGCGCGCCGGGACCTGTGTCGCGCGTGCTTGCGCTATGGTCCGGCGACCCGGCCTTTCTCGACACAAACGGCGTGCCGCGTACCCTGCCCCGCAACGGGCCGTCGCCGTCCTTTGAGGCGCTTGTCGCCGAGGTCGGTCGCGACGTGCACGCCCGCACGATCCTCGACGAGTTGCTGCGGCTGGAGCTGGCCAGGATCGACGACGAGGATCGCGTCGTCCTGCGCGTCGAGGCATTGGTGCCCAGCCCCGATGAGCACCTGCTGATCACCTATTTCGCGAACAATCTCGGCGATCATGCGGAAGCCGCTGCATCGAACATCCTGGCGGCACCCGCACCGGGCCCCTTCTTTGAGCGTGCCGTGCACTACAACCAGCTCACCCAGGCCTCTGTCGACGCCTTGGAGGACATGGCGCGCAGCCGCGCGATGGAAATGTTGAGCGCCATGAACGCCGAAGCAATGGCCATGCAAAGGGCCGATGCCGGCAATGGCGATGCGCGAATGCGGTTTCGCACCGGCGCATTCGTCTTTCAGGCGGCGATGGATGATGAGGCGAAGTCATGACCCCGAACCGCGTGCTTACGCTGGCCGCCCTGGCCGTCACATGTCTGGCGAGCGCCTGTGCGCAGAACCTGTCCGCGCCGACGGCGGCCTTTGCGCCAGCGTCACCAGAGGCGCGGGCCTATTGCCTGGCGCTTCGCGGCGGCGATGACGAAACAGACGCCGGGCTCGGCGGAACGGGTCTTTATGGCACCGTGACCTCCCTCAACCTGCTCGCCCTCGATGGCCAACGGCTCTACTTGCCGGACGAGATCCGTATCGCGTCCGTCCTGGGGGAGACAGATCCCGCCACTCTGCGCCTCGGCGAGGTGCTCATTGTCGAGGCGGTTCAGGCCAGGGACGGTCTGTGCGCCCTCAACGCGGCGAAGTTCCTGCCCATCGTCGGCCAGGTCGACGAGCTTGACGCGCTGGCGGGGACGCTGTCCGTGCTTGGCACGACGGTGACGCTCAGCAGCAAGACTGTGATCGAGGACACCTCCGGCAACAGCCTCGCGCAAGCAGACGTGCCCGCTGGGGCGACCGTGGCCGTCTCTGGCATTTGGAGCGGGACGCGTGTCGTGGCGAGCCACCTACGGGTCCTGCCCCGCAGCCAGCGTGCGTTCGCGAGCGTGACTGGGCCGCTCCGCCGCGGGTCGGACGGTGGCCTTGTCGTGGGCAGCACGCCCCTGACCACCGCAGTAGGGATACAAGCAGGCGGGCTCATTGCGGCGGTCGGACAGCTTCGAGACGGCGCGCTGCAGGTGCAGACCCTGCGGCCAGAACTTGCTGCGGCACCGGGCGCGCGCCGGGGCAGCGGGCCCGATCCCGTGGCAGACGTGCTCTCCGAACGCCTCCAAGGCGGGACGGGCTCCGGGCAGAGCGGGCCGCAGGCGGCAGACATCCGCGAGGCGGTAGAGTCGCGGCGCGCGGAGCGAGACGATGCACGGGCCCAAGCACGAGCCGCGGCCCGTTCAGCGGCCTCGGAAAGGGCACGGGATTCTGACAGACAACCGCAAGGCGGTGCAGCATCCTCCCCGTCGCGCGGCCGCTAGAAGCTGGCAGCGCAGGGCAGGTCCGTCATAGACCGGGAACGCGCGCCCCCCGTGCCGGAGTTATGCCCAGCCCGGAGCGCACGGCATCGCGCTCCCAGGTGCGCCGGCTGCCTCTCCCTGTTGTGCGCAGCGAGAGGCGCACCACCTCAGCTCCCATCATGCGTGTAGCGGGCGATGCTCTCGGGCTTCATCTCGATCGAAAAGCCAGGGTCGATCGGGCACTGGTACGTGCCGTTTTCGATCACGCAAGGGTACTTGAAATGCTCGTGCAGATGATCGACGAACTCGATCCGACGATCATCCTTCTCGCCGCAGATCAGCACATAATCGATCATCGACATGTGCTGGACATACTCGCAGAGGCCGACGCCCCCCGCGTGGGGCCAGACCGGCAGGCCGTATTTGTGCGCCATCAGTTGCACCGCGAGCACTTCGTTCAGCCCGCCCATGCGGCAGCTGTCGATCTGGACGACGTCGATGGCCCCGGCAGCGATGAACTGCTTGAACATGATCCGGTTCTGGCACATCTCGCCCGTCGCCACCTTGACCGGCGTGATCGCGTCGCGGATCGCCTTGTGGCCGTAGACATCGTCGGGGCTGGTGGGCTCTTCGATGAAAAAAGGGTTGGCGAAGGAGAGCTTCTTGACCCAGTCGATGGCCTCTTCGACCTCCCAGACCTGGTTGGCGTCGATCATGATGGTCATGTCGTCGCCCAGCTCCTCGCGGGCGATGGTCAGGCGGCGAATGTCGTCCGTCAGATCTCGCCCGACCTTGAACTTCGTGTGGGTGAACCCGGCCGCCTTGGCCTCGCGGCAGAGACGGCGGAGCTTGTCGTCGGGGTAGC
>JBCCYI010000108.1:0-14859 GCA_039189975.1 Pseudomonadota bacterium
AGCCGGAGAAAAGCGCGCGGAAACCGGGGTCGTCCAACGCCAGCAATTCGGCCAAACGAGGCGCGACCAGTTCGGCGCGCGGGAGGAATTCACGCGCCGAGTGCGCGGCTTGTGCAAATTTGTTCCAAGGGCACACGGCCAGACAATCATCGCAGCCGTAGATCCGATTGCCCATCGAGGCGCGCAAGTCCTCCGGCACGGGGCCGCGATGCTCAATCGTCAGGTAGCTTATGCAGCGTCGAGCATCGAGTTGGAACGGCGCGGGAAAAGCCTTCGTCGGGCAGATGTCGAGACAGGCGCGGCACGACCCGCAACGCTCCGGCTCCGGCGTGTCCTCGGCCAGATGCGCTGTCGTAAAGATGCACCCCAAAAAGAACCAATTGCCCAGGTCGCGCCCCAGCAGGTTGGTATGTTTGCCTTGCCAGCCCAGCCCGGCCGCCTGCCCCAACGCCTTCTCGGACACCGGTGCGGTGTCCACAAAGACCTTCACGTCGCAATCCGCCTCCGCAACGAGCCACCGCGCGACGCGCTTGAGCCGCTTCTTGACCACATCATGGTAATCCCGGCCACGGGCATAGACAGAAATCGTTGCGCGCTCGCGGGCGTCCAGAGACGCGAGAGGTTCGCCCTCGGGCGTGTAGGGCTCGGCCAGCATCACGATGGAACGGGCCTCCGGCCAGAGCTGCGCAGGATCGCCGCGCCATGCCATGCGCTCGGCCATCCAGCCCATCTGACCATGATAGCCCTGGGCCACGAAATGAGCCAGACGCGCAGGCACCTGTGGCACAGACCCCGGCCTGCAGATCCCGACGCGCGAGAAGCCCTCGGCCAGGGCCCGACGCACCAGCGCCGCCTTCAGGCCATCCGCCGCGGTGTCGGACCGATCGTCAAGCGCGTCTAAGGGCGAGACAGGGGAGGGATCAACGGGCACCATGGCACACCTGACTGGGCGCCATGGGCCCGCGGCGCGGCTTCAGAGAAAGCCCTCGTTGGACAGGGATTGAATCTGCACGTTGCCCGCCAGATCCACGACACACAGCCAAGGCGCGGCTTCTTCACCGACGGTCATGCGCACGATCGAGTTCAGTTCCTGCGCCTCGGAGCTGGTGACATTGACCGTGGGATTGTTCGTCTCAAACATCACTTCGGTCCGGCAGGCGGCCTGTGCCTCCTGCGAGGCGGGCGGAGGCGGCTCGGGCACGCAGGCGCCAAGAACGATCAGGCCGACGAACGCGGCCGGGATCACAGGTTTCATAGCAATCTTTCTCCTTCCAAAGGCGCCGGGGCGAATCCGGCCACGGGCTGAGCTTACCGGAGGACACGCAGGTTGGTGTAGGTCAAATCCCGCAAGCAGCTCTCTGCGCACATGGGCCGCTGCAGCGAACAACGTTGGGAGCGCGCCGAGACGGGCGGAGATTGTACGACGCGCCGCTGCGATCTGAGGCACGCGGGGCCGCGGCGCAGGGCATCAAAAGTCGAGATCGGCGTAATGCGAAGGTGGCGGAAAGCCAGGCACCTGGTCGGCAAGGATATTGCGAAAGGCCGGGCGCGACTTGATCTTGGCGTACCAGTCCTTGACGTTCTCCGAACGGTGCCAGTCGACGTCGGAAATGTAGTCGAGCGCGGAGAGATGCGCGGCGGCGGCGAAATCCGCCAGCGTCATTGCATCACCCGCCAACCAGCGCCGCTGATCCAACAGCCAGTGCATGTAGTCGAGGTGATACTTGATCGCCTTTGCCCCCGCTTTGACGTTCTTGCTCTCGGGAAACCCTTGTTTGGTGATCTTCTTGTTCACCCGCTCGTAAAGCAGGTTTGCGGTCACCTCGTGGTGAAACTTGTCGTCGAACCAACTGCACAGACGCCGGACCTCATAGCGCGCCGCTGGGTCGGCGGGCATAAGACACGGCTCGGGGACCGTTTCCTCCAGAAACTCGCAGATGGCCTGGCTTTCGGCCATGGTTGCCCCGTTCATGCGCAGGATCGGCACCTTGCCCGCTGGATTGCGACGCAGGAAGTCCGGCTCGCGCTCCCAATAGCGCTCTTCGACGAGTTCGACCTCCACGCGTTTTTCCCCGAGCACGAGGCGCACCTTGCGGCAAAACGGTGAGAGCGGCACGTGGTAGAGGCGGTTCATCGGTCCCTTCCGGCTGTCTGTGCCCTTCCTCTTGCAGGCTCGGGCGGGGCATTTCAATCTTCAAAGCAGGCCGCCCGTCCGTCTGCCGCAATCGTGGCCGCGCCGTCGCGGATCGACGCGGCACGGCGCTGAAGCCAGGCGGAGGGATCGGCGGCATCCCGCGCCTTCGGGCTCGGCAGAACACCGGCGAGCCGCGCGGCCTGGGTCGGTGACAGCTCCGCGGCCGGAATATTGAAGTAGTGCTGCGCAGCGGCTTCAACACCAAAGACCCCTTCGTCGAACTCTGCGACGTTGAGGTAGACCTCAAGGATGCGGCGCTTGCTCCACACAAGCTCCACTGCGGGGGTCAGCGCCGCTTCGATGGCCTTGCGGACCCAGCTGCGCCCCTGCCAGAGGTAAACGTTCTTGACTGTCTGCTGGCTGATGGTCGAGGCGCCCCTCTGTGCCCCGTCGTCGAGCGCGCTTCGGATGGCATCCATGTCGAAGCCCCAGTGCAAGCAATAGTTTGCATCTTCCGCTGCCACCGCAGCGCGCGCCATGACCGGCGCGATGTCCTCCATCGGGACCCAGATGCGCTCGATCTGTCCTAACCGCCTTTTTTCACTCCACATCGTGTGTGTGAGCGCCGGGTTGACGACAGCGAAAAGGACGATGCCCAGCGCTGCGAGACCAAGTGGCGCCACCACGATCCAACGAAACAGCCGCCGAACCAGAGCCGCCGCCCGCGAAAGCGAGCTCCTGGGCGCCGAAGCTTTGCTTCGGCGCGGCAGCGCGCCTGTCACCCGTGCGCCCTTCCCGGTGCGCTTGCCCTTTTTTGCTCGCTTTGCCACGCTGCATCTTTAGCCATACGCCAGCGCCGTCCCAATGAAAAAGGGACTAAACCGGCGCGCGGTGTTGCCTTCTTTCCAGCGCGACGACGCCCGAGCAACACACGCGCACTTGGGCCGGGATGGCTCTACTCTGCGGGCATCGCAGTGTCCTCAGCCCCCAGCGGATGCGGCAGCTTGCCGAGCATCTCCTTGGGGCACACTTGGAGGAAGTTGCCGCGTTCTAGATCCCAGTTCTGAAGGATGTCGCGGGCCAGGCGGCTCCCCGTCTCTGACGCATGACGCTCGATGAGGCCTTTCAGTTCGGCCTCCCAATAGGGATTCGAAACGGGGCAAGTTACAAGAGTTTCGAGATTCATCATGTCAGACACAGCGCCGCGCGGATCGTGCAGATAGGCCATACCGCCGGTCATGCCCGCTCCGAAGTTTGCGCCGACAGGGCCGAGGATCACCGCGATGCCGCCGGTCATGTACTCGCACCCGTTCGAGCCGCAACCCTCCACGACGACGCGCGCGCCGGAGTTGCGCACCGCAAAGCGCTCCCCGGCCCGGCCGGCGGCAAAGAGGTAGCCGTCGGTCGCGCCGTAGAGCACGGTGTTGCCGATGATGACGTTGTCGCGCGCCGCGAGCGGGGAGGCCATCGGCGGACGCACGACAATCGTGCCGCCCGAAAGGCCCTTGCCGACGTAGTCATTGGCGTCGCCCGACACCTCCAGCTTCAGCCCCGGCGCCGCGAAGGCCCCGAGCGACTGGCCCGCCGAGCCGGTGAGCTTGACGTGCAGATGGTCGGGCTGGAGCGGGTTGCGCATGCCGAAGCGCTGGACGATGTGGCTCGACGTGCGCGTGCCGATCGTCCGCAGGGTGTTCTGCACCGCGTAGCTCAGCTGCATCTTCTCGCCGTCCTGCAGGAAGCGCGCGGCGTCCTTGACGATCTCGGCATCGAGCGTATCCGGCACCTTATTGCGCGGCTTGTCCCGATTGTAGGTGATCTCGGCCGCGCCATCGACGGTGATGAGCATCGGGTTGAGGTCAAGATCGTCTAGATGCGCCGAGCCCCGGCTCACCTGCATCAGCAGATCCGCGCGTCCGATTACCTCGTCGAGCGACCGGGCACCGATCTGGGCCAGGATCTCGCGCACCTCGGTGGCATAGAAGGTGATGAGATTCACCACCTTGTCGGCGTTGCCGGTGAACTTCGCGCGGAGGCGCTCGTCCTGCGTGCAGACGCCGACCGGGCAGGTGTTGGACTGGCACTGACGCACCATGATGCAGCCCATCCCGATGAGCGCGGCGGTGCCGATGCCGTATTCCTCGGCCCCCATCATCGCCGCCATGACGATGTCGCGCCCCGTGCGGAGCCCGCCATCGGTGCGCAGCGTCACCCGCTCGCGCAGCTTGTTCATGGCGAGCACCTGGTGGGCCTCGGTCAGGCCCATCTCCCACGGCAGGCCAGCGTGCTTGATCGACGTCGCGGGGGACGCGCCCGTCCCGCCGTTATGGCCCGAGATCAGGATCACATCCGCCTCGGCCTTGGCCACGCCCGCCGCGATCGTTCCGACACCGGACGAAGCCACGAGCTTCACCGTCACCTTGGCGCGCGGGTTGATCTGCTTGAGGTCATAGATCAGCTGCGCGAGGTCTTCGATCGAGTAAATGTCGTGGTGCGGCGGCGGGGAAATGAGCGTCACGCCGGGCGTTGAGTGCCGCAGGCGCGCGATCAACTCGGTCACCTTCATGCCGGGAAGCTGGCCCCCCTCACCGGGCTTGGCGCCCTGGGCGACCTTGATCTCCAGCTCCTCGCAATGGTTGAGGTATTCCGCCGTCACCCCAAAGCGGCCCGACGCGACCTGCTTGATCTTCGCCGACGGATTGTCGCCGTTGGGCTCGGGCACGAAATGCGCCGGGTCCTCGCCGCCCTCGCCGCTATCCGACTTCGCGCCGATGCGGTTCATGGCGACGTTGAGCGTTTTGTGCGCTTCGGGGCTGAGCGCGCCGAGCGACATCCCAGGCGTCACGAAGCGCTTGCGGATCGAGGTGATGCTCTCCACCTCCTCGATGGGCACAGGCTTGCCGAGCGGCTTGAAGTCCATCAGGTCGCGCAGGTGGATTGGCGGGTTCGCCCGCATCTTGGCGCTGAACTGCTTCCACATCTCGTAGGACGCGCGGTCACACGCGGCCTGCAGCAGGTGCATGGAGGTCGCTTCCCACGCGTGCGTCTCGCCCGAGCGCCGCGCCTTGTAGAAACCGCCGATGGGCAACACGTCGGAGGCGCCGCGCCAGCCACGGGCATGCACTTCCTCGACCTTTTTCTGGATGCCCGCGATGCCGATACCGGAGATGCGGGAGATCATGCCCGGGAAGTACTCCGCCACCATCGCGCGAGAGAGGCCCACGGCCTCGAAGTTGAGCCCGCCACGGTAGGAGGAGATCACCGAGATCCCCATCTTCGACATGATCTTGAGGAGTCCTGCATCGACGGCTTTGCGGAACCGTGCGACGGCCTCCGTCAGCGGGCCGTCGAGCAGGCCGCGCTCGATCCGGTCGGCGAGGCTGTCTTCGGCGAGATAGGCGTTCACCGTCGTCGCACCGCAGCCGATCAGGACGGCGAAGTAATGCGGGTCGATACACTCGGCAGAGCGCACGTTGAGCGAGCAGAAGGTGCGCAAACCCTTCTGTGTCAGCCAGCTATGCACAGCGGATGTCGCCAGGATCATCGGCATGGCCACCCTGGTGTCACTTTGATGCTGGTCGGTCAGCACGATATGACCCGCGCCCGAGCGCACGGCCTCTTCCGCTTCGGCCCGAATCCGCTCCAGCCCCTCGCGGAGCGCGCTGGGGCCCTCGCCCGCTGGGAACGTGCAGTCCAGCTCTGCTCCCGGTGCACCGAAATTCTCGACGAGCTTGTCGAACTGCGCGTTACCGACAAAGGGGCTGTCGAGCACGATGATCTCGGTCTGTGCGCTGCTCTCGTCGAGCACGTTCTTAAGGTTGCCGAACCGCGTCTTGAGGCTCATCACCCGGTATTCGCGCAAAGAGTCGATGGGCGGGTTCGTCACCTGGCTGAAATTCTGCCGGAAGAAGTGGCTGAGCGGGCGGTACTTTTCGGAGAGCACGGCCGACGGCGTGTCGTCCCCCATGGAGGCGAGCACTTCCTTGCCGTCCTCGGCCATGGGCGCCAGCACCTGCTCGAGCTCTTCGAGCGAGTAGCCCGCCGCGATCTGCCGCTTGCGGAGCTCCGGCCCGGAGAAGAGCGGCTTTTCGGTCGCCTCCGCCAACACATCGTCGAGTTCGGCGATTTTGCCGACCCAGTCGCCAAAGGGCTGCGCGGCGGCCAGACGGTCCTTGATCTCGACGTCGTGGTAGAGCTTACCCTCTTCCATATCGACAGCGATCATCTGGCCGGGGCCGAGCGCCCCCTTCTCGACCACGGTCGCTTCGTCCGTCGGCACCATGCCGACCTCGGAGCCCGCAATCAGCAGCCCGTCGCCCGTCACGACGTAGCGCATCGGGCGCAGGCCGTTCCGGTCGAGCCCGCCGCAGACCCAGCGGCCGTCGGTCATCGCCAAAGCGGCCGGGCCGTCCCACGGCTCCATCACCGAGTTGACGTAGGAATACATGTCGCGCCAGGCCTGCGGCAGCTCCACCGCCTGCTTCGACCAGCTTTCGGGCACGAGCATCGTCTTGGCCATCGGCGCATTGCGTCCCGCGCGCACGAGCACCTCGAACACCGCGTCGAGCGCGGCGCTGTCTGACGAGCCCTGCGCGATCACCGGCTTGATGTCGTCCGCCATGTCGCCGAAGGCGCCCGAGGTCATGCGGATCTCGTGGCTCTTCATCCAGTTGGTGTTGCCCTTCAGCGTGTTGATCTCGCCGTTATGGGCGAGCATGCGGAAGGGCTGCGCAAGCCACCATTGCGGGAACGTGTTCGTCGAATAGCGCTGGTGGTAGATCGCGAATGCGCTCTCGAACCGCGCGTCCTTGAGGTCGGGATAAAACTCCGCGACATCCTGGGCGAGGAACATACCCTTGTAAATGATAGACCGGCAGGACAGCGAGCAGACGTAAAAGTCCGGCACGCGCGCGGCGACGGCGGCTTTCTCGATCCGGCGGCGAATGACATAAAGCTCACGCTCGAAGGTCTCTTCATCGACGCCCTTGGCATTCGAGATAATGATCTGTTCGATCTCGGGCCGCGTCGCATTGGCTTTCTCCCCGAGGACGGCCACATCCACCGGCACGTGACGCCAGCCATAGATATAGTAGCCCATGCGGAGAACTTCGGTCTCTACGATGGTGCGCGCCGTCTCCTGCGCGCCAAAGTCGACGCGGGGAAGAAAGATCTGACCGACGGCGATGCGATGATCCATGTCGGGCTCATGGCCGGTGCGGCGGATCTGGTCATAGAAGAACGGGACCGGGATCTCGACATGGATGCCCGCGCCATCGCCGGTCTTGCCGTCAGCATCGACGGCGCCGCGGTGCCAGACGGCCTTCAGCGCTGCGATCCCGTCCTCGACGACTTTGCGGGATTTCTTGCCATCCAGCGATACGACCAAACCCACGCCGCACGAGCTGTGCTCGTCGGCCTCACGGAACATGCCGTTCTCTTCCAGCCAGCGGCGCTTTTCGGCCTCCGCTTGAGCCCAGGCTGCATCATAGGTCGTCATGACAAGTCCCCCTCGATGTGGCGGTTTTTAGCTTCGTACACGGCGCGCGTCTGGCGCCGGTGATCGCCCGCGAGCGGCGCATAGGCCGGGGCGCGGTCGGTGTAGATCTCCGAGGTCAGCGGAAAATCGGCCGCTTCGTCAAAAAGCCCCGGCATCAGCTCGTAAGGCGCCGTCGGCGTATCGGTGTCACGCAGCCAAAGATGCGAGCCGCACGCGGCGCAAAACGCCCGCTCCGAGAACGGCGTAGAGCGATAGCGGTTGACCGGGCCAGAGACGATGACCGCTTCTGGCGCGGCCTCAAAGGCGCCCCACGCATAGCCGTTCCAGCGCTGGCACATCTTGCAATGGCAGACCCCCACCGTCGCAAGATGCGCACCCGCCACACGGACGGCGACCGCGCCGCACAGGCAGCGGCCCTCAAGGGTGCCATGGTCGCGATGCGTGTCACTTCTGGAGCTCGGGGCGGTCTCGCTCATCGCGGTGACCCCTGACTGGCGCTCATGGCGAGCGCATTCGTCTCGGTCGTTCTGGTCCACGCACCGGCGAACGCATACCCTGCGGGCTTGGCGTCGACGCAATGCTCAGAGACGCGTTCTGGCCCCTCGAAGCTGTCACGCGTCCCGGCGGCGCGCGCGTCGGGGCCTCGCCTCTTACCTTCGACGGTCCGGCTCCCATAGAGAGACGACCCGCACAAGCCGCGTTCCGCCCGGAGGCATGGCACGGAGACTGGTACGATGATGTCGCTCTCCCACACCACGGCCTCGGACTGGACCTGTGGGCCAAGCTCGATACCGCCAAACTTGCGGCGTATCCGGCCATGGTGCGCGTCGAACTGCGTGGTCATCCGCACAATGCGGTCGCGCGCGGCCCCGCAGAGGCACCCTCCGGTGCCTGGGTTCACCTCGGCCATGGCTTTACTCCGCGGCGATCGGGGTACGGTCCGCAAAGCGGGCGAGAATGGCCTCCGCCGCCTCGCGACCGTCACGGATCGCCCACACCACCAGAGACGCGCCGCGCACAATGTCGCCCACCGCATACACGCCGTCCAGCGAGGTCTCGTGGCTGCGGAAATCCGCCTTGATCGTACCCCAGCGCGTCACCTCGAGTTCGGGCGCGCCCCACAGCGACTGCAGCTCCTCCGGCTCGAAGCCGAGGGCCTTGATCACAAGATCGGCCTCTTCGATGTAATCCGCCCCTTCGATCACCTCCGGGGCCTGACGCCCGGTCGCGTCCGGCGCGCCGAGGCGCATCTTCTGGACCATCACCCCGGTGACGGCACCGCCTTTGTCGGTGAACCCCTTGGGCGCCGTGAGCCACTCGAACTGCACGCCTTCTTCCTCGGCATTGGCCACCTCACGCTGGGAGCCAGGCATATTCGTGCGGTCCCGACGGTAGAGACACTTGACGCTTTCGGCCCCCTGCCGCACTGCCGTGCGCACGCAATCCATGGCCGTATCGCCGCCGCCGATCACGACGACGCGCCGTCCTTCGGCATTGAGCTCCCCGCTGTCGAACTCGGGCACGGCATCGCCAAAGCTCTTGCGGTTGGACGCCGTGAGATAGTCGATGGCGCGCACAACGCCCTCTGCCCCGACCCCCGGTGCATTGAGATCGCGGCTCTTGTAGACGCCGGTCGCCACGACCAGGGCGTCATGCTTTGCGCGAAGCTCAGCCAGTGAGATGTCGGTACCCACATCGCAGTTCATGACAAACGTGACACCGCCCTCGGCGAGCTGAGCGTTGCGACGGGTGACGATCTCCTTTTCCAGCTTGAAGCCCGGGATGCCGTAGGTCAGCAGGCCGCCGGCGCGGTCGTACCGGTCATAGACGGTCACCTGCACACCTTGGCGCCGCAAGACGTCTGCTGCGGCCAGTCCTCCGGGGCCCGCGCCAATGATCCCGACGCTCTCGGGGCGTTCGTGTGCCGGTTTGATCGACGGCACCCAGCCCTCTTCCCAAGCCGTGTCGGTGATGTATTTCTCGACCGCGCCGATGGTAACTGTCCCATGGCCCGATTGCTCGATGACGCAATTGCCCTCGCACAGGCGGTCCTGCGGACAGATCCGGCCACAGATCTCCGGGAACGTGTTTGTCGATTGGCTGATCTCATAGGCTTCCTGAAGCCGCCCCTCGGCAGTCAGTCGAAGCCAATCGGGAATATTGTTGTGGAGCGGGCAGTGCGACTGGCAATAGGGCACGCCACATTGCGAACAACGGCCAGACTGCTCGGCCGCTTTCTCACGCGCGTATTCGCCGTAGATCTCCTGGAAGTCCCGGGCCCGCAGATCAGGCGGGCGCTTTTGAGGCATCTGCTTGGCTACGGTCACAAACTGCAGCATGCGGCTCTGCGACATTGGCTTCTCCCTTGGTTCGAGCGGCCCGCATACCGCAGGCCCAAGACGAAATAAAGTCAAAATTATTGACCTAAATGAAAGTCTTTCTCGGGTTGCGGCGGAAGATGTGCAGCGAGCGACCCGAAACTAGGTCAGAATCATTTACATTTAAGGCTGGTTTCCTTGGGTCAAGGCGTCCCGTATACGGCGCTGAGGCCGAAAAGGACCATGCGATGCCACTGCTACACCTACTTCTTGTGGCCGTGATCCAGGGAGTGACGGAATTCCTGCCGGTTTCCTCCTCCGGCCACCTTGTGCTCCTGCCGCACCTGACGGGACTCGACGATCAGGGGCTGACGATCGACGTTGCGGTTCACGTCGGCACACTCGCGGCGGTCGTGCTCTACTTTTGGACCGATGTGAAGGTCGCACTGCACGGCACCGGACGGCTGCTCATGGGCAAGGTCGACACGCAATCCGCCTTTCTTGCGCTTTGCCTCGCGGTTGCAACCGTCCCCGTGGTAATCGCAGGCTTCCTGATCAAACTGTCCGGGCTCGACGCGGCGATGCGCTCCATCGCCGTCATCGGCTGGACCATGCTCGGCTTCGGCATCTTGCTCTACATCGCCGATATGCGCGGAGAAGAGACCCGGACCCGCGCGCAATGGCGCCTGAAGGACGCCGCGATCATGGGGCTTTGGCAAATGCTTGCGCTCATCCCCGGGACGTCACGGGCCGGGATCACCATCACCGGCGCGCGGTTTCTGGGCTATGCGCGGGTCGACGCCGCACGGCTGTCGATGCTGATGGCGATCCCCGTGATCGCGGCCTCTGGCGCCTTGCTTGGGGCCGACGTCGTGGCGCAAGCCAACCTCGCTTTGGCGCGCGACGCCACCATTGCCGCAGCCTTTGCCTTTCTGGCCGCCCTCGCTGCGCTCTGGGTCATGATGCGCCTGGCCGCGCGGATCAGCTTCACACCCTATGTGATCTACCGCGTCGCCCTCGGCCTCGCGTTGCTCGCCATAGCCTATGGTTGAGCCTACTCGGCGGGAGACGCCGCAAGCGCGCCCTGCCCCTCCTTACGCGGGGTGAGCACCAGCCGCAAGAGCGGTGGAACGGTCAGAAGCGTCAGGAAGGCGGACATCGACAGCCCGCCGACCACCACGGCGCCCAGACCGCGATAGAGCTCGGATCCCTCTCCGGGAAAGACGACGAGCGGCAGCATCCCGCAGACGGACGTGAGCGTCGACATGAAGATCGGGCGGATACGATTGCGCGTGGCCTCCTCGATGGCATCGACGGGGCGCATCCCATCGACCCTCAGGTGGTAGAGCGACTGGTGCACAATCAGGATCGCGTTGTTGACGACGATCCCCACCAGGATCACGAACCCCAAGAGGGTCAACATGTCGAGCGGCTGGGTCTGGTAGATGTTGAGCACGGCAAGGCCCGCCACCCCCCCTGCGGCGGCAACCGGCACGGAGATCATCACGACGAGCGGCAGCACGAAGCTCTCAAAAAGGATGGCCATCACCAGAAAGACGATGACCATCGCCACGGCCAGGTTGATCTGGATGGCGTTCCAGGTCTGCGAGAGTTCGTCTGCTGTCCCCGAAATCGACAGACGCACGCCCTCGGGCAGGCCGCGTGCCTCAATCGGCGCGATCACCTCCGTCTGGAGAAGCTCCACCGCTGCCTCAAGCGGCAACGCGTCGGACGGGCGGACCTCCAGCGTCACGGTGCGCAGACGCTCAAGGTGGCGGATCTCGGTGGGACCTGCCGTCACTTGCACCGTCGCAAGCTCGGACGCCGGCACAATCTGTCCCGACGGCGTCACGACGGGAAAAGCACCAACATCCTGCGTGCGCAACCCTGCGAGCGCGTCCGCGTCGCCTTTCAGCACCAGATCGAGGCGCCGGTTGCCCACGTTGATCTCGGCCACGCGCAGCCCGTCGTTATAGGCGTCGATGGTCGATGCAAGATCGCGCGCAGTGAGCCCGGCATCCGCCAGGCGCACACGGTCGGGGATGAGGCGCACCTCCGGCGCGCCCAGCTCAAGCCCCGGGATCGGGCGAAACTGGTGCCCCTCCGAGCGCGGCAGAAGTCCCGCGATGATCCCGGCGGACTGGCCCGCGACGCTCAGGATCGACGGCAGATCCTCACCCGACACGTTGAGCTCGATCGTCCGCCCCCCGCCGACCCCACGCCCGAAGAGCGAGGGTTGCGTCATGAAGCCAAAGGTGCCGGGCTCGGCGAAGATCGGGCGCGACAGGATCGGAATGACCTCGGCCACCCGCGCACCGTCGACCGCCGCTGCGCCGACAAAACTCGTGCCAGGTGTGGCCACGAAGAAAAAGCTCTCCAGCGTCGGCGTACCGTCTTCCATGGCCTCGGCAGGGCGCCCTTCCCACATCGGCCGGGCGACGGTCTCGATCCGCTGGGCAATCGTCTCGGTCGTCGCGAGATTATAGCCGGGCGGCGGGATGATAAGGCCGAAAACGAGGTTGCGATTGCCCTCGGGCAGATACTCCAACTTCGGTAGAAAGAGCACGGCGGCGATGGCCGCGCCCGTACCAATGGCCGCAACCATCGCAAGCCCCACCGCGCGGTACCGGACCGTGAGGCGCGTGTAGCCCATCACGGCGGCGCTGAAGGCCCCCGCCAGATGGTCGACCCCCGGCAGGCGCAGGGGCTTGGCCTCGGCGCCAGAGAGCAGCCGCGAGGAAAGCGCCGGGATCACTGTCACCGCGACCACGAGCGACAGGAGCACCGACACCGAGATCGCCACCGCGATGTCGCGAAAGAGTTGCCCCGCCTCAAGCTGCATCACGAGGATCGGAATGAAGACCATGACGGTGGTCAGTGCCGAGACAAGGATCGCTCCCCACACCTGCCGCGCGCCCTCATAGGCGGCCTCGGCCCGGCTCTTGCCCTGTTCGCGCAGGCGGAAGATGTTCTCCAGCACCACGATCGCGGCGTCGACGATCATGCCGACCGCAAAGGCAATGCCGGCGAGCGAGATGACGTTGAGCGTTCGCCCCGTCGCGGCCATCGCCACAAAAGTTGCTACGATGGAGACAGGGATCGCGAGCGAGATCACCAGAGTTGCGCGGGGCGAGCGCAAGAAGAGCATCAGCACGAGGGCGGCGAGCAGGCCGCCGATCCAGATGTTCTGCGTCACCAGATCAATGGCGCCCTGAATGTAGATCGTCTCGTCATAGACCTGCTCCATAACGAGATCGGCTTCCGCGATCGGCCCCGCCTCAAGCTCGGCCAGCACACGCTGCACCTCGGCCATGGTCTCGATCACATTGGCGCCCTGCTCGCGCACGATGTTGAAGGCGAGCCCTTCCTCGCCACGAAACCGAAGCCGCACGTTCGATTGTTGGTAGGCAAATCCGACCTCGGCCACATCGCGCACGAGGATCCGGCCCAGCGCACCTGTCGCGCCCTGCCCGGCGCTGCGCAGCACGATCCCTTCGACAGCAGCCACGGAGTCGAGATTACCCTCCGCGCGGACGACGTAGCGGCGCTTGCCTTCCTCGACATCGCCTGCTGACACAGAGATGTTCTCTGCGCGCAGACGGCCCACGACCTCCGGGATCGTCAACCCGAAACGGGCCAGTTCGTCGGGACGGATCACGATCTGCAGCTCGCGGGAGACGCCGCCGAAGACGTTGACGGTCGACACCCCGTCAATCCGCTCGATCGCTTCCTGCACGACGTCTTCCATAAAATCGCCGTAGGTCGGCAGCGAGCGGGTGTTGCCTTCGGCCGCGCGCACCGTAACCCAGGCGATGGGACTGTCGTCGGAACCGGAGGTGTTGAGCCGCGGCTCGCCCGCCTCGTCGGGGTAGCCGCCCACCCGATCGAGGCGGTTCGACACAAGGAGCAGAATCTCTCCCATGTTCGAGCCGATGGCGAATTCAAGCGTGACCTCGGCCTGTCCGGTCTGGGACCGACTGGTCATCCGTTCGAGCCCTTCAAGACCGCGGAAGGCATCCTCCTGCGGGTTGACGATCTCGCGCTCGACCTCGGCTGGCGCAGCTCCGGGCCATGCCGTTTCAACGACAACCACGGGCTTGCGGACATCGGGCGCAAGCTGCACCGGGATGCGCGTCAGCGCCAATGCGCCAAAGAGGACGGCCATGATGACAACCGCCATCACGGCGACGGGGCGTTCGATGGCAAAGCGGATCGGGTTCATGGGCGGGTCACATGGTCATAGGATGGGCGGTTGGGCGCCCGAGCGATCCTTGGAACACGGTGAACCGTGCTGCAAACACCGCCCGGACGCGGTTCGAGTACTACTCAGCGCGCGCAACGGAGGTGGTGTCGCCTGTTGTGCCAGCGTCCTCGCGGCGACCGTCTTGTACATCAGGCGGAGCCGTTGCTCCGCTCGCGGGTGCTGTGCGCTCCGGCGCAGCCGCCGCGGGGGCCACGGGCGTCGGTGCGATGTCCTGCATCGGGCGCAGACGCTCATTGCCGCGCACCACCACCTGGTCGCCGGGTGCAAGACCGGAGACCACTTCGAACCGATCCCCAAGAGCCTGCCCGATCTCGACCATACGCGGCACGGCCTTGCCCTCCTCCGCCACGAACACACGCCACCCCCCCGGCGCTTGGATCAGCGCATCCTTCGGCACCGCCGCGACGCGGCGAGGCGCGCTGACTGGGACGTTGAGCGTCACGGATTGGCCTACAGCCGGGGGGCGCGGCGCCTCGACCACATCGAAGCGCACAGGTCGCGTACGGGTCGAAGCGAACTCAGTCGGCAGCACGGCGCGCAAACGCAGGCCGAGCGTGCCGCCCACATCCGTCTGCGCCTGGACAGGCAGATCGGGCTGCAGCGCCTCGATGAAGCGTGCGGGCACATTCGCCTCAACCTCGGCGGCACT
>JBCCYI010000109.1:0-14673 GCA_039189975.1 Pseudomonadota bacterium
GATCAGGCAGACATGATCGCTGACGTCGACGATGAGCGTTTCGAAGGCCATCGCGGTCCCTTTCGCTGTTTCAGGTGCGGGAGGGTTATCAGCCTTGCGCGCGGGTTCAACCTATCTTTGGCAGGTCGCGCAATAGAAGGAGGAGCGCCCCGACTGGACGACACGGCGCACGACGCCGGGGCAATCCGGGGTCCGACAGGGGGCGCCCTCACGCCCGTAGACGCGGAAGGTGTGCTGGAAATATCCAAGCTCGCCATCGGCTTGGCGGTAGTCCCGCAGGCTGGATCCTCCCGCCTCGATCGCCTCTTGCAGAACGTCGCGAATGGCCGGGACAAGCTGCGCCGCGCGCGCGCGCGACAGGCGCCCGGCCTTTCGCAAAGGCGAGATCCCCGTGCGGTGTAGCACTTCGCACACATATATGTTGCCCAGGCCCGCGACGACTCGCTGGTCGAGCAGCGCCGCCTTGATGGGCGTGTTGCGCCCTGCCAGCCGGTCGACGAGGTAGGCCTCGTGAAAGGCGTTGCCCAGGGGCTCGGGGCCGATGTTGGCCAGCAATGGATGCGCCGCCTCGCTCCCCGTAGGCAGCAGATCCATCGCGCCGAACCGGCGGGCGTCGTTGTAGGTGATGCGCGCGCCACCCTCCATATCGAGGACGACATGGTCGTGCTTCTCGGGCGCGGGAAGCGCATGGTGAAACGCGCCCTGGACATCGCCCGAAATCAGCACCCGGCCCGACATGCCGAGATGCACGAGGAGCGTTTCGGACGTGTCGAGATCCGCCAGAATGTACTTCGAGCGGCGCCGAAGCCGCGCGATCCGCGCCCCCGTCAGCCGCTCGGCCATACGCTCGGGCAGGGGCCAGCGCAGGTCCGGCCGACGCACATCGGCGCGCAGAATGCGCCGCCCTTCGGTTACCGGAAGGAGACCGCGCCGAACCGTTTCGACTTCGGGGAGCTCTGGCATGGGTCCTCTGCCGCAAGTGCAACGCGCCGCGCCAGCGCCTCCAACAGCACCTCGCGACCCGCGACATATTTCAGAACTTCCGCCGATCGCCCACTGCGAAATCGCACCTTCACGAAATAGGCGCCCGTGTCGTCGACGCGCACGATCTCGTCCATCGGGTAAGCGCGGCGCAGGAACAGGAGCGTCGGCACGCGGAGCGTGTCGCGCGACACCTCGACGGCATAGGACCAGATGTAGATCAGGTACCACAGGACGAGCACCAGCAGCGCGAGCCCGAGCCACGGGGCGATCTCCTCGGGGATGTCTGTGCCCTTCGCGTTGAGCAATGCCGTGTTGCCAGCATAGAACAAGACCGGTGCCAGCACCGTCCCCATCAGACGCAGACCGAGGGTCGCCGGATGATACGTCGCGTCGAAACTGTCACGGACCGCCCGTTTCGTGCCCAGCTCGGCGACCTTGAGCCCGGCCTGCAAGTTGCTGTTGCGCGCGTTGAGGAGCGAGGAGAAATCCTTGAAGCTCCGCACCTTGAAGAACGCGCGAGACCGCCGCTTGAGGATCAAGATGTAGGCGGCAAAGACAATGAAGGTCAGAATTACGGTGAGCATCGGGATGTCTTTCGCCGTGGCAATGGGTTGCGTTTGTAACGCGCCCGGTCGGGCTATATGCACGGCGTGGAAACTTTGAGGCGAAACAATGCCAGATCACGGCCCGACCGACGACACCACGACGCACTTCGGCAACCGCACCGTTCCGGAGGGCGAGAAGAAAGGGCTGGTCGAGGGCGTCTTTACCTCTGTCGCCACGCGCTACGACATTATGAACGACCTGATGTCGGGCGGTGTCCACCGGCTGTGGAAAGACGCGATGATGGACTGGCTGGCGCCGCGCTCCGGCCAGCGCCTGCTCGATGTCGCGGGCGGCACGGGCGACATTGCGTTCCGCTTCCTGCGGCGCGCGCCGATGGCCCACGCGACCGTCTGCGACATGACCGCGGCGATGCTCGACGCGGGCCGTCAGCGGGCCGACGCGGTGGATCTCGCGGACCGGCTCGACTGGGTGGTGGGCGACGCAATGGCCCTGCCGTTCGACGCCGCAACCTTCGACGTCTACACGATTTCCTTCGGCATCCGGAATGTCACCCGCCCTGAGGAGGCGCTCGCGGAGGCCTTTCGCGTGCTGCGCCCGGGTGGGCGGCTGATGGTGCTGGAGTTCTCGCAACTGCCCAATCCGGCGATGCAATGGGCCTACGATCGCTATTCCTACAACGTCATCCCGCCGATGGGACAGGCCGTGACGGGCGATCGCGAGAGCTATCAGTATCTTGTCGAATCGATCCGCAAGTTCCCTGATCAGGAGACCTTTGCGAGCATGATCCGCACGGCGGGGTTTGAGCAGGTCAAGTACCGCAACCTGACCTTGGGCGTTGCCGCGCTCCACTCCGCCTGGAAGCTCTAACCCCTTGCGCGGTCCCCACAATATCTGGCGCCTGGTGCGCACGGGCGCGACCTTTGAGCGTACCGGCGCCATGAGCGTGGTGCTCGAGGCGATGCGCGCGCCGCCCCATATCCGGCTGATCGCGCGGGTGCTGGGCTGGCCGTTCAAGTGGCTCGGTCTGAGAGGCGATCCTAGCCTGCCGCCGGCGACGCGCGCACTCACCGCGCTCGGACCCGCCTACATCAAGTTCGGACAGATTATGTCCACCCGGCCCGACGTCGTGGGGGATGATCTGGCGATGCAGCTGCGCGTCCTGCAAGACAAGCTGCCCCCCTTCTCGCGCGCCGAAGCGCTTCGGACGTTGCGCCGGGAGCTCGAGTTTCCGGTCGATTCGGTCTTCTCCGAGTTCTCTGAGTCGATTGCGGCCGCCTCCATCGCCCAGGTGCATCGGGCACGGATCGCCGATACGGGCGAGGAGGTCGCCGTGAAGGTGTTGCGCCCCGGCATCGAGAAGGCGTTTCAAAAAGACGTTGATGCCTTCTACTTTGCCGCTTGGGCCATCGAGTTTCTTGCCCCCTCGTCGCGCCGCTTGCGCCCGCGCGATGTCATCGCCCATTTCGAGGGCGTGGTGCTCGGGGAACTCGACCTGAGGCTGGAGGCTTCGGCCGCCGGAGAGTTTGCCGCCAACATTGTGCGCGACGAAGGCTTTCGCGTGCCCAAAGTCCAGTGGTTTCTCTGCAGCCGGCGGGTCATGACGCTCGATTGGGTCGATGGCCTGCCCTCCGCGGACGTGACGGCGATCGTCGCGGCCGGGCATGATCGGCAGGTCCTCGGCGAGCGCGTCCTGCGCCTGTTCCTCAACCACGCGCTGAGAGACGGGTACTTTCACGCCGACATGCACCAGGGCAATCTCAAGATCGGCCCGGACGGGGACATCGTCGCACTCGATTTCGGCATCATGGGCCGGATCGACGAATACACGCGACGCGCCTACGCCGAGATCCTCTTCGGGTTCATCCGAAAGGACTACCGCCGTGTGGCCGAAGTCCATTTCGAAGCGGGTTACGTACCCGCGGACCGCGATATCGACGAATTCGCCCGGGCGTTGCGCTCGGTCGGTGAGCCGATCTTTGGGATGGATGCGTCGCGGATCTCGATGGGCAAGCTGCTGGCGTATCTCTTCGAAGTCACCGAGCGCTTCGGCATGGAGACGCGCACCGAGCTGATTTTGCTGCAAAGAACGATGGTGGTGGTCGAAGGCGTGTCACGATCGCTGAACCCGCAGATCAACATTTGGGAGGTCGCGCGCCCGGTCGTGGAGGCTTACATCCGCGAGAACGTCGGGCCCCGTGCGCTGGCGAGTGATCTGTTGAAGACAGCGCGCGTTCTTGCCCGGTTTGGGCCGCGGCTGCCCCAGCTGGCGGAGGCGGCTCTGCGTCGCGAGGCTCAGGCGCCCGAGCCTGAGCGCAGCCCGCGGTTGCTCTTCGCCGGATTGTGGTTTGCCATCGGCGCACTCGTTGCCGCGGCTGCAACGCTCCTGGCCGTATAGCGCAGAGGGCGCACGCGACGTGGCGATAGGAGACGGACGGGCCCCAGCTCAAGATGCGGAGCGTGTTGAGCCTCTCCGCCAGCGCTGGCTTGGCTTTAGGCCGCCAAGTTCCGATCACGTGGCGACACAGGGAGCAGCGGCTTGCCCGCGGCGCGCATGGCGCCAGCGAGATGCGCCCTCGCTTCGGCCACAGTTTTGCACGGAAGCGCCGGGGGGACGTGCAGCAGCGCGTCGAGCGGCTGGCCCGCGGCGCTCGCAACCCGCGCGAGCGTACGCGGCCCTAAGGACTTCAAGGCTTGGTCTCCCAGCAAGAGCGTCTCCGCCGCGGCGCCCTCCGCCAGAATGATCGCATGCTCGGCGCACAAGAGGTGAAACATCTCTGTCGAACGCTTCCCCGCCATAACGCGGATACGCGGCAGCGCCGCCAGTGCTTTGGCTGGCACGAACCACGGCTCCCGGAAAAGTGCGCTGAGCTGCCCAGCCATTCCGACGGCAATGCGGTGTTGCCCCGAGACGACAAGATCTCTCGACGGGCAGTTTGGCCCGAGCGCGCCCTTTTTGATCTGCACAGGTTTCTGCCTGTCCTCGACCGCTTCAAACATCGAACTCCACGAGCCAATCCACTGGATGACCGTCGTGCCGCCCCCCGCGCATGTAACGAGATCACCGGGGCGCAGGTCCTCGATACGCCGCGCTCCGTGTGGCGTCGAGATCCTGGTCCCCTTGGCAAAGCAAACTGGAATAACTCCCGAATTCGGGACGTCCTGCACATAATAGCTTGCGCCGCCATCGTCGGATTGCAGGGACTGCCCTGCGCGCGCATCCCCGACATCGACGCTCGTCATTCCACTGACCGGGCCACTCGTGCCCGTCACCGTATTGTTCATGTAAGACAGAAATTGCAGCGCCTGACCGTTAGGGTCGATCAATGCGACGGCATCATCCGGATAGAAGTTTCCATTGGCGGCGTTTGTCGGAAAGCCCGGCGACGTTTGGTCGATCACATAGACATCGTGGCCCGCCATTGTGCCCGTCGAGGCACCAAGGGGAAGGGATTTGTAAAGCGCACCATTCACCATATAAATCTGGACGCTGTATCCAGAGGGATCTGTTCCCGCAGGCAGGGCGACCTCGACGAATTCCGTGCTTGACACGCCGTAGTACTTAATCTCGGAAATGTATCCGGTCATTCCAAGGCTCCTTGCGGCAGATATGCCGGGAAAACTACACACTCATCCTAGAAACGTGGCTGTCGTCCCTTACCGATCAATGCCGACTCGCCTAGGCCTTTCTACACTCCTTCGGAAGCATTGAGCTTCTCTGCTTATCTCGCATTCGCGACGCAATTATGTTGAACGAAGTGGCGCTGTCTTCGTCCACACCTTGAACATTGCCACGTCCTCCACGCTGTAGCGATAGCAGCCATTTCCTAACATGCTGTGCATTTCGATGATGTCAGAGGCATGTCGTGTGGGACAGCAATCCAGCGTTGCGAATGCTGCGGCGCGCCTGCGCCGGGGCGCAATATCCCTGGCATGCAAGCTACCCTCGTGAGCGCATACAAGCTCGCCCCTCCCTTGAAAGAGGGTCGCCAAGCACCGCGCAATTCAACTCCGTAGATCGAGTTGCGATAAAGGGCATGACCTTTCATTAGGTTGGACTTTGCTATTGACCTGGAACGTTGGGCAGACGGCCTTTCCCAGTTTGCACTCTTTCAGGAATTGAATGTGCTTTGAGCGACACATGTGATCTGGGGTATGATGATGCCGTCTTACGAAGGGAATTCAGCGCGCAGCATCTTGGGATAACGCGCTATTCGATTTCTTCTTGGTAGTGGTCAAACTCTTCAGCAGTTGGCAGGAGTGGGAGGGAATTGAACGGGTCCAGACCGTTGGACATGAGCTCATAGCGAGCACGGTAATCGTGCTCACCCTCGGCAACCGCCCTGTCCTCCGAGGACGCCGCAATTGCGTCTCTGGCGCGACGCATGACAGTCTGCAGTCGTTTCTTGAGCAATTCGGCAGAGGTCTGCTTGAGTTGATCCCATGCCGGCAGCGCATATGCGGCCAGAGCGTAGCGAGGGCGATCGAGGGAGATCAATGTCGCTGCACTTTCGATCTGGAACTCTTTGAACTCTTTCTCGCTCCCTCCAAAACGCCCTAGAAGCAGCCCCACCCGTTCGAGGATCGCCTCGCCAACGCGGGGGGCGCCGCCCTCGCTGGCATGGGGGGCGCTCCGCTTGCCAGAGAAACGGCGCACGATGCGGGCGCGCCGTGTTTCGAAAGCCAGGTTCTGAAACTTGTACCCTTCGTCCCGGGACAGGGATTGGAGCTGCTCGCACAATACCCAGGCTTCGGTCATGTCCTCCGCGTCAGGGTGAGACATCAGGATATCGCCATTCGGCGTCTGCCGTATCTCGGGCTCGATCAGGACGTTGATCAGCCAGAGCGCACGTTCTCCGTGCAAAGGAGCACCGTCGCCGGGCACATAGAGCGAGCGGAACAGCCTGAGGGACCGAGCGCGGCGGCCCTGGGCCGCCGAGATGGCCGCAAGCCGAGCCACCCGTCGCGCTCTCTCCTTGGCCCGGATTTCCCCTTCTTCGAGCCGTCTGAAGTCGTCACGAAGGAGACGTTGCACGCCGAATGCGTTTTGGATCTGACCCGCCTCCAGGTAGGCCATGATCTGCTGGCTCCGTAGAAGAAGCCGCGCTCGGGCACTTTGGGGCGACGGGTCGTCGCCCACGGCGCTGAGGCCCTGCGCAAAGGCATCTTGCGCGGGTTGAAGGTTGAGAAGCAGGGCATGGGTCGTGCCGACCTCGTAGTGATACACGGCGGCCCTGATCGGCTCGAGATTGAGCCGGGCCGCGGGCTCCTCTGCGTCCCCGTCTTCGGAGAGCAGACCCATCAATTCGAGTTTCAGGCGGTATTGTCCTGTGGCACGGGAAAGAGACTTTTCGCTCTTCTGTCCGTTTTGCCGAGGTCGATGCGGATCGAAGGTCTCGCCGAGATCGACGTAGACACCATACGCCGAGGCGAAGTGGTTGGGCGCCTCGCCCGGCTGGGATTGTGCCGCCCGGACGTAGTGGCGGACAGCTTCGGCCGCAAAGAGGATGCGGGCATCGTCCCACGGCGGAGAGAACGGAAACTCCAAGAGCGGGTCCGTGTGGCCCAGAGCTGGCGGCTTGGCGGACGCCGACATCACGTGCAACTGAGAGGCAACCGCCGCATGCCATTCCGAGCGCGTGGCACATCCCGAATGGATCCAGTCGTCCTGTACGGCGGCGCGCACCATCAGTGACAGCACGAACGCATTGTCACGCTCGCTCATGTAGGAAACGAAGGGCAGGCGATCGCTCAGCCGGATCTGGCCAAGCTGGCTCCCCCCAACGTTTGCATCCTTCAGCCTGTCGAGCATCGCCTCAGTGAAAAAATAGACGCCGGTGGACACAAGGCGGAGCGCATCGCGATCAGATGCACTCAAGGCGCCACTGTGCATGAACCCAATGATGTCCTCCTTGATCGTCTCGACCTCTGGAACACCGTTGAGAAGGTCGGACCCGATCAGCCTGTCAAACCCTTGCGTTGCGTCATGGCAGCTAAAGTTCTTGGCGTTCGACAAGCAGATCGCGCGGAAGCGGACCGACGCCGGCGTGACTGTCCTGCGCCTCGGTCCGCCGGTCTCGGGATCGGATTGCTTGCCGATCTCCCTGTAGTGCCATTCGATGCGCTTGCGCCGAGGCCAGTCATTGGACAGGAGCTCCTGATTGTCCGGACTGCGGCGCGTCTGGTAATGGTCGAACATCTTCCAGAAATACGCGCGCGCGTCGTCAGAGCTGATCTTCACTTTCAGCTCATGGCCCTCGAAGTGCTCGGTGTTCAGACGAACGGTGCTGTGCCACTCGGTGACCAACAGGGGAGCGGGGTTCGGGGCGCAAACCTTGCGGCGCACGAGGGCGGCGAAATCCTCGATGAGGGCCAGTGCCGGATGCGCCCTGCCGCCTTGGGCCGACAGCGCGGAAAGGTTGTGCACGACGAGAAGCTGGCGCTTTCTCTCCAGGAAATTCAGCAGCGCATGGAGATTTAAGTCACCTGGTTTGGAGTAATCATCGTAGATGCGCCGCAAAGCAGCTTCAAGGTCGCTCGCGCGAGGTGGCGCCACGGCCTCTCCGGCCTCTTCGGTGCCCTCGAGCAGATCCGCCCGCACGTGCCAGACACCGCCCGGGTAAAGGGTGCGAAACGCCGCGTTGGCATGCAGGTGCTGCAGGAGAAACCGACAGCCCGCATGAACCCTTGAGGTGATCAGGACGGCCTGGACATCGTGCTGGTCGGCCTTGAGCGCCGCGGTGATCGAGGCCAGCGCGGCCACCTCCGTGTCGTGCAGCACGGCCCTGTGAGGCAGCTCCGCATCGCATCCGACGTGCACGACGGCCGCGGTTGCTCGGGCCGCCTGCTCTTCGTCCTGGAGTATCTGCTTGACCTTGTCTTCAAACTCACGTTTGAGCCTCCAGCCAATGCTGTGGCAGGTCAGAGCGTACCCGTGGATATCCTGTGCGGACAGGAGTTTCGTAATCCAGCCCTCGTGGAGGTGATTCGGAACCCCATGTTTACGGAGCAGATCCGCGTACCCCATCACAGCAACGAAATCTTCACGCGGCAGTGCGTTTATGCGGTGAAAGACCCTGCCAGCGCTTCGTTCATTCTGGAGAATTGGCGTGATCGCGCCGCGTGAACATCCGATGACACGCGCCAGATTCGACGGTATCCCGGTCTTGCGTTTGTCAACGACCGTCGTGTGGTATTTTAACACCTCCACATTATTCATCAGATCTTAACGACTTTTCGACCTCTCACCACTCAAAGGCGCCTGTCCCGGGCCACTGAGACGGAGGCAGGACGTGTTCACGCGCGTGCGGTGACGATAGCCAGCGACCTCTTGGTTAACAACCATCAGCGACGCGGGTGGCGACCCTTCCTCTGCCAAATCGCCGTATGAGGAGAGGCCCTGTATCGCTTCTGTTCCCCAAAGGGCGTCGGTCGCAGACGCCGACGGGAGGGGGATCGACATGGTCAGTTTCAAGAACACCGTCTTTACCCGCGCGGGGGGAACAACCCCGCCGGCCTTTCAGCCGCTCGACGTGGACGGGGTCATCTTCCTCGCCGACATGATTGATCCGCAGAACCGGAACACGGCCTTTGCCAATCGCCGCGACCTGGAAAAGACGACCCATGAAACGCGTGACGAGGTGATGGCGGGGTTGCGCGGCGCCGGATATGCGGCCGTGCATCTGGAGCATCCCTCGGACCTGACGCAGGATCTCGCCTGGGCGCGGCGCCATGTGGTGCTGTCCACCTATGGCGGCGAAGTCCATCGAAGCCGCACCACCTGGGCGCCCGCGATCTGCGAAGCGCATGACATCCCGTATGTCGGGCTCGATGCCTACGGTCAGGGGATCTGCCACAGCAAGATGGCGGCTAAGCGACTTGCACGGGAAGCGGGCCTGAAGACACCGCGGGCGCGAGAGTATCATGCCGTGCGCGACCTGCGCCACCTGAGCGACTGGGCGTTCCCCGTGATCGTGAAACCGTCGTCGGAAGGGTCCTCGATCGGGATCTCGCAGGACAGTATCGCGCACACCGAAGACGAGCTCGAGGCCATCGCGGCGGGGCTCTTTGCCGAGCTCGACACCGCGGTGATGGTGGAGGAGTTCGTGGCGGGTCGCGAAGTGTCCTTCGCCGCGATCCAGACGCATGACGGGGCGTTCACGTCCTTCAACGAAGTCGTCGTGGCCGGGGCGCCGGAGTATTTTGCAACCCGTGTCTGGGACGCGGCCGAAAAGTTCCGTCACGATCTGCCCCGCCGGGTGAACTCGATCGACGCCGAATTGCGCGAAGAGGATTGCCTTGCGATTTCCCGGTTTCTCACGGCGCTGGGGGACTACGGATACATCCGCCTCGATGGGCGGCTGAGCGGTGGCCGGCTGCACTTTCTGGAGGCGACGCCAGACGCCTGGCTCGGGGTCGGCGGCCAGCTGTGCCAGGGCTTTGAGAACGATGGCTGGACCTATGCCCAGGTGATTGCCGCCATTATCGAAACAGCGCGTGCGCGACTTCCCAGTCCAGCTGCCACTGGCTGAGGAAACTGGGATGATAGGGCTTGGCCATAATCTCGTCGGCATAGGTATCCGGTCGCTTTGCGGAGAGTCCAAAGCGCCAGGACCAATAGTCGTTCGTTTCGATATCAAACCCGAATGCGTTGCGCAGATGGCTGAGGGCGTGCTGCGCGGCCTCACGCTCGCCGGCCTCGTTCAGGATCGCGAAGGCGACGTAGGTCACGGTGTCGGCCAAGTGCGCGGTGGTGGCATCCACATCCCTGAGGATGTTGAGCGTCTGTTCAACGGTGCCGCGCGCGGCTTTGGCCCCGCGCCCCTGCCAGATGGCAATCGCGAGATTTTGCAGGATGGTCAGATCGCTGAACTTGTCCTGGCTGAGCAACAGCGCACTGCGCAGATCGGCTTCCGCGGCCGAGAAGTCCGGCTCCCGGGACAGCAGATTGGTGGCTGCCAGATTGTTGAGGTAGAACTGCCGGGAACTTGCCACGTCCCGCAGACTGGCACTGGCGTCGGAAAGCGCGATCTGCGCCTCCTCGACCAGGCCGAGCCGCGCGAGATGCCTGCTGACGGTGATCCGCGACTGCGCGGCCGACTGCGCCAAACCAGCCTCGTCGTAGAACCGCGCACTCTTGCGGCAATATGCGATGGCATCCTCGATCGGGACGGCGCTTTCCAGAAGCCGATAGGCGTGGCCGAGCAGGATGCTGCCCCGCCGTTCGGCGTCGGTAGCGGTCTTGTCCAGGCGCCGGGCGCAGGTATCGAGATTGCCGGCGACGAGATCAAGATTGCCCAGAATGAGATCGCTGACGAGATCGGCATCGTCATAGGGCAGCTCTTGGCGCAACTGGTTGGCGATTTCCCGCGCCTCCGGCTCTCGGAATTCCTCGATCAGGCAATGGGCGAGAATGCAGGTCCAGAGCGGGCTCTCCAGGCGCCCCTGCTCAATGGCTGCGGCGGCGAGGCCAAAGTTGCTGGAGCGGTAGGCGTGGCGCGCCGCCCATTCCGCAAGAGCCCTGCGCTCTCCGTCACCGAGGTCGTCGATCTCGATCAGGCTGGAGACCACATGGTCGACGTAAAGCGACGCGTCACCCTTCGCTTCGACCTCGCCTTCGAGTGCGGTCAGAAGGCCCTCCAGGGCCGCCACATCGGGAAGCGCGGCAGCCAGACGTGTGGCATGCCGCATCGCGACCGCGCGCTCGATACTGCCTTCGCGCGCGCTGTCGACGGCGCCACGATAGAAGGCGAGCAGGATCTGCTGCGCATCGCCTGCAAAGAGCGCCGCGTCCTCCATCCGCGCCAGAGCGGTGGCGATGTCATCGTTGTTCAGCCCGATCTGGCTGCCCGATCTCGACAGGTAGCTCTGCGACAAACCCGCCACGGCATCCGCGAGCCGCAGGGGCAGGCCACGGGCAGGATCGATGGAGTGCCAGACGGCATCCAGCACTTCGCTGGCGATCGGCTCATTGTGCTCCTTGAGCAGCGCCAAGACCAGCCGCTCGGCCCGGGTCAGCGCGCCCAGGCGCTCGCGCATGGCATCGACGGCGTCGTATGGGAGGGCCAGGTTCGGAGGGGTGGCGAGAGCGCCGTCGCCATAGGCCAGGCGATGCTCGAGCCCGGTGAAGATCCTGAGATTTCCGTCCCACTTCGCGCGAAACTCTCCGATGACCTCCTGACCGTGACGCCCGCGGCGCTCCAACAGCTCGGTGACGTACTCCCAGGGCAAAACATCAATGTGCAAGGCGCGATGCGCGCCGAACCGGTCGATCTGGATCTGGTGGCGCTTCTGAAAGGTCTGATCGTCCGTTGTGTATTCCAACAGCGGAAAGAAGAGGCCCCCCTCCTTGAGGCATTGCAGGATGAACCGGAAACTCCGGGTGTCGCAATGCTGGGCTTCCTGGATCACCAGGACAAAGGGGACGGCGCTTGCGGCGTGGCGGACATAGTCTGCGCAGACCTCGATGGCGAACCGCTGATCCGACTTGAGCAGGTTGGCCGCCGCGTACGAGCCGAAGCCGCCTGCGCGCTTCGTAACATCGAAGACCCGTCGCACCGTTTTGTGCGGGCTGGCGAGATCCTGGATCGTGCCTTCGACGTCGTATCCCTTAAGGTTCTTCGCACCGCGACCTTTGACAAAGAGATCGAACGTCTCGAACCCGTTGCCCCGCTGGGCTGCGACCTCGGAAATCGCGGCCGCACATTGCTGCAGGAAGTACCCCTGGTAGGCGCGATCGGGATCGCGGTCTTCGCCGCGCAGGTAAGGATCGACCAGGACGATCGCCACCTGATCGGCGATCTGTGCGGTCACATGTTCGGTCAGGGCCGACTTTCCCACGCCCGTGGGCCCGAGCACGATCAGCAGTTGCGGATCCGTCGCCTCCGGGGGCAACGCGCCGAGCAGAGCCTGGCGCTCTGCCTCGCGGTCGAGAAATACGATCCCCTCGTGCGCCAGCTCTTCGGTTTCCAACTCAGACCCTCAATTGCGCCTGTGGTCACGGCCGGCTCGGATCGGACAACCCGATGAGCCGCAAACCTGCCATTCTCCCGGAGCCCTCGCACCCCACCCCTGGATTGGTCTACGACCTCCAAGCCATGTCGCACAACGCGGAAATCGTGCGATCCATCGCGAGTGCGTGCGGATTTCGCACTCGCGTGGTCCTGAAGGGCGGTTTTGCGATCCCAAAGATCCTGGATCACCTTGGATCGGCGGATCATTTCCCGATCTCGATCGGAAACTCGGTCGGCGAACCGGCCGTGGGATGTAAGGTGCATGATCTGGCGACGCTCTATCCGGGGCAGGCCCCTGCCAGCGCGGCCTGGCGGACCGTGCGCCGCGTGACCGAGGTCACCCTCGCCGGAGTGGCGGCGGCCCTCAAGGCCTTTGGCAGGCCCGAGCTTCTCGTTGCCGTCCGGACCTCGGAAAACCGGGAGGGGCTGCGAGCGCAAGAGATCCCGGAGTTTCTGAGCGCGGTGGAGCACACGTTCGCAGGCCGTGTGTCCGTCGCTGGGTTTCAGCTCAACTATGGGTGCGCCGTGGAGGCGCCTCCGCCGCCCGGAGAACTCCGCCAGATCATGGTCGCACTCAGCCGCGAGGACGTAGTGCGCCGGATGAAAAGCCGTCCGCTTCTGTCGTTGGGAGGATCCGTCCTCTTGCCAATCCTGCACAGCGTTCCGGTGCCCGAGGGCTTTCGTGCCGAATTGCGACTGGGCGAAGCGATTGTGGTGGGCACGATCCCAGGGCAGTCGTCTTCCCTCGGCCTCGCGCGCACCGCAGTGTTGAACGCGCCGGTCCGGCACGTCCGCCCGGCCGAGCGCGGGGGCGAACAGAGCATGATGATCGATGCAGGCTCGCTGATCCTGTCTCAGACCCGCACGGCCCTTGCTAGAGACGGGATCAGATTTGCCTCAATGGGCTCGGAAGTCTCGCATGTTTGCCGTCATGCCGACGGGTCCGCCGACGCTCCTGACGTTCTGCGCTTTCCGCTGGAGTATTCCGAGACCGAGCGGGCGCTCCACCGGTTTGGCGCGACGGCAGCACCCCAACGGATCCAGTGGCTCGAACCGAGATAGCGAAACGGACTTTGCGCCGCTTCCTTGCACGGATTGGCCTCAAAGTGCTTTGCAAAAACAGATGTGCCCGTCCACCCGACGGATCGAGGGTGGCCCTGGTTCTTAACCCAGGATCCGGCTCGTCGAACGATGTGTATCGTGGCGCGAAGAAGGGGAAGCTGACACTGCTCCCCAACGCGCACACAAAAGAACCAAAGAAGAGAAGCTGGAGCTTCCTTGTCAGCTGATGCTACGAAAAGGCTGCGGTCGCACTCTGCAACGGGTTACGCAGAGGCAAGGCTGGCCGCAAATGCGCACCGGTTCTCAGCAAAGATCCGCAGCTTTGCGCACTCGTATGAGAAAAGCTGCAGGCTTGGTTTGATGGAAGGCCGCCCTGGAGCGCGCAGCGGCATCTGACCACTGCAACGGCGTCAACGACCGCGGATGGATCCGCACTTTCGCCTTCCTCCTTCGCCAATCGTGTTGAATGGACCACGGCAGGTGGCGCACGGGGTGCTTTTCTACGAGTTTTCGATTGAAGAGTGTTTACCTGCTGATCATCCGTTGCGCGGCATTGACCGCTTCCTTGATCTTTCGGAAGTGCGCCCTCTGCTGGCACTGTCCTACAGCTCTCACGGTCATCCTTAGATCGAACCGGAGTTGATGATCCGGATGCTGTGGTTAGGCGATGACCAAGGCATGCAGTCCGAGGGGCGGCTCTTTGAACAGGTGCGCGTCAATCTTGCTCACAGATGGTTCTGCCGGCTCGACCTGACCGACCAAGTACCTCACCATTCGACCTTTTCAAAGAGCCGGCACGGTCGCTTCCGGGTGAGCGGTCTGTTCCGGCAGCTCATCGAGACAGTTGAGCGGCGCTGCGTCGATGAGGGCGTGGTTTGGGGGCGGTTGCCCTTTTCGGCGAGATCCGGGGCATTGGGCACTGGAGTTTTCGACCTTTGACTGAAGGAGGAAGACCCATGACGCGCAAGCGGGTCACGGCGTTGGAATGGGACCGTGGCCCCGGTGGGGCCGCGTAAGCCCCCCGAAACAAGATCATCGGCGTGCTGAAGAA
>JBCCYI010000110.1:0-14494 GCA_039189975.1 Pseudomonadota bacterium
CATCTGGGCGAACAGGCCCAGGAGCGCGGCGTCGAATTCATCACCGATATGCCACAGGCGCCCATGGCGATCTACGGGCTGGAAGCGCGCTTGGCACAGGTTTTCGTCAATCTCATCACAAATGCGGTTTCCTTTTGTGAGGAGGGCGATGCCGTGCGCGTCTGGGCGCGCAAGCGTGAAAACCGGGTCCTTGTCGTGGTCGAGGATACCGGTCCGGGCATCCCCGAGCAGGCGCTCACCAAGATCTTCAACCGCTTCTATTCCGAACGGCCGCCCGGCCAGTTTGGCGACCATTCGGGGCTTGGCCTCGCGATCTCCAAGCAGATCGTCGAGGCCCACAGCGGCGTGATCTGGGCCGAAAACATCCGCCCCACCGACGCTGATCTGACATCGGAGCCGCTGGGCGCACGCTTCGTGGTCGGCCTGCCGGTTTAGCGGGTCGGGGTCATGACACAGGACAACGTTCCCGACGCGAATGTGGCATGCTCCGCCTCCCCGCTCGCCCGGGTCGACACTGTCACACCGTCCGCACGCGGCGCCGTGCCCTCCGATGCCACAACCACCATGCACGCGACCACCATCGCCCAAAACGGGGCCGGGTTGCTCATCACCGGGCGCTCGGGCAGCGGCAAGTCCGCGCTCGCGCTTCAATGCATTGGGCTCGGCGCGCGTCTCGTCGCGGATGACCGAACGGCCCTGCGCCTTCAGGCCGGAACGCTTACGGCCAGGGCACCCGCCAGCATCGCCGGCTTGCTCGAAGTGCGCGGCCTGGGTCTTATGCGTCTTTCGCCCGTGGCCGACGTGCCCCTTCGGGCCGTTGTCGATCTTGACACCGTCGAGACCGAGCGCCTGCCGCCCTATCGCGAAACGAGGATCATGGGCATCGCCCTGCCCTTGTTTCGCCGGATGGAAGGCGCACATGTCGCGTCAGCCCTTCTTTTGTGCCTCGCGGGAGCCCGCGAGGTCCCTGCCGCTCCGGATGCGCCCGCCCGATGACGCAATCGCCACCAGCTCACCTCGCCGCCACCCCTGGCCGCGTGCCGGCACTTATGGCGGACAAGACTCCGCCCGCTGTCCTTGTCACCGGGCCCTCCGGCGCGGGTCGCTCCACGGCGATCCGGGCGCTTGAGGATCTCGGGTTCGAGGCGATCGACAACCTGCCTCTCTCGCTCATTCCCCGCCTGCTCGACGGCCCGCCGCGCAGCGCGCGGCTGGCACTTGGAGTGGATACGCGCAACCGCGACTTCTCCGTTGCGGCCTTCCTGGAGCTGCTCGATAGGGCCTCGGGCGCGGACTTCGAGGTGCTCTATCTCGATTGTTCGCAAGACGTGCTGCTACGTCGTTTTTCCGAGACCCGAAGGCGCCACCCGATGGCTCCGGCCGAAGCACCGCTTGCCGGGATCGAACGGGAATTCGACCTCTTTCAGCCGATCCGCGCGCGCGCCCATGTCCTGGTGGACACCACCGACCTCAATCAGCACGAATTGCGCGCGGAAATGGCGCGCTGGTACGGGGGTCCGTCGGAACACCGATTGGCCGTGTCGGTGCAGTCGTTTTCCTACAAGCGGGGCCTGCCGCGCGGGATGGACATGGTGTTTGACTGCCGGTTCCTGCGCAATCCCTACTGGGACACCGTGCTGCGCGACGGCGACGGTCGCGACCCCGCCGTGGCCGAGTACATTGCCGAGGATCCGCGGTTCATGCCGTTCTTCGACAAGATCGCAGACCTCACGCGGCTGCTGCTGCCTGCCTATGTCGAGGAGGGCAAGGCCCATCTCGCCATCGCATTTGGGTGCACCGGCGGGCGCCACAGATCCGTGGCAACTGCGGAACTGCTTGTGAATACGCTTGCGAGCGATGGATGGCAGGTGTCTATTCGGCACCGGGAGTTGGAGCGCGCCGAGCCGCGGAGCGGCTCAGCGGTGCCGCGCGAGGCCACGCAGGGCTCGGGGCACGGCGCTTCGACGGGGCAGCACGATGTGCGGACGCGGGAGACTGGTGTGTGATCGGGATTGTGATCGTCGCCCACGGCGGTCTTGCGCGCGAATACCTGGCTGCGGTCGAACACGTCGTCGGACCGCAGCCCAATATGCGTGCGATCTCCATCGCCCCGGACTATGACCGCAGCCAGAAACAAGCCGAGATCTGTGCGGCGGCCGATGCGGTGGACGAAGGCGATGGCGTGGTCATCGTGACGGACATGTTCGGCGGCTCGCCGTCGAACCTGAGCCTGAAGGCCTGCGCCCCGCTCAATCGAAAAATCCTCTATGGGGCGAACCTACCCATGCTCATAAAGCTCGCGAAGTCGCGGCGTGGCCCGATTGAGGCCGCCGTGGAGGGCGCCCTGACAGCCGGGCGCAAGTACATCGACGCCTATTCCGGATGCGGCGGGGGCGAGACATGAGCGGGCCGGTCGTGCGCACACTCGAGATCGTCAACGAAAAGGGCCTGCACGCCCGCGCCTCGGCGAAGTTTGTCGAAACGGTGGAGGACTACGACGCGACGGCGATTGTGCGCCGCGACGGTTTGGATGCCTCCGGCGACAGCATCATGGGGCTTTTGATGTTGGCAGCCTCAAAAGGAAGCAGTATTGAGGTCGAAACGCGGGGTGCGCAGGCACAAGCTTTGGCCGACGCCTTGGCAACCCTCGTCGCGTCGAGGTTCGGCGAAGAAATGTAGCTGCGCGCACCCGTGCGGAGCTGATCAGAGCGGAGGCAGCGCGGCTTGGTCGACACGACGCACCCAAGGGGAGTGATCGCGCATCGCGCCCCAACTTCGACGCTGAATGGACAGGGCGATGGCAGCGCGCTGGCAGATCAGCCCTATGATCGGCGGCGCCTGTCCTATGCACATACCTTCACAAATCCATTGCAGGTGCGCACCATTCAGACGATGGAAGCGATCACCGGCAAGCTCCGCCTCCTGCGCCTGATCCGAAAGTTCGAGGCGATGGGCGTCCCCCATGGTCAGGCCTTCTGGAAACAGGCGCTGGACGTCATGGGCATTCCCCTGCGCACCCCGCAGGAACAGATCGACAGGATCCCGCGTGACGGCCCGCTCGTCGTAGTGGCCAATCACCCCCACGGGCTGGTGGACGGGATGGTGCTGGCGGAGCTGATGGGCCGGGCCAGGACGGACTACAAGATCCTGACGCGCTCACTTCTGACCGGTGTCGCCGAGATCGACGAGTTCATGATCCCGGTCCCTTTTGCCCACGAAGAAGACGCGCTCCAACAAAACCTGGAAATGCGGAAGAAATCGATGGAGCACCTTAAGGACGGCGGTGCGATCGTGCTCTTCCCTTCAGGCGTTGTCGCCGCATCGGAGACGTGGTTCGGCCCGGCCATCGAGCGGGAGTGGAACCCCTTCACCTCCAAGATGATCCAGCGCTCCGGCGCGCGGGTGTTGCCGGTCTTCTTCCCGGGGCAGAACTCGCGCTGGTATCAGATCTCAAACCGCGTGTCGTCGACCCTGCGGCAGGGCCTGCTGCTCTACGAAGTCGTGCACGCGCTCAACCGACCGCAGGCGCCTATTGTCGGCGAGCCGATCGAACGAGACGTCATCGCGAACTGGAGCGACAATCCCCGCGGGTTCGTGACCTGGTTGCGCGACGAGACCCTGGCTCTCAAGTCCCTCTCCTGATCTTTCGCGCCCGCCGCGAGTTAACGTGGCATTAACCTTGATCGGGGACCATCACGGGCATGCGACGTCTGCCCGCTCCCCGACCGTTCACCGCGCTGCTTGCGATGTTTGCCCTCGCCGCCTGTGACAGCCCGCATCCATTGTCGGACTTCGCCGGGGTTCCCCCGACGCGGGTTGCAGTGGCCGATTCGGTCTACTCCGTGCGTATTGCGGGCAGCCGGGCGCATGCCGTCCGCCGCAACGTGGACCTGCGCGCGACGTTCAATACCGCGGATTACGTCGCCCGCGCCGGCCTCGCGATGGAGCAAGCCTCTGGCTGCCGCGTCAGGTCCGGAACGCTGCGGGGCGACGCTTCGGTGTCGGAAGCACGGCTGGCCTGCTGACCCAGCTCCGCATATATCTTGTGGATTTCCGCAAGATGTCGCGCACATCCTGTGTCGCCCCCTTGACAGACGAAGCCCCTCCGCGCCAGCCTATGGCCTCAGAGACTCACCTTGCCCCCGCGCTCCGCGCGCGTAGCACGAGAGAACGGATAGCCGGTGCGCTTCACACGCCTTCGCCTCAACGGGTTCAAGAGCTTCGTCGACCCAACGGATCTCGTCATCGGCGACGGGCTGACGGGGGTGGTCGGCCCGAATGGCTGCGGCAAGTCCAACCTGCTCGAAGGGCTGCGCTGGGTGATGGGCGAGAACCGGCCCACGGCGATGCGCGGCGGCGGGATGGAGGATGTGATCTTCGCAGGGGCCTCGTCGCGCCCGGCGCGGAATTTCGCCGAGGTCAGCCTCCTGATCGACAACGCCGACCGCCTCGCACCGGCTGCGTTCAATGACACCGACGGGCTAGAGATTATACGGCGCATCACGCGGGACGCGGGCAGCGCGTATAAGACCAATGGCAAGGATGTGCGCGCGCGCGATGTCCAGATGCTCTTCGCGGATGCCTCGACCGGAGCACACTCACCCGCGTTGGTCCGCCAGGGCCAGATTTCGGAGTTGATCAACGCCAAACCGAAAGCGCGGCGACGCATCCTCGAAGAAGCCGCAGGCATTTCGGGGCTCTACCAACGCCGGCACGAGGCTGAGCTCAAGCTCAATGCCGCCGAGCAGAACCTCTCGCGGCTCGACGATGTGCTTGAGAGCCTCGCCCAACAGCTGACGTCCCTTGCGCGGCAGGCACGCCAGGCCGCACGCTATCGACAGATCGGGGCGGACTTGCGTCAGTCCGAAGGTTTGCTGCTCTACCGGCGCTGGGCCGAAGCGCAGGCCGCTGCGGCAAAGGCGGCCGCAACACTCACGGACCTCACCAAGGTGACGTCTCAGGCGGAGCGGGCGGCTTCCGCTGCAACCCGGGCGCGCGAGACGGCCGATGCAGCACTTCCCGCCCTGCGCGAGGAGGAGGCCATCGCAGCGGCGATTGTCCAACGACTCAACGTCGAGCGGGGTCAGCTCACCGAAGAAGCCAAACGCGCGGACGAAGCCATCGCATCGCTCGAAAAACGCGCGCAGCAGCTGGCGCGCGATTCCGAACGAGAGTCGGGCCTCAACAAGGACGCAGGCGAGACCATCGCCAAGCTCGAAGAGGAAGCTGCCCGCTTGACCTCTGACGCGGAGGGCCAGGACGTAAAGCTCGAGGCCGCTGCCGAGGCTGCTACCATCGCGGCGTCCAGCCTCAGCGAGCGGGAAACGGAGCTTGGACGCCTGACCGAAGATGCCGCGCGGTTAGCCGCGCGTCACCAATCTGTTGAACGGCTGGAGGCGGATACGGAACGCACCCTCGAACGACACCGCGCGGAAGCACAGAAGGCCGCCGCTGCCGCGACCCAGGCGAACGACGCTTTGTCGGCGGCGGCCGACCAGTCGGTCGCGGCGCAATCCGCCCTGGCCGAGGCCACGGACGCCGCGGCCGCAGCCGAGAGGGCGCTGGCCGCCGCTGATGCAGAGCGCACGGACGCCGCAGCGCGGGAGGCGACTGCCCGCGCCGAGCATTCCGCCGCCGAGGGTGAGGCGCAAGCGCTGCGTGCCGAAGTCTCCGCCCTGGCACGGCTCGTGGAGCGGGCGGCTGGCGGCGATGGTCAGGTCCTCGACCAAGTGACTGCAACACCTGGCTTTGAGCAGGCGTTGGGGGCTGCCCTGTCCGATGATCTGCGCGCGCCCGTCGCCCACGGCGAGATGCCGTCCGGCTGGGTGCCCTTGCCCGCCTATCCCGCGCCACAAGGCTTGCCGGGCGGCGCGCACCCGCTCTCCGCCCATGTCGACGTGCCAGACGTCCTTCTGCGGCGGATCGGTGAGGTCGGGCTTGTAGATCGTGCGGATGGGCCGCGCCTGCAACCTCTGTTGAAGCCCGGACAGCGCCTTGTCAGCCGCGAGGGCGATCTTTGGCGGTGGGACGGTCTGCGCGCGGCGGCCGACGATGCCCCCTCCGCAGCTGCCCTGCGTCTGCAGCAGCTCAACCGTATGGTGGCGCTGAAACGTGATCTGGAAGAGGTGGCCTCGCGCGCAGCAGGGGCTGAACAGGCCCACAAGGTGCTGACCGCCCGTCTTGCGGAGGCGGCCAAGGCCGATACGGACGCGCGCGCTGCGCGACGCGCAGCCGATGCAAGGGTGACGGAGGCGACACGCGCGTTGACAACGGCGGAAAACGCCCAGGCCATGGCGGACACCAAGCGTGAAGCGGCAGAGCTCGCTGTCGCCCGCCACGACGAGGAGGCGCAGATCGCCGAAGGCGCATTGGCCGAGGCACGTGCGCAACGCATTGCCCTGCCAGACCTGGCGTCTGCCCGCGAAGCCTGTACCGCCGCGAAAGCGGCTGCGGAGGGATCGCGCGCGGACATGATCGCCGCCCGCGCCCGCGAGGAGGAACTGCGCCGCATTGGCACCGCGCGCACGCGGCGGATCGCCGAAGTTGGTCGTGAAACCGATCGTTGGCGTGAACGGCTGCGCACCGCGGAAGGACGCGGGGCCGACCTTGGCCGTCGGATGACAGCGGCGGAAACGGAACTTGCGGAGGCGCGCAAGGCACCAGCCGCGGTTGCGGAGGCGTTGGGCCGCATCGTTTCGGGCCTGGAGGATGCCGAGATCCGGCGCCGCTCGGCGGCCGATGCGCTCGCCCAGGGGGAAACAACACTGCGCGACGCTGAGCGCGCGGAGCGGGAAGCTTCACAGGCCGTGTCGGACGCGCGTGCGGAGCGGGCGGCGTCCGAAGCGCGCGCCGAAGCGGGGCGAGACGTTCTCGCGGCCGCGACAACGGCGATCGAGGATGAGCTCGGGGTCGCCCCAGAGGACCTGCTGGCCAAACTCGACACTGACCCTGAGGCTATTCCGGCGGCGACGGAGATCGAGAGCGAGATCTTGCGATTGCGGCGTGCACGCGACGCCCTGGGCGCGGTCAACCTCCGCGCAGAGGAGGATGCCGCCGAGATAGAGACTGAGCATTCAGCGCTGAAGGACGAAAAGTCGGAGCTGGAAGAGGCGATTCGCGCCCTGCGCGCCGGCATTGCGAGCCTGAACCGCGAGGGACGCGAACGTTTGCTGACGGCGTTCGAGCAAGTGAACGGCAATTTCCGGCTGCTCTTTACGCATCTTTTTGGCGGCGGAAGCGCCAGGCTTGAGCTCGTGGAGAGTGACGACCCGCTCGAAGCTGGTCTGGAGATCCTGTGTCAGCCGCCGGGCAAGAAGCTGAGCTCGTTGTCGCTGCTTTCCGGAGGGGAGCAGACACTAACGGCTATGGCACTGATCTTTGCGGTGTTTCTCGCCAACCCGGCGCCGATTTGCGTTCTGGATGAGGTCGATGCACCGCTGGACGATGCGAATGTTACACGGTTCTGCGATCTTCTCGACGAGATGACGCGCCGGACGGAGACGCGTTTTTTGATCATCACGCACCATGCGATCACCATGAGCCGTATGGACCGTCTCTTTGGTGTGACGATGCAGGAACAGGGCGTGAGCCAACTTGTCTCTGTCGATCTCAAGAAGGCTGAGCAACTCGTCGCCTGAACCGCGCATGTGCAGGGATTGTGAAACCTTGCGGGGCGGCGCTGCCTTGCACGACACCCGTGCTCGAAGAGGAGAGATCGCTGGAGCGGCTACTCTTCGTTGATGTCGTGATGGTAAATCCGGGTCTGGCCCTGGCGGACTCCCATGAGCGTGCGCAGCGCAATCCATGCCAGGATCGAGAGGACGGCGAACGTCACGCTGAGCGCCGGCAAGCCCTCGGGCATCCAGCCCGCCACCGGATCACCGACGAGAAAGGCGAGCGCCATCGCGCTGGCTCCAACGGCAAAACCGAGGAAGATATCGCCGGGCAGGATCAACTCGAAGATACCGCAAAGAGCGGCGAGCATGCCCCACGCCCACCATTGGCGCCACCATACTTCGCCCAGAAATGCTGTAAGCCACTCTGCCATCACCGTCGCCCTCCAAGCATCTTGAAGGCGTCTCCGAACGCCTCGATCGCATTCGCGGGCAGGATCACGGTTTGGTTTCCGGTGCCCGCCCCCAGCTTATTGAGCGCCTCGACCTGCTTCAGCGCCACCTGATATTGCGCAGCTTCCGTCCCGTTGTCGGCAATGGCCCGGGCCACGACAGCGGTGGCGAAGGCTTCTGCCTCGGCCTCGACACGACGCGCCTTTGCGGCCTGCTCGGCGGCATAAAGCTCCGCGTCGGCCTGTAGCTCAACAGCGCGTTTCTGGCCCTCGGCTTCCGTCACCTGGGCGCGGCGGGCCCGTTCGGCATTGAGCTGTTGCAACATCGCTTCGCGCGTGGCGTCGTCGAGATTGACGTCTAGGATTTCGGCGCGTGTCACCTCGATCCCCCAATCGACAACCGCCTCTTCCACGTTCGCCTTGATCGTGTTGATCAGGCTGGCACGGTTGGACTGGACCTCGTCAAGCTCCATCTTGCCGATCTCGGCGCGAACGATCCCTGCAACCGTCGTTGCAATGGCGGCGTCGACATCGCGGATCCGGTAGACGGTCCGCTCGGGCTCCAGAATCCTGTAGAACACGCTGGTCTCGACCTTGACCAACACGTTGTCGGCGGTAATGGCGTCCTGCGTGGCATTGGGCAACTGCCGCTCCAGGATCGACACCTTGTGCGCCACACGGTCAATGAAGGGCACGATCAGGTTGATCCCCGGCCCAAGAACCGCGCGCAGGCGGCCAAACCGCTCCACCACGTATTTTTCAGACTGGGGGACAACCTTGACCCCCAGAAAGACAGCAAGGATGAGAAAGGCAGCGATCAGAAGGATGACCAACGCGCTACCGGAAATATTCGAAATCAAGAAATCGAGGTCCATAGGTCTCAGCTCGTAAGGGTTTCCACTGAACAATGCCTGAATGTGAGGGCCCATTGTAGGCAGATCAGAGACATTTTTCGGGCGTTGCGCTCATCGGGCCCCACCTGACCACGCCGAGCACGCGCCATCTGCGTCGGCGCGGAGACCTTGCGCGCCGACCCTTGCCCAAAAAAGCGCCAAGCCGCACCTGTCAGAGGGTGACACAGGACGCCCGCAATGGCATGTCCGCTGCACGCGACATCTCGGGCAGGACAAGCACGTGACCATTCATCCCATCGTTTTGTGTGGCGGCTCGGGGACGCGGCTCTGGCCGACCTCGCGCAAGAGCTATCCCAAGCAATTTGCCCCCCTCCTGGGGGACGAAAGCCTATATCAAGCGACGCTGCGCCGGCTCTCCTCACCCGCCTACGGCCGTCCAACCATCGTCACGAATGTGGATTTTCGCTTCATGGCCTCCGAGCAGGCTGGCGAGATCGGCTTGTCAGACGCGCGCGTCGTCGTCGAGCCCGTGGGACGGGACACGGCGCCCGCTATCCTCGCCGCAGCGGTGATGGTCGAGGCGGCCGAGGGGCGTGAGGCGCTGGCGCTGGTCGCCCCGTCGGACCATATCATCGGCGACCCCGAGGCCTTCGAAGCCGCCGTCCAGCGCGGTGCGGCGGCCGCACAAGAGGGTGCGCTCGTCACGTTCGGCGTCACGCCGGACCGGCCGGAGACGGGCTATGGCTACCTGGAGCTTTCGACCGCGCCCGATGCGGCGGGCAGCCCCGTCCCGCTCGCCTCGTTTCGGGAAAAGCCCGACGTGGAGACAGCCTCACAGATGATCGCCGCCGGAAACTACCTGTGGAACGCGGGCATCTTTCTGTTCCGCGTGGGCGACGTGCTGGACGCGTTCGCGGCCCACGCGCCGGACATGCTTGCCCCCGTCCGCGCCGCGGTTGACGGCGGGCGTGAGGATCTGTCGCTCTTCCGCTTGGCCGAGGCACCGTTTGCCGATGCCCGCGCAATTTCCTTTGACTTTGCGATCATGGAGCGCGCGGAGCGGGTCGCCGCCGTCCCGCTTTCGGCAACGTGGTCGGATCTCGGCGCCTGGGATGCTCTTTGGAAAACGGCGGATGTCGACGCGTCGGGCAACGCCGCCGTCGGCGCGGTCACGGCCTTGGATTGCGAGGGCACCTATCTGCGCTCCGAAGAGAGTGCGATGCACGTTGTCGGTCTCGGCTTGAAGGACACGGTGGTGGTCGCAATGCGCGACGCGGTTCTGGTCGCGGACCGACACAAGGCGCAGGACGTCAAGCAGGTCGTCTCCGCCTTGCGTCAGAGCAAGGTCCACCAAGCCGACGATTATCCACGCTTTCACCGGCCCTGGGGCTGGTATGAGACCCTGTGCATGGACGCCCGTTTCCAGGTCAAGCGGATCATGGTCCGTCCGGGCGGCGTGCTCAGCCTGCAATCGCACATGCATCGGTCCGAACACTGGGTGGTCGTTGCCGGAACGGCAGAGGTCACGATCGGCGAAGAGACCAAGCTCATCACCGAGAACCAGTCAGTCTACATCCCGCTCGGAACAGTCCACCGCATGGCCAACCCAGGACGCCTGCCGATGTACCTCATCGAAGTGCAAACCGGCAGCTATCTCGGCGAGGACGACATCATCCGCTACGAAGACGCCTACGGGCGCGGGTAGCGCGCCTGTCCGCAAATCCCGGCAAGAACGCGCTGCACGAGAGATTTCTCTTGTACCGCAGCAAGCCGCCGTTCACGCTTCTGTGACGGCGACAAAGCCGCGGAGTGGAGACAGAGGGACGGAGACACCGATGAGCCAGCGCGATGAGCTAATTGAGAAGTATGCAGGAGATCTGCGCAGCAAATGTGGCGTGGAGCCGGATATGGACCTGCTGACGAAAGTGGTCGTCGGCCTCGGACCGTCGATCTACAACGCAGATAGTGAAACGGTCGCGTCCTCCCAGCCGAGCGAGCTGGAAACCGTAAAGGACAATTTCCTGATCAAGAAGTTGGGGCTCGCGGACGGCCCGGAGCTCGACAGTGCGATCGCGGCCGTGGTCGAGACTTACGGCAAGTCGGAGCGCAACAAGTACCGTGCTGTCGTCTACTACCTGTTGACGACGCACTTCGGCAAAGAGAGCGTCTACGCGTGACGGATCGGTCTCCGGCGGAGCGCTGCGCTTTGGCAGGCTCCATCGCGCCAGGCGAGCCAAGTCGACTAAAAGTCGACACGTTTGCATTTTGACAAGTCGGCCTGTTTTTCGCATTTTCAAAAGGCCGGTGCAGGAGCGCTGGCCCTTACGAGACGACGTGGTGCGAGACACGTGGGATGAGGGTCGGTGCGTTTGCCCGACCCTCATTTTTTTGGGCGCCCGTCATTCCAGAGCACCCCAAGGAAGCCGCACAGCGGAAGTGATGACTTGCGCGCCCTTCGAGGGGTCTCGCGTCGCTGCCTGAGCCTCGTACCTGCCCAGGGAGCAAGCGTGGCGATCTCTCCGCGCCCGGCGCACCGCCCGATCCTTCCCTCTTGCGAGAAAAGCCGCCGCGACAGCGCACCTCCAAGACCGACCGGCACGGGCAAGACCGAGACCTCGGGAGGCGCACTCGCTAGCCGGTGGATGGGCTGCCCCCAGGATCGGTCATGCCCATCTCACAGATCCTGTCCCATTCCGCTGCTGTCACGGGCTGCACCGACAGGCGTGAGTTTCGCACAAGTACCATCTCCGCCAAGGCAGGCTCCGCCTTGATCTCATCAAGAGTCACGGCCCGGACAAAGGGTCGGATCGCACGGATATCGACACACTCCCAGCGCGGGTCGTCTGTTGTCGAATCAGGGTGCGATGCGGCGCAGACCTCGACAATGCCGACCACCGCCTTCTCCTTTTGCGAGTGGTAGAAAAAGCCGAGATCGCCCACGGCCATCTCGCGCATGAAGTTGCGGGCCTGATAGTTCCGCACACCGTTCCACTCTTCGCCGGACACCCCTTTGGCGAGCTGCGCCTGCCAGGACCATTCCGATGGTTCGGATTTAAAGAGCCAGTATTGCATCACGCTTGTCTCCCCTTGCGATCTCGCAGGCCCTCTGCCGCCTCATGCCTTCGCGCCGCGTTTGCCCGATCCCAGCATGGGCGCGGCCGCGCTGTCGAGGGGCCAGCGCGGGCGGGCTTGCAGATCGAGCCCGTCCCATAGTCCGAGGCGCGCGCGTTCGATGCCGGCCCAGGCGATCATCGCTGCATTGTCTGTGCAGAGCCCCAGCGGCGGCGCGGTAAACCGGACACCCGCCGCTGCAGACACCGCCTTCAGGGCCGCGCGGATTTCCCCATTGGCGGCCACCCCGCCCGCCACGGCAAAGGCGGGCGCGCCCGGTTTGCCCGCCAGGTATGTCGCTAGGGCACGGCGCGCTTTCTCGGCCAGCACCTCCGCCACGGCGCGTTGGAAGGCCGCGCAAAGATCCGCACGATCTGCCCTGCGTAACCCGCCCAGGGAGGCCATCAAGCCATCACGGCTGCGCAAGACCGCCGTCTTGAGCCCGGAAAACGACAGGTCACACCCCGCGCGATCGAGCAGCGGGCGCGGCAACGACAGACGCTCCGGGTCTCCGTCGCGCGCGGCCTCTTCGACAGAAGGCCCCCCCGGTTGAGGCAGAGCCAGGAGCCGCGCGACCTTATCAAACGCTTCGCCCGGCGCATCGTCGATCGTCCCGCCGAGCCTGCGAAACCGGTCCGCCCCCTCAACGATGAGGAACTGACAATGGCCGCCGGAGACAAGGAGCATCAGGTAAGGAAAGGCCAGCCCGTCCGTCAGTCTCGGTGTCAGAGCATGTCCGGCGAGGTGGTTGACCCCGATCAGCGGCAGCCCCGCGCCGAGCGCCAACCCCTTGGCGCACATCACCCCCGAGAGCACGCCGCCGATCAAGCCGGGCCCCGCCGTCACGGCGATCCCGTCGAGCGCAGGCAGAGCGAACTCGGCCTGTTCCAGGGCCTGCCGCACCGCAAGATCCAGCTTTTCGGCATGGGCCCGTGCCGCAATCTCCGGGACCACGCCGCCGTAGGCCGCGTGCAGCGCATCCTGGCCAAAGACGACATTGCTCAGGATCTGCGGCGCATCTCCGTCCGACCAGCGCACCACGGCCGCGCCGGTGTCGTCGCAGCTGCTCTCAAGGCCCAGCAAGGTCAGGGAGGTGGGGCGGTCTGTCGGTGGCATGCGCCTGTGAATGTGGCTAGGGTTGGCGTCGCACATAGACACGGAAAGCGCCGAAGTGAACCCGTCGGAGATCACGCTGCTCATTACGCGGCCTGCCCCTGCGGCAGCGCGCTTCGCGCAAGAGGCGGAGAGGGCGCTCGGCCCCTTCGCCGAAACACTCCTCTCCCCGGTCCTGCGGATCGTCCCGGTTGGCCCGGTCCCTCCTCTGCCCGCGCAGGCCGAGATCGCGTTCACCTCAGAAAACGCTGTGCGGGTTGCCGCGCCCGCGCTGCGGGATGTCCGCCGCCCGGTCTGGTGCGTCGGCACGCGGACCGGGGCAGCCGCGCGCGCTGAGGGCCTGATCCCCCGCATCGCACAAGGCACGGCGGAGCAGCTGGCCGAAGATGTGATCGCGGCCGCGCCTGAGGGGCCGGTCCTTCACCTTGCGGGCGCCCATCAGGCGGGTAACTTGGTCGAACGGCTGGTGGCCGCCGGGCTCAGAGCCGAGCGTGTCGCCATCTACGACCAGCGGCCCGTCCCCCTGACCGACGTCGCCTGTAAGGCCCTGCGCGCGCCTGGTCCGCTCCTTCTTCCGCTCTTTTCGCCACGCAGCGCCGCGCTCGTCGCAGATGCGGTGACTGGGGCGCATGCGGCCGCGCCGATCCATGTCGTCGCCCTGTCCTCGGCCGTGGCCAGCGCGTGGTCCGCCGCGCCCCCGTCGACCACCCGTTCCATCACGACAGCCAGCGCACCCGACACACGCGCGATGATCGAGGCAATGAGGTACATCGTTGGCACAATTTCCGGCGCTTGAGGCGACACGGCGCGCGGGATAAGGTCCATGATCGGAGGCGCGGCCCTCCGCTGACAGATTCGCCGAACCCGAGGGAGCCCATTTGTGACCGATCCCAAGACGCCTGAGGACGAGGCCCCCGAGACACATCCGGACAACGACGCCGAGACGCAGGACACCGCATCCAGCGATTCCGATGCCCAAGCAGACGCGGCACCTGAGACCGCAGAGGCCGAAAGCGCCGACCCAGCGGAGGCGGACGCCGAGGCGCCAGCGGAGAACGACGCCGAAGCGGGCAACGAGACCAACGCGGAGAGTGAAGCGGACAGCGCCCCCCCCGAGGACAAGGCGGACGACGCCGAGGTCGAGGACGGCACCATCGAACTGACCGAGGCGGAGAAGCTCGAGATCGCGGAAGCCGCCCTGCGCGACGCCGAGCGTGGCCTTACCGGGGACACCCCGGAGACCAGCTCAGACACGCCCGTGCCCGAAACGGCGGCGGCTGCCGCCATGGCGGCCCCTGCGGCCCCTGCGGCCGCCGCAGCCGCGCAGCCCACCCCAGCGCCCACCCCATCG